>JAIXVE010000172.1 GCA_027483175.1 Verrucomicrobiaceae bacterium | reverse complement strand
GGTCTTTTTCCCGATTCCTGTGTTGCTCGTCGGTTGCGAATCCTGATTCGCGCCCTCCTCGCGCCGTGGACTCGGAAAAAATCCCTCGTCCATAAGACACCATCTGTAAGGCGGACTACACTAGGAGAGACGGCCGGAGGTGGCGGAGGCGAGGGAGCGGAGGAGGAGGATGGCTTCGTTGCGGATGCGGGCGCGGCCGGAGGAAGCGCCGTAGCCGTGGATGATTTTGACGCCTTTGTGGCCGTGGAGGATGCCTTGGTTGATGGCGGCGGTGATTTTGGATCGGGCGGTTTCCCATGATTCGCCGGAGTGGGCGACATCAATTTCCAGCAGACCGCGGAAGACGTGGCCGAGGACTGGGGAGCTGCATTTGGGGCAGGTAGGGTCGTCGGTTGGGGAGACGGGCATGCTGCAGCCTGGGCAGGGGATGAGGCGTTCCATGGGGATTGGGTGGGGAGCGCGTGGCGGGTGGAGGTGGAGGGAGGGAGGAAGCTTGTAGCGGAAACGGCACGTGAAAGGGCTTCAGGGAAAGCGAGGAACTGGTAGGATGAGGGTATGCCTGAGATGGCGTGAATTGAACCATGCGAGTTGCGATTGTCACGGAGACACACCTTCCTGATGCTGGGAGGAGGTCATGGGTGCTGGAGAAGCTGGGCGGGGGATTGGCTAGGATGGGGCATGATGTGAGGGTGTGGAGTGGCGGGGCGGGTGGTGGTGCTTATGAAGAGCGGGTGGGAGGGTGTCGGGTGACGCGGATGGGGATGAATCCGTGGGGTCGGTTGGTAGGGGCGTGGCGGGAGGAGCGGCCTGAGGTGATTTATATCGCGATGGAGGGGTGGCGGGGGATGGTGGCGGTGGCGGCGGCGCGGCGACTGGGGATTCCGTTCGGGATGGAGTATGGCGAGGGATTTGGGGAGCGCGTGGGGAGGTGCGGTTTGGGATGGTTTGGGCGTCCGGCGGAGAGAATGCAGCGGTGGGTGCATGGACTGGGGGCATTCACGATGGTGGCGAGTCGCGGGGAGGTGGAGAAGATGGAGAAGGTTGGTTATGATCGGGTGGTGCGGGTGGGGAGCGGGGTGGATTGCGAGTGGTTTCATCCTGATCACCGGGACGAGACATTGAGGAAGATGTGGGGAGTGAGTCCGTGGCATGTGGTGGTGCTGATGGGTGGTCGGGTGGAGCGGGAGGGGAACCTGCCGCTGGCGCTGGAGGCGGTGAAGGGGATGCAGAGCCGAGGGGTGAGGGTGCAGGCGGTGGTGGCTGGGGAGGGTGCGTTTCTGGAGGAATGCCGGGAGCGGTGGCCGTGGGCGGTTTACACTGGCGGGATGGACCGGCGGAGACTGGCGGTGACGGCGGCGTCGTGTGATCTGCTGGCGTTGCCGGGGATGGCGGAGACGAGTGGGAGACAGGTACTGGAGGGGATGGCGAGCGGGTTGCCTGTGGTGGCAATTGATGCTGGGGCGGGGCGGGAGCATGTGGTGCACGGGGTGAATGGCTGGGTGGAGACACCGGGGAGCGATGCCGGGTATGCGCGGCTGCTGGGGCGGGTGGTGCAGTTGACTGAGGAGCAGCGGTTACCGGTTTGCCGCGGGGCGCGGCGGACGGCGCTGGGGCTGACGTGGGAAGTGGTGGTGGGGCGGTTTGAAGCGGTGCTGCGGCGGTGTGCGGCAGGGGAGAGGCCTGCGGGGGCGATACCGCCGACGGTGCCTTCGCCGGCGGCGAGTTTGAATTTTCCATGAGTACCAACGACCAGACCAGCCCGCGAACCGTGCGTTACCGGACCATTTTCCTATCTGATGTTCATTTAGGGACACCGGACTGCAAGATCACCGAGGTGAATGATTTTCTGAGGCGGACGAGGTGTGAGAAGCTGGTGTTGAACGGGGACATCATTGATTCGTGGCATTTGAGGCGGAAGCCCTATCATTGGAGCACGGCGCACACGCGGTTTGTGAGGCTGGTGCTGAGGAAGATGGAGAAGGAGCAGACGGAGATTGTGTATCTGCGGGGGAATCATGATGATGAGCTGAGGCGGTTCATGCCGTTGCGGTTTGCGCGGCTGCAGATTGCGAACGAGCATGTGCATGAGACCCCGCGGGGCCGGTATCTGGTGCTGCACGGGGACGTGTTTGACCAGGTGACGACGAATTGGCGGTGGCTGAGTGTGGTCGGGGCGGTGGGGTATGATCAGTTGCTGCGATTGAACCGGGTGTGGAACTGGTGGCGGCGGCTGAGGGGGAAGGAGTATTTTTCGCTGAGCAAGGCGATCAAGGCGCGGGTGAAGCAGGCGGTGAGTTTTGCGGGGCGGTATGAGGAGCAGTTGAGGGATCTGGCGCGGCACAAGGGTGCGTGCGGGATCATCTGCGGGCACATTCACACGCCTGCGGACAAGATGATTGAGGGGATTCACTATCTGAACAGCGGCGACTGGGTGGAGAGTCGGACGGCGATTGTGGAGCACCTTGACCGGCGGATGGAAGTGATCCGGTACGAGGATTTTCTGGCGGTGGCTGGAGCGCCGCCGACGCGGCGACTGGGGGGCAAGCCGGAGGTGGCGGTGCCGCGGGTGGGTGGGTGATGTTGTCAGAGTTGGTTGAAGTAGCGGGCGAGACTGCTAACGGCGTCTTCGAGGGCGGGGATGTGTGGATTGATGTGGAGAGGTATGTCGAGGGCGCGGGCGGTGGCGGCGAGAGTGGCGGCGGTGGCGGCGGAATTGGTGAGGATGGCGGAGGGATTGATGCCGGATTTGAGCCATGCGCGGAGGATGGAGTCGGGCGGGGAGATGCCGTCGAGCGGGTTGGCGGTATCGAGGGAGACGACCTGACCGGATTTCGGTTCGATGGTGAGGGAGAGATAGGGGAAGTAGGCTTCGCCGGACTTGCCGACGGGTTCCGGGATCATGTGCCATGAGGTGGCGATGGGGTGGGAGCGAGGGAGTTTGCGGATGGAGGCGACGAGGAGTTCCGAGGGTTCTGGTTCCGGGAAGGAATAGATGGAGGAGATTTCGGGGTGCCATGAGTCCTGCCATGAGCCGGACGAGCGGGATCGGACGAGGGCGACGTTGTGGTCGGTATTGGCCGCGAGATTGGCGAACGGGTCATGGCGGAGGCGGGGTGCGACGATGAGGGTTTGTTCGAGGGCGAACTCGAGCCATGAAGTTTCTTCTGGGGAGGCGGTGATCGGGGCGAGGGATGGGTGGAAGCTGCGGAAGGCGGGCCAGTTTTCGCCGCGGTATTTGCGTTTGAGGGATTTGATGGTGGCGAGTTCGTGGGGGAAGAGTTCGTTGCGGAAGGCGAAGTTGACCTGGAGCTGGCGGGTTCCGAGGAGGAGGGAGGTGATGTCGGCGCCGGTGAGGAGGATGTTGTGGTCCTCGTGCTGCTGGATGAGATTGAAGCGTTGGATGGCTTCGGTCCCGAGGTAGAGAGCGAGAGTGCGGTGATTTCCGCCGGCCCCCATGATGCTGATCCATGCGATTTCGTTGGTGTCCGGGTGTTGGAGGCCAATGAGTTGGGATTCGTGCAACCATGTCCATGGGGCGAGGCAGTACAATTGGTCGGCGAGGTCGTAGAGGCGCGAGGTCATGGTGGGTGCCATGAGGGTGGGGGAGGCCTTGTGGGGGCGTCAAGGAGGACGCGCAGGGAAGGCTGTGCATGATGGTGCCCAGCTGGGAGGGTGAGGAGACGGCTGAAGGGTGCGGGAGCCGGTCTGGATTGCGGTTGCTCCACTGGGAGAGTGGAGCGGGTGAGGCGATTCGAACGCCCGACATCAACCTTGGCAAGGTTGCGCTCTACCCCTGAGCTACACCCGCAATCAACGCCCGCGTTTTGCGGGGCGAGGGGATAATTCCCTAAATCCTGAATTGCGCAAGTCTCATTTTCAGTTTCTTGCAGTTCCCGTAAAACGATCATGAACAAGCTTGCCGAGATTATTGCCCAGAAGCGCCTTGAAGTGGAGAAGATCCGGCCATTGGCGGACAAGTTGAGGCATGCGGCGTTGGAGCGGAATGAGTTCCGGAGTTTTGAGCGGGCGCTGCGTGGGGAGGATGGGGGCGTGGGGGTGATTGCGGAGGTGAAGAAGGCGTCGCCGTCGGCTGGGGTGATTGCGGCGGATTTTGATGCGGTGGCGGTGGCGACCGGGTATGATCGGGCGGGGGCGTCGGCGATTTCGGTGCTGACGGACGAAAAGTATTTTCAGGGGCATTTGAGTTTTCTGCCGAAGATTCGGGCGGTGACGTCGGTGCCGCTGCTGAGGAAGGATTTCATTATTGATGAGCTGCAGATCTGGGAGGCGTCGGTGGCTGGGGCGGATGCGATTCTTTTGATTGTGGCGGCGCTGGGGCAGGATGATTTGAAGCGGTTGCTGGAGACGGCGGCGGCGTGCATGCTGGATGTGCTGGTGGAGGTGCATGACCGGGAGGAACTGGATCGGGCGCTGGAGACGGATGCGAGGATCATTGGGGTGAATAACCGGAACCTGAAGACGTTTGAGGTTCATCTGGAGACGACTGGGGAGTTGGGAGAGGAAGTGCCGGATGATGTGGTACTGGTGAGTGAGAGTGGGATTCGGACCGTGGAGGATGTGAGGCGTGTGAGGGAGTGGGGAGCGGATGCGATTCTGGTGGGGGAGGCCTTGATGCGGAGTGGGAATCCTGGGCAGACGATTCAGGAGTTCATGGCGATTGTGTGAGCGTGGGGTGAGGGAGAGCGGGTGAGGGAATGGGGTGCCTGTGCGCTGGACGGGAGGGGTGTGCTGTGGTGGAGTTGGGGTTATGAGATCGACCCTACTGCGCGGCGTGATTGTATGGCTGATGAGCTTGAGTTTTTTGGGGTTGGAAGTGCGGGCGGCGGGGAGGAAGGGGGAATGGAAGGTGGTGGAGCGGGCGTTGAGTGAGCAGCGTCCGGTGAGTGCGCTGGAGGGGTTGCGGCGGATTGAGGCGGGGGCCAGGGCGGAGGGTGCGTGGGAGGAGGCGGTGGATGCGGTGATGAGGCGGGTGGTGACGGAGGCGGGGTTGGCGGGGGACGATGATGAGACGGCGCTGCTGAGGTTGTCGGATCGGGCGGTGGAGGAGGGGACCGTGGAGATGCGGCCGGTGTTGCGGGCGTTTGCGGCGGCGAATTGGAGTCGGTGGAGTCGGGAGAAGCGATGGGAATTGATGGAGCGGACGGAAGTGGCGGACGGAGGTGGGGAGGATGTGGCGTTGTGGGGGTGGGCGCGGGTGATGGTGGAGTGTGAGCGGAGGTTTGGGGCGGCGCTGGCGGAGCGGGAGGTGTTGCGGGGGACGGCGATCGGGTTGTGGGATCGCGTGTTGCCGGGTGGGGGATTGCCGGATCGTTATGAGCCGACCTTGTATGATTTTGTGGCGCGGGAGGCGCGGGAGCATTGGAAGCGGGCGGCGACGGCGGAGGCCGGGGCGGTCGGGTTGGTTAGGGGGGCGGGGACGCCGGCGCTGAGAGATGAGCGGACGTTTCTGGCGTGGAAGCCGGGAGGGGATGATGTGGAGGTGAGGATGGTGCGTTTGTTTCAGGAGGCGATGAGGTTTCATGAAGGGGATGCGGATCCGGGGGCTCGGGTGCTGCTGGATGTGGATCGGCTGGCGTGGGCGGGTGATGAGGCTGGGCGGGAGGGGCGTGGGGAGTGGAAGCGGCAGTTGCTGGCGTTGCTGGAGAGGTGGGGTGGGCACGAGGTATCGGTGCTGGTGGCGGGGGTGCTGGGGGAGATGCTAGTGGGTGACGAGGAGCCGGGGGAGGCGCATGCGTTGGTGAGCGGGGCATTGGCGAAGCATCCCGGGTCGCCCTTTGCAGCGAAGTGCCGGAATCTGTTGAGGGCGATTGAGACGAAGGGATTTAGTGCGGCGACGGAGAATGTGTGGGGATCGGGCGGTGCGGAGGTGGTGGTGCGGGCGACGAATTTGAGTCGGGTGCATTTCCGGCTGATTCCGGTGGGGAAGCGGGTGGACCCTGTGGAGATGGATGAGGCGGTGGAGGAGGAAGCGGTGGGGCGGTCGCTGAGGAAGACGGCGGCGAAGGCGTGGGCGTGGGATCTGCCGGAGACGGGGGATTACCGGGAGCATGAGTACCGGGTGGCTGCGCCGGGGGGATTGAAGCCGGGGTTTTATGTGCTGGCGGTGAGTGGTGATGCGAACTTCCGCGGGCGGAAGAATGGCGTGGTGTTTCTGCCGGTGGTCGTGACGCGGCTGGCGCTGATGCATCGGGCGGTGGCGCGGGATGGGGGGACGGCGGTGGATGCGTGGGTGGTGGATGGGGAGAGTGGGGATCCGGTGGCGGGGGCTGAGGTGGCGTTGTGGGCGGAGGGGAAAGGTGAGGAGAAGCCGCGGGTGCAAGTGAAGGGTGTGACGGATGGGGAGGGGCACGTGCGATTGGCGGTGGCGGAGCGGCCAGGTTTTGTGCTGATCGCGTGGCATGAGGGGGAGATGGCGGTGAGTGATGAGGACGAAGTGACGGCGGAGGTGGAGGCGGAGAAGGTGAAGACGTATTTTTTCACGGATCGGGCGATCTACCGGCCGGGGCAGACGATTCAGTTTAAGGGGATTCATGCGCGGCGGGATGCGGCGCGCGGGGAGTATGGCGTGCTGGCCGGGGTGAAGCGGGAAGTGGTGCTGCGGGACGCGAACGAACGGGAGGTGGCGAAGGTGTCGGTGGAGAGCAACGCGTTTGGGTCGTTCAGCGGGAGTGTGACGGCACCGAGGCAGGGCGTGACCGGGGAGATGACGTTAGGGGACGGGGCGGGGTCGGTGACGGTGCAGGTGGAGGAGTACAAGCGGCCGAAGTTCCGGGTGGAGGTGGGAATGCCGGAGGCGGGGGCGAGATTGGGTGGGGAAGTGGAGGTGAAGGTTAGGGCGATGAGTTACAGCGGGGCGGCGGTGGATGGGGCGAAAGTGGTGTGGCGGGTGATGCGTGAGGTGGAATGGGCTCCATGGGTGTCGCGGGTGGTGCGGCGGGGTGGCAGGAGTGGGTCGGAGGAAGTGGGGCGTGGGGAGACGGTGACGGGTGTGGATGGGAGTGTGGCGGTGCGGTTTGTGGCGGTGCCAGGGGAGATGGAGCGGGATGGGGGCGATGCGTGGTTTCGTTATGAAGTGACGGCGGATGTGACGGATGGGTCTGGGGAGACGCGGAGTGCGGAGGTGAGTGTGCGGGTGGGAGAGCGGGCGATGCAGGCGGGGTTGGAGATGGGGGCGTGGCAGACGCGGGAGGAGCCGGTGGCGGTGCGGGTGACGACGCGGAGCCTTGATGGGGAGCCGCTGGCGGCGAAGGGGGAAGTGGAGGTTTTCCGGCTAGTGATGCCGGAGCGGGTGGTGCGGCCGCGATTGGCTGGGGAGAGTGGTGAGGAGGGTTTGGAGATGGAGAGCTGGGTGCGTGGTGAGCGGGTGGTGCGGCGGGATGCGGTGACGGATGTGAGTGGGGAGACGACGGTGAAGGTGAAGTTAGGGGCGGGGGCGTATCGGGTGGTTTATGGCGGGAACGACCGGTTCGGGAAGGAAGTGAGGGCGGAGGCAAATGTGGTGGTGGTGGATCCCGGGGCGGAGCGGTTCGGGGTGCGGGTGCCTTACTGGCGCGGGGCTCCGAGTTGGGAGTTGCAGCCTGGGGAGGAATTGTGGGCGTTGTGGGGATCTGGTTATGACCGGGTGCGGGCGCTGGTGGAGATTGAGCATCGCGGGGAAGTGGTGGAGCGGTTCTGGACCGATCCGGCGCGGAGCCAGCAGGTGATTCGGTATCGGATTACGGAGGCGCACCGGGGAGGGTTGAATGTGAGGATCAGTCAGGTGAGGGAACGGCGGATGGTGTCGGAGGTGATTCCGGTGCAGGTGCCGTGGCGGAATAAAGAGCTGGTGGTGAAGTGGGAGCATATGACGTCGAAGCTGAAGCCGGGGGCGACGGACACGTGGAGCCTGACGATTGGCGGGGCTGGGGCGGAGCGTGCGGCTGTGGAGATGGCGGCGGTGCTGTATGATGCGTCGCTGGAGAGCATGAAGGAGCATCGGTGGGTGGAGGCGTTTGACGGGTTTCGCCGGGAGCCGGAGGCTGGGCCGATGGGGATGCGGCATGAGTTTGAGGGGATGGAGACGTTAGTGAACGACTGGTATCCTGAGAGGGAGACGGAGCGAAGCTGGAGACGGCGGTGGGGGGTGACGGGGGAGTTCGGGTTCGAAGAGAGGTTGATGACTGCGGCGAAGTCGCCGGTGACGAGAGGGTTGCGGTTTGGGAGCGATGCGGTTTCGAGGGATGCGGTGGATGGGTTGCTGGCGGCACCGGCTCCGGTGATGGCGGAGGCAGTGGAGGGGATGGCGATGGGAGGGGCATCTGCGTATGTGAGTCCGCCGCCTGAGCCGCCAAGCGGCGGAGAGGAAGCAGCCAGGGGCGGTGGCGGGAAGGTGGAGGGGATTACGGCGCGGAAGAATTTTCAGGAGACGGCATTTTTCCAACCGGTGGTCATGAGCGGGGCGGATGGGACGGTGAAGCTGACGTTCACGATGCCTGAGAGTGTGACGGCGTGGCGGTTTCTTGGGTTTGCGCATGACCGGAAGCTGAGGTCGGGCCTTGTGAGTGGAGAGACGGTGACGGCGAGGGATCTGATGGTGCAGGCGAATCCGCCGCGGTTTCTGAGGGAGGGGGATGAAGTGGAGATGGCGGTGAAGGTGACGAATCAGAGTGAGCGGGAGCAGAGTGGGACGGCGAGGTTGAGTTTCGCGGATGGGGAGAGCGGTGCGTCGGCGGATGCGGCGTTAGGATTGACGGTGCCGGAGCAGACGTTCACGGTGCCGGCGAAGGAATCGCGGAGCCTGACGTGGCGGGTGCGGGTGCCGGACGGGCAGGGATTTCTGACGTGGAAGGCGGTGGCGGGGACGGCGGAGGTGAGTGATGGGGAAGAAGGATGGCTGCCGGTGTTGTCGAGGCGGGTGCTGGTGACGGAGAGCCTGCCGCTGGCGATGGGACGGGTGGGAGAGAAGGCGTATGTGTTTGAGAAGCTGGCGGCGGCGGGTGGGTCGGAGACCTTGAAGCATCAGGGATTGAGTGTGGAGCTGACGAGTCGTCCGGCGTGGGCGGCGGTGATGGCGTTGCCGTACCTGATGGAGTTTCCGCATGAGTGTGCGGAGCAGACCTTTAATCGGTATTATGCGAATGTGCTGGCGCGGCACCTGGCGCTGAGTGATCCGGAGGTTCGGCGGGTGTTTGATGTGTGGCGGGATGTGCAGCCGGAGGCGCTGGAGAGCCCGTTGATGAAGAACGGGGATCTGAAGACGGTGCTGATGGAAGAGACCCCGTGGTTGAGGGAGGCGGCGAAAGAGAGCGAGCAGCGGCGGAATGCGGGGGTGTTGTTTGATGCGTCGCGATTGGATGCGAAGACGGCGCGGGTGCTGGCGAAGCTGGATGAGCTGCAATTGAAGGATGGGTCGTGGCCTTGGTTTGCGGGCGGGGAGACGAATGAGAGGATCACGCTGTATATGGTGGCGGGGTTCGGGAAGCTGGAGCGATTGGGGATCAAGGTGGAGAGCAAGATGATCGATGAGGCGGTGGAGTGGGCGGACGAGTGGCTCGAGCGGGAGCACCGGGAGGCGGTTAGGGCGGACCGGAGGGAGAAGGGGGATCGGTTGACCGATCTGGTGGCTTTGTGGCTGTATGGGCGGAGCGGGCTGATGGAAGGACGGCCGGTGGCGGATGAGAGCAAGAAAGCGCTAGAGTATTTCCTTGGGCAGGCGCGGACGAGGTGGATGAAGAAGCCGCGGATGGTGCAGGCGCAGGCGGCGATTGGGATGAAGCGATTTGGGGATGTGGAGGGAGCGAGGTTGGTGCTGGCGAGCTTGCGGGAGCGGTCGGTGTACCGGGAGGAGACTGGACGTTACTGGGCGGAGAAGCGGGAGTGGTGGCGGTGGGAGGAAGCGCCGGTGGAGACTCAGGCGATGATGGTGGAGGCGTTTCGGGAGATTGGCGGGGACGAGGAGCGGGCCGGGGAGTGTGTGCAGTGGCTACTGGGGCAGAAGCGGACGCAGTCGTGGCCGACGACGAAGGCGACGGCGGATGCGGTGCATGCGGTGATGGGAGGCGGGAAGGCGGGGTGGAGTGGGGGCGGGACGGCGGCGGTGCGGGTGGGGTCGCGGGAGATCGTGCCTGAGAAGAGGGAGGCTGGGAGCGGGTATTTTCGGGAGAGGATTCCGGCGGCGGAGATTACGGCGGAGAGTGCGCGGGTGGTTTTGAAGCAGACGACGGCGGGGAATGCGTGGGGGGCGGTGCACTGGTCATATCTGGAGGACGCCGAGAAAGTGACGGCGGCGGCGGCGGGCGGGCCGCTGACGGTTAGGAAGCAATTGCTGGTGCGGGTGGCGGGGGAGAAAGGGCCGGAGTTGCGGGCGGTGGCGGGGAAAGTGCGGGTGGGGGATGAAGTGGTGGTGCGGGTGGAGGTGCGGAGTGATCGGGAGCTTGAGTTTGTGCACCTGAAGGACGAGCGGCCTGCGAGCTGCGAGCCGACGGGGGTGTTGTCAGGGTGGCGGGAGCAGGGAGGCGTGAGATATTACGAGAGCACGAGGGACACGGCGGTGCATTACTTCATTGAGCGCCTGCCGAAGGGTGTGCACGTGTTTGAATACAGCGTGCGGGTGCAGCAGCGGGGGGCGTGCCGGAGCGGACTGGCGACGGTGGAGAGCCTGTATGCGCCTGAGTTCAGGAGCCACGGCGCGGCGGGCGTGCTGGAGGCCGAGTGACGGTGATTGTCAGGCGGCGTCGGCTGGCGGCGGGGCGGGGATGGCGGCTTCGAGGGCGTCGCGGGAGATGCCGCGGAGGGCGAAGACGCGGACGATGGTTTCCTCGATGAGGTTATTGGGGCAGGAAGCGCCGGCGGTGATGCCGACGGTAACTGGGCCGTCGCCCTTGAGTTTGTCGGTGTAGGACGAGTGTTCGGCCTTCTGGTGGAGGTCGAAGTGGATGATCTGTTCGAGGGATTCGAGACAGGAGGCGTTGCGGATGAAGAACGTGGGGAGCTGCTGTTCTGCGATCTCGACGAGATGGGTGGTATTGGAGCTGTTGTAGCCACCGACGACGAGCATGAGGTCCATGGGGTCGTTGAGCATGTCGAAGAGCGCGTCCTGGCGTTCCTGAGTGGCTCCGCAGATGGTGTCGAAGACGAGGAAGTTGTCAGGGGATCCGTCGCGGGTTTCGATGGCGGTGCGGAGACGGCGCTGGATTTCCTCGGTTTCGCTTTTGAGCATGGTGGTCTGGTTAGCGACCCCGATGCGGAGGAGGTGAGTGTCGGGGTCGAAGCCCTCGCTGACGCTGCCGGCGAAGCGGGCGAGGAATGCGTCGCGGTTGCCGAGGCCGGCGAGGTACTGGGTGACGGCGTCGCAGTCGTCGAGTGTGAGGATGACGAGGTAGTGGCCGCCGCCGGAGTCGCCGAGGGCGCGGGAGGCGGTGGCGCGGGTTTCCTCGTGGGTGGATTTGCCGTGGATGATGGAAGTGAAGTCGCGTTTGGCGTAGTCGCGGACCCTGCGCCAGACGGACATGACATCGCCGCAGGTGGTGTCGATGGTGGCGCAGCCGCGTTCAGCGATCTGCTGCATGACGGCGGTTTCTGCGCCGAAGGCTGGGACGATGACGACATCGTCGGGGTGGAGGGCTTTGAGTTCGTCGTCCGAGGGTCTGCTGGCGAGGAAGCGGATGTCCATTTCGCGGAGCTGGCGATTGACCTCCGGGTTGTGGATGATTTCGCCGAGGAGGAAGAGATTGCGGCCGGCGAAGACCTTGCGGGCGGCGTAGGCGAGGTCGATGGCGCGTTCGACGCCGTAGCAGAAGCCGAACTGTTTGGCGAGACGGATGGTGGTGTTGGCGATGGTCAGGGTGCCGCCGGCGGCGCGGAGGGCGTCGACGATGCGGCTGCGGTAGTGGACCTCGACCTCAGCCTGGACGAGCTGCATGACTTCCGGCGTGCGGACATTGACACGGCGGAGTTGAGGGATGGCTGGCATGGGGGAGATGCTTGGTCAGACGTCGAGATTACGGACGTTGAGGGCGTTGTCTTCGATGAAGGCGCGGCGAGGTTCGACGACATCGCCCATGAGGATGGTGAACATGCGGTCGGCTTCGACCATGTTTTCCTCATTGAATTTGACCTGAAGGAGCTTGCGGCGTTTCGGGTCCATGGTGGTGTCGTAGAGTTGTTTGGCGTTCATTTCACCGAGGCCCTTGAAGCGATAGATTTCGAGACCGCGGCGGCCGATTTCGAGGACGCGCTGGAGGATTTCGGGGACGGCGAAGAGCGGGTGCTGACGGCCGTCGTTTTCGAGGAGTTCGAAGAGCGGTTGATCCTGAGCGGAGAACTGGTTGAGGGGGAGGCCTTTTTCGCCGAGCTGGATGAGGATTTTGCTGATGGCGCGGGACTCGTGGATTTCGTAGAGCCGAGCGCGGCGCTGGGGGAGACCGGCGTCGGAGCGTGAGGAGTCTGCGGAGTGGGAGATGTCGGCGAAGAGCCGGAGGTCCGGGTTGGCTTCGGCGAAGGAGCGGAGGGCGACCTCGTCGAGGCAGTAGGCCATGGTTTCCTCGTTGCCGCTGCGGACCTTGACCATGTAGGCGGGGAGCCGCTGGGTCTCGGTTTCGCGGGCGGCGAGGTATTGTTCGAAGTTGCCGCCGTTGCGCTGGATGACATCGACGAAGCGGTCGAGTCTGGCGAGGAGTTCGAGGATTTCGCGGAGGTGCTGGGCGCTGATGACGGCACCGGAGGCGAGGTTTTTGAGGGCGACCTCTTCTGCGCCGAGGTCGATGAGGATGCGGTTCAGCTCGCTGTCGTCCTGGATGTATTCCTCGCGTTTTTTGCGGGTGATGCGGTAGAGCGGGGGTTGGGCGATGTAGACGTAGCCGCGTTTGACGAGTTCCGACATCTGGCGGCAGAAGAATGTGAGGAGGAGCGTGCGGATGTGGGAGCCATCGACATCGGCGTCCGTCATGATGACGATTTTGTGATAGCGGACCTTGCCGATATTGAACGTGCCCTCGCCTTCGCCGGTGCCGATGCCGGCGCCGATTGCGGTGATCATGGTCTGGATTTCCTTGTTTTCGAGGGCCTTGTCGAGACGGGCTTTTTCGACATTGATGAGTTTCCCGCGGAGCGGGAGGATGGCCTGGGTGCGGCGGTCGCGGCCTTGCTTGGCGGAGCCACCGGCGGAGTCACCTTCGACGATGAAGAGCTCGCTGAGGGCGGGGTCTTTTTCCGAGCAGTCGGCTAGTTTGCCCGGGAGGCCGCCGCCGGTGAGGGCGCTTTTGCGGACGGTTTCGCGGGCTTTGCGGGCGGCTTCGCGGGCGCGCGCGGCGGTGACGATTTTGTCGATGATGCGCTTCGCTAGGGAGGGATTTTCCTCGAAGTATTTGGAGAGGCCCTCGTAGGCGACGCTGTTGACGACGGATTCGACCTCGTTGTTGACGAGTTTGTCCTTGGTCTGGGAGGAGAAGCGCGGGTTAGGGAGCTTGACGGAGATGACGCCGATGAGCCCTTCGCGGCAATCGTCCCCGGTGATGGGAGGATCTTTCTCGCGCTGCATGTTATTGGCCTTGGCGTAGACATTGACGGCGCGGGTGAGGGCGGCGCGGAAGCCGGAGAGGTGAGTGCCGCCGTCGCCGTTGAAGATGCTGTTGGCGTAGCAGTAGAGCTGCTCCGAGTAACTGTCGGTGTACTGGATGACGAGGTCGACGTAGAAGTCTTCGGGTGGTTTACCGGCTTCGAGTTCGAGCCCGCGTTTGCCGCGGATGACGATAGGGTCGGGTGGGCAGACGTCCTTATTGAGGCCCATCTGGAGGACGAATTCGATGATGCCGCGGTCGTAGCGGAAGGAGGAATGGCGTTCCTTGTCCGGGCGTTCGTCGGTGAGATTGATGGTGAGGCCCGGGTTGAGGAAGGCGAGTTCGCGGAGCCGGGTGGCGAGCCGGTCGAACTGGAATTCCGTGGTCATCTGGAAGATTTCCGGGTCCGGGAGGAAGGAGATGAGGGTTCCGGTGCGGTCGTTGCCGGTGGTGCCGATGACGGAGAGCGGCTTGACGGTTTTGCCGCGTTCGAAGGCGATCATGTGGACCTTGCCTTCGCGGGTGACCTCGGCTTTGAACCACTCGCTGAGAGCGTTGACGCATTTTGCGCCGACGCCGTGGAGACCGCCGGAGTACTTGTAGGCTCCCTGGCCGAATTTACCGCCGGCGTGGAGATTGGTGAGGACGAGTTCGACGGCTGGGATGCCGAATTTGGGGTGAGTGTCGACGGGGATGCCGCGGCCGTCGTCGCGGATGGAGCAGGAGCCGTCGGAGTGGAGAGTGACGTCGACGGTTTTGCAGTAGCCTGCGAGGTGTTCGTCGATGGAGTTGTCGAGGACCTCGAAGACGCAGTGGTGGAGACCGCGTTCATCGGGGTCGCCGATGTACATGCCTGGGCGTTTGCGGACGGCCTCGAGGCCTTCGAGTTTATCGATCTGGTCGGCACCGTAGGCACCTGTTGGTGCGGCTGGCTGCATTTCGAGGTCTTCCTGGGATTGGGGCTCGGACATGGTGTGCGGAGGGTGGGAAATGGGGAAAGGGATGGGGGGACCGACGTTGGGACAGAAACCGTGGGGGGTTCATACGGCGGAGGGGAGGGAATGCAACCCTGGTTCGGGGAGGTGTGGCGGGTGGATCAGGAAGGTTTTCCGGAGTGGAAGCGGTGGAGGACGCGGTGGGCGACTGGGGTGAGGAGGACGCCTGCGGTGACGATGACGATGAGGCCGCAGTAGAGGGCGTAGCAGCCTGCGAAGAGCTTGCCTGGAGTGGTGACGGGAGGGTTGACTGGTCCCATGCCGCCGAGGAGCATGGAGGCGTTGAGGAAGGCGTCGGTCCAGCTGAGGTTTTCGAGGTAGTGGTAGCCGAGCATGCCGATGGCGAGGGAGGAGGTGATGAGGAGGGCGGAGATGGCGCTGCTGCGGGCCATGCGGGCGATGAAGTGCTGGAGTGGGAGGAGCGGCTGGGAGTGGTGTTCGAGGGAGGAGACGGGTTGGTTCATGGCGGTGCGGCGGTCAGGGCTGGCGGGATTTGGCGAGGGAGCGGATGAAGAGGATGATGCTGTCGATTTGGGTGGGAGAGAGGATGCCGGCGTAGGGGGGCATGCCGGAGTCTGGGGAGAGGAAGCCTTTGCGGGTGGCGGCGGCGGGGTTGAGGATGGATTCGCGGAGGTAGGCGTCGTCGATGGTGATGGTGGAACCGTTGGTGAGGGTCTGGCGGGAGCCGTGGAGGTGGAGCCACGAGGGGCCTTTCATGCCTTCCATGGAGCCGTTGGTGCTGTGGCAGGAGAGGCAACCGATCTGGAGGGCGAGGTCCTTGCCGCGGGCGGCGCTGGGTTTTTCCTCGGTCGAGGGAGGTGCGGGGGTGGAGTGGGCGGGGGGCTGCCAGTTTGGGTCGAAGAGGGAGATGAGGGACGGTTGGGGGGCGAGGGAATGGACGGTGAGACAGGCGAAGCTTTGGAGTGGGGTGCCGTCGGTGGCGGCGAGGTTCCAGTCGATGCGGATCTGCTGGGCTGGGGCGAGGGAAGGTGAGTGGATGAAGACGTGGCGGCGGTCGGCGCTGAGTTGGAGGCCGGAGACGGGGAGGACGTCTTCGCCGGGGGAATCATCGGCTTTGAGGTGAGGGGAGCCGTAGTTTCTGGAGCGGAGGTAGTGCCATGAGCGGACGAGGGCGGCGTTCTGGGCGGGAGGGGCGAGTTCGCGGGTGAAGGAGAGGATGAGGCCGCCGGGTGCGGCGGTGATGGCGGTGGGCCATGTGGGTGGCTGGTTGCCTGGGCGGATGCGGGCGAGGCCGGAGAGGTCCGGGGCGTCGGTGCCCCAGATCTGGAAGCCGCAGACGAGGAGCGAGCCGTCGATGGGGTTGGTGGCGGCTTTGAGGGGTGGGAAGTCGAGGGGGATGGGGAGAGGCTGGATGGAGGCCTGGGAGTCGTCGGGGGTGGAGGAGACGGTGAAGAGGGCGGGTTTGAAGTAGGCGAGGTGGATGAGCTGGTTGGAGAGAGCGCCCATGCGGGTGGGGTCGGTCCAGGCCTGGCCGGCGGCGCTTTGATTGACCTCGTGGGGGATCCAGAGGAGCGGTTCGGTGACGGGAGGGGCGGGGTTTGGGGCGGCATCGGGGAAGCCATAGAAGGCGCCGGGGCGGATTTTATGGATGGGGGTGGCGGGGATCCAGTTGCCTTGCTGGTCCGAGGCGGTGAGGAGGCCGGAGACAGGGTGGATGCCGAGGTAGGGCTGGCGGAGACCGCAGCAGAGTTCGGTGACGGATTTGCCGTCGGGGGAGATGGAGTAGATGCGGCCTGCGCCGGGGGTTTTGGTGGTGAGTTGCTGACCGCCTTTGGCGGCGTAGAAGCCGCCGTCGGGACGAGCGACGAAGTCCATGGGGAACTCGCGGGTTTCGGCGGACTGGGGGATGTCCTGACAGAAATTGGCGTAGGTATCGCAGAGGCCGGAGGGACCGGGATCGAGAGCGATGATGCCGTCGCGGGTGAAGGCGTGGAGGCGGTCGTTGGCGATGGCGAGACTCTGGGGTTCATGGAGGCCGGAGGCGAAGCGGTGCCATGAGACGGAAGTGGCGTTAGGAATGAGCGGATTGGTGATCCAGACATCGCCGTCGATGGTGCAAAGGGCGGCGCGGCCGTCGGGGAAGCAGGCGAGCCCGCTGAGCCGGACCTTGCGATGCCATGGATTGGGGAACGGGAGCGGGATGCGATCGGTGATGAGGGAGGCGTCGGGATTGCCGGGCTGGATGGGGAGCGTGACGGGGGAGAGCCAGTTGCGGGTGATTTCCGGGCCTGACCATGTGGCGCTGTCCGGGACTGGGCCGGAGGTGAGGATGGAGGTGGCGCCGTCGGCGTTTCTCTGGCGGACGGCGGGGCCAAGAGTTGTGAGGGTTGATTCCCATGAGATGGAGGAATGGCTGGTGCCGGACGAGACGTGGAGGCGGAGCGAGTTGTCGGCGAGCGAGAGGGATGACCAGCGGGAGGGTGGTGATGGCGGGGTGTCGGGGCGGAGTGGGAGGAGGCGACCGTTAGGGACTGGCAGGTGACGGGTGCCGCCTTCGGATTTGCGGTTGGGGTGGTCCCATGAGATGGCGGCGATGGAGGTTCTGGTGACGGGGTCGTGGCCCTCGTGCTGCCAGATGCCGGTGATGGTGCCGCGGTCGAGGTCGTAGCAGAGACAGACCTTGTGCGGGAGACGGATGATGAGGCCGCGGACGGTGACGGGGCCGCCGGGGATGAGCGTGGAGAAATCGACGGCGGAGGTCAGGAACGGGAAGCCGGGTTCGGCCCATGGGGCGGGGTTGGGTTCGGGTGCGGCGGCGCGGCTTGGCTGGATGCAAAGGAGCAACAGGAGACAGGCGGTCCTCGGGGTCATGCGGTGGAGGGGAACGTGGGATTGGAAGACTGCCATGCGAAGTGGGGGAGAGGCGAGCCCGAATCGCGTGCCAGTCGAGGATTGGGGAGGTTGGGGGGGAGCGCAGTGAGTGGCAGGGGAATGGGGGGTGACTGGCGGGATTGACACTGTGGGTGAGTGATGATAGGATCGGAAGGTTGGGAAGTTTGTCATGATCGCGAAGCTCAATAACGATGTCGGGTTCCACGGCCGGAAGTGGTCGGGGGTGGGGCGTTCGGACGTGGGGAGCAGCGTGAATGGCCGGAGCGAAGGGGTGCGTGCCGGGGGATTAGGGGGCGTGGGGTGGGGAGTGAATCCGCCGGACGAGAACCAGTTGCTTGGACTTCCCGTGAGTTGTCCGTGGGCGGATCGCCTTGGTCTTCCATCTATCAATGCAGAAATGTGAATCGGAAATAATGAGTGAGCGAAACAGAAAGGTGCTTTTGATATCAGTCGTCGTGATCCCGTGGATTCTGGCTTTCTTTGATTCCGGACTCGCCTTTCTGCTGCGAATCGGGGTCGACTTTTTCAGGCCATCGAAAATCAGTCGGTGGCTATTCGCGATTCTGCTTCTGGTATCTGCGGGGATTTATTATGGCTATTCAAATTCACGGTTCACATTTTTGTTTTTCTCGGTACTTTTCATTCATTGGATGTACCTTGATCTAAAGCTGATGGCGAGATTGATGTGGAAGCCAAGCGATTCAACGATGGCGGCTCCGGAATGAACTGGGTCCCTGTGAGTGAGTTGGCCGGGACGCGCAGCAAGTGCGGAGTGCACTGGGGGCGCGGCATTCCGGTGGTGTCGATCGAGCCGAGTTTAACTACTGGCTGCGGGTCGGCATCCATCGAGGAATGTGAACAATTGGTGAGTTAAGAATGATTGTTATGAAAGTTAACGACAATACCAAGCGCGTATTCATCAAAGTCACGGGGTGGATTGGAGTGATCATTCTGCTTTTGGCGGTGAATCACATGGTGTGGGGCGATTTTTATCCTCCTCAAATTATGAGTCTGGTAGTCGGGCTGTGCTGTTCTGCTGTTGTTGCAGCAATGCGACGAGGCAAAAAGCTTTGATGATTGAGCGGGTTCCGAAATCTTATCCGCTGGCCGCCGCCGAGGTCTGCGCGCCGCCGTGGCGGTGTTCGTGGTCTCCGGCGGTGTCGCTCGTGGACTCGCGCAACCGCCGGCTACGAGCCGTCATCCCTGCGGGATGGGGAGGCGGGGGAAGGGGAGGGAAGTGAGAAGTGAGAAGTGGGAATGGCGTGTTGGGAGAGGGGGATGCTGGGGAATGGGTGGCATGGTGCGCCCTTTCAGGGCTTGGTTTTTTTATGTTATGGGTTATCTGGGGCGATGCCCTAGGCTGGTATGGGGTTGCGCCGTTGGCGCGTAGGAATGGAGCGCGGTGTGGACGACGAGGGGCGGAGGGGGGGAGGGAAGTGAGAAGTGTGAAGTGTGAAGTGAGAAGTGTGAATGGCTTGGTGAGAGAGGGCTTGTGTGGGGGCGCGAGTACGGAGCCTCGCGGTCCCAGTCTTGGTCGGAGAGGGCTTGTGGGGTGGCGCGAGTGCGGAGCCTCTCGGTCCCAGTCTTGGTCGAAGGGGGGATTCGGTGGGGGGTGACTTGTGGGAACGGGCGGGGGTGGTGTTCTGGCGGGGTGGTTTGGCGGAGGGAGGGGGGTGTTTTTGTGTGTTGCGCGGGCGGGGTGGGCGTGAGAGATGGGCGGCATGTTCAAGCTTACAGACAAAGTTGCGGTGGTTACCGGGGCTGGCCGGGGGATTGGTCAGGCGATTGCGCGGACGTATGCGGAGGCTGGGGCGCGGGTGGCGGTGGTGAGTCGGACGGAGGCGAATGCGGCGCGGGCGGCGGATGAGATCAACGCGTTGATTCCTGGGGCGGCGAAGCCGTATGCGGTGGATGTGGCGGATGGGGAGGCGGTGATGGCGATGGGGAAGCGGGTGCTGGAGGATTTCGGGACGGTGGATATTCTGGTGAACAATGCGGGGCTGACGCGTGATGGGTTGCTGCTGCGGATGAGCAGTGAGGATTGGGATGCGGTGATTGACACGAATCTGAAGGGCGCGTTTCACATGGTGAAGGCGTTTCAGCGGGTGATGCTGAAGGTGAAGGGGGCGCGGATCATCAATGTGGCGAGTGTGATCGGGCTGATGGGGAATGCCGGGCAGGCGAATTATGCGGCGAGCAAGGCAGGGTTGATCGGGTTTACGAAGAGTCTGGCGCGGGAGTTTGCGGGTCGCGGGGTGACGGCGAATGCGATCGCGCCTGGGTTTATCAGCACGGACATGACTGGGGCGTTGTCGGAGGAGATCCGGAACGGGATTCTTGGGAAGATTCCGCTGGGGACGTTTGGGGAGGTGGGGGACATTGCGGCGGCGGCGTTGTATCTGGCGAGTGCGGAGGCTCGGTATGTGACTGGGCAGGTGCTGGTGGTGGATGGCGGGATGGTGATGTGAGCTGGGAAAAAACCGATTGTTGCGCCGGGAGTGCTGCGGCTTGTTCGGGGAAGATGATGCTGAAGCTTGGAGTCAATATTGATCACGTGGTGACGCTGCGGCAGGCGCGGTATGCGCGGACGCCGGGGGTGGTGCAGGAGGAACCGAGTGTGCTGGCGGCGGCGCGGGAGTGTGAGATGGCGGGCGCGCATTCGATCACGGTGCATTTGAGGGAAGACCGGCGGCACATACAGGATCGGGATGTGGCGCTGCTGAGGCGGGAGTTGCGGATTCCGTTGAATCTGGAGATGGGGAATGCGCCGGAGATTGTGGAGATTGCGTGTCGGACCCTGCCTGACTATGTGTGTCTGGTGCCTGAGAAGCGGGAGGAAGTGACGACCGAGGGTGGGTTGGATGTGGCGGGGATGTTTGAGAGCATCGGGGCGACGGTGAAGCGGCTGCGGGGGTGCGGGATTAAGGTGAGCCTGTTCATTGACCCGGAGCGGGAGCAGGTGGCGGCGGCGGCGGCGGTGGGTGCGGAGATGATCGAGCTGCATACGGGAGCGTATGCGAATCTGGCTGGTGAGGCGCGGGAGGAGGAGTTAGGGCGGCTGCTGGCGGCGGGGACGCAGGGATTGGGGTTGGGATTGCAGATCAATGCGGGGCATGGGATCACGACTGGGAATCTGGGGCCGCTGCTGAGGATTCCGGGGCTGGCGGAGTTGAACATCGGGCATCACATTGTGAGCCGTGCGGTGTTCATCGGGTTGCGTGCGGCGGTGGCGGAGATGCTGGCGGCGATGGCTGGCGGGAACCCTGACGGAAACTGAGCGATGCTGGCCTTTTCGACCTGCTGGAACAGCCATCGACATTCCGAAGGGGAGGCGATGGTGGATGAGATTACGGGGATGGGGTTTGACACGATCGAGATCAGCCACGGGCTGAAGGTGTCGCTGCTGCCTGGGTTGCAGAAGGCGTTCAAGGAGGGGCGGATGAAAGTGTGCGGGCTGCATAATTTCTGTCCGTCGCCGGTGGAACTGCTGATTGATGCGCCGGACGCGTATGAGTTCACGAGTCACCGGCCGCTGGAGCGGGCGCGGGCGTTGAAGCTGACGCTGAGGACGCTGGAGTTTGCGGCGGAGTTCAAGGCGAAGTATGTGGTGCTGCACATGGGGTCGGTGGCGATGGGGAAGCCGATGAAGAAGCTGCAGGAGCTGGCGGCGGCGGGGAAGCTGAACAGCCGGGAGTTTGTGAAGGAGAAGCTGGCGATGGTGAAGAAGCGAGAGGCGTTAGGAGGCATCTGTCTGAAGCGAGCGAAGGAGGCGCTGAAGGAGATTGTGGTGGCGGCGGAGAAGGCAGGGGTGCCGGTGGCGGTGGAGAGCCGGAGTCATTACGAGCAGGTGCCGACGGAGCGGGAGATGGTGGGACTGCTGGCGGAGTTTGATTCGCCGTGGGTGGGTTACTGGCATGATTTCGGGCACGTGCAGCTGAAGGCGAATCTGGGGTTGCTGGACCATGAGGAGTGGCTGCAGCAGGTAGCGCCGCGGCTGCTGGGGTGTCATTTTCACGACGTGATCTGGCCGGACCAGGATCACCGGGTGCCGTTTCAGGGGACGGTGGAGTATGACCGTTTGCTGCCGCTGGTGAGGAAGGACCTGCCGATTGTGTGGGAGCTGGGGCCGCGGCGGAAGAAGGAGGATATTGTGATGGCGCGGCAGGTGTGGCTGGAGAAGTACGGGGCGTGGGCGTGAGGTTTGCTAGCAGAAGGTTGAAGGAACGATATGAAAGAACTGATCCGATTTCTGCGCGAGAACGATCTGAGGACCATTGTGGCGGCGTTCAGCAGCCGGGAGGTGCATCCTGCGATTCAGTTTCTGAAGTATGGATTGTGCGGGGTGATTTCGCTGTCGCTGCACATGACGGTGTTTTTCGTGCTGTCGGCGACGGTGAATCCGGCCTTGAAGACGAACGTGGCGGATGATGCGGTGCGGGCGAATCACGCGCTGGGGAACAATGCGGTGGCGTTTCTGTTTTCGAATGCGCTGGTGTACTGGCTGAACACGAAGTGGGTGTTCACGGCGGGGCGGCATGACCGGGTGAAGGAGTTTCTGCTCTTCACGCTGGTGAATGCGCCCGGGGTGATCGGCGGGAGCCTGGTGCAGGACTGGATGATCCGGGGATTGGGGTGGCCGACGTGGGCGGCGTTTGCGGGGTTTCTGGTGCCGAACGTGCTGATCAACTTTGCGTGCCGGAAGTTCTTTATCTTTTCGAAGTGAGAGGGGGCGGGTCAGGGGAGGTCTGGTTCGTCGAGGAGGGAGGCGCAGATGGCGAGCATGCGGGGGAGATGGAAGGGGCCTTTGAAGAGATTGCCTTTGGCGTGCTGGGAGACTGAGCCGTCGCGGTGGAGGTAGCCGAACCATTCGCCGTGGGATTTGTCAGGGAAGTGTGCGAAGCTCCAGTCGTGGACCATGCGGTGCCATTCTGCGTATTTGGGTTCGCCGGTGAGTTTCCATGCGAGGAGCGTGGCGATGATGGCTTCGCAGTGGGGCCACCAGAATTTCATGTCGTGCCAGTATTCCTGGACTGGTTTGTTATGGAGGTCTGTGAAGTAGAGGAGACCGCCGTGTTCGCGATCCCAGCCGCGGGTCCACATCCAGTCGAGGATTTTTGCGCCGAGGGAGATGAGGGCTGGGTCGTGGCGGTGCTGGCCTTCGCGCATGATGAACCATGCGCATTCGATGGCGTGGCCTGGGTTGAGCGTGCGGCCGTCGAGGTGGTCGAGGATGGAGCCGTCGGGGGCGACGGATTCCATGAGGGCCTCGTGGTCGGGTTTGACGAAGAGCCGTTCGATGTCGGCGATGAAGCGGGAGATCCAATCGGTGCAGGAAGCGCCGCGGGAGAGGGGGTCGCCGAGGGAATCGCGGAGTTCGTGAGCGGTGGCGATGCCGATCATGAGGGGGGCGAGGGAGACGGAGGGACGGGTGGGTTCTGATTTGGGCGGCATGACGCCGGGTTCGAAGGAGAAGCGGAGGTAGGTGTCCCATGCGGCTAGGGCGGCGTTGCCGAAGGAGGGGTCGCCGGAGGCCTTGCTGAAGGCGGCGTAGCTGATGGCGCCGAAGGCTTCGCTGAAGACGTAGCGGCGCATGCGGAGGGGAGCGCCTTCGCGGGTGACGGTGAACCACATTTTGCCTGAGGGGCTGTGGCAGTGGGCGCGGGAGAAGCTAGTGCAGGAGCGGGCGGCTTCGAGGAATTCCGGGCGTCTGGCGAAAGAGTTGAAGAGGGAGGAGAAGAGCCATCCGGCGCGGCCCTGGAACCAGACACTTTTGTCGGAGTCGAGGAGCGAACCGTCGCGGTCGAGACACGTTAGGAAGCCCCCGTGCTGCCTGTCGAGACCATGCTGGAGCCAGAATGGGACGACGTCGTCGAGGAGAGTGCGGCGGTAGAAGGCGCCGAGGGCCTTCATGGTTTGTCCGTGAGCCATGAGATGGGGAAGCGGGCGAATTTGATGGAGCGGTAGCTATCGGCTTCGAAGAGGACGCCGACGTTGCCGTCCGGGAGCTTGGTGGGGACACTGTAGGCGAAGGGGCCGGGCCAGAGTTCGCGTTTCACGGGCCATGAGACGCCGTCGTCGGTGCTCATCCAGACCGTGCCGTGATCGCGTTTGGTGCTGTCTGGGCCGGTGTGGAGGAGACGGCCTTTGCCTGCGGCGTCGTCGAAGGAGAAGCGGAGGATGCCGGCCATGCAGCTAGGGTCGGTGAGGCCGGGGATTTCGGAGACGGGGGACCATGTGGCGCCGCCGTCGCGGCTGATGGAGGATTTGCGGAGTCTGGCACCGCCGAACTGGCGGGAGTCGAGGAAGACCGAGCCGTCGGAGAGTTCGGCGAACTGGACCTCATTGATCCAGCTTTTGCCGTTAGGGAGGAGGGCGTTGGGGACGTCGGCGCCGAAGGACCATGATTTTCCGGCGTCGTCGCTGAAGACGGCGTAGTTCTGCCAGATGCCGAAGGGGCCCTCGTTGAAGGGGATGAGGAGACGACCCTTGTGGGGGCCGCGGGAGAGCTGGATGCCGATGCCTGGGCCGCTGGCGATGGTGGTGGCGCGGGTGGGGCGTTTGGTGGTGGCGGTGACGTCGGAGGGTTGGGACCATGTGGTGCCGTCGTCGTCGGAGGTGAGGAGGAAGTTGCGGTAGACGTCCGGGCCTTCGAGGCCCTGGGCGATGCGGTTATCGTGCTCGCGGAGATGTGAGGGGATGCGCTGGTACCAGAGGAAGATGCGGCCGGATTGGGATTCCTGGACGAGGGTTGGGTTATTGAGGGAATGGGGGCCGTCGTCGTGGAGGATGCGGAGCGGGGACCATGTGAGGCCGCCGTCGGTGCTGCGTTTGGCGACGATGTCGTTTTCGGCCTGGTCGTTCGGGCGGCGGCGGCCTTCGGCGACGGCGAGGATGGTGCCGGAGCGGGTGGTGAGGACGGAGGGGATGCGGATGGAGGCGAAGCCTTCGGTGCCGGAGGTGAAGACCTCGGAGAACTGGGGGTCGGCGGCGAGGGCGGTGGAGGCGGCGAGGAGGAGGAGGATGGGAGCGGGATTCATGGCATGGGACGATGGACCGGGGCCGGTGGGTGCGGCTGATCCCGGGGGAGAGGTAACGGGAGGATGCGTGGGAATGTTCACCGCATCCGAGGAGGGGGTGCGGGGTCAGCGGATCCAGTCGAAGAAGCCGAGGGAATCGAGACTGGTGCGGAGGGAGGCGGAGGCTTCCGGGGAGAGTGAGGGATTGGGGAGCCGCGGGGGGCCGACGGGGACGCCGAGGAAGGACATGGTGGCTTTGGCGGCGGCCATGTAGCCGTGGGAGGCGAGGAGACGGATGATCTGGACCCCGCGGAATTGTTCGGTGCGAGCGGCGTCTAGGTCGCCGCGGGCGAAGGCGTCGATGAGACGGAGGTAGATGGGAGCGGCGAAGTTGAAGCCGCTGCCGACGGCTCCTTTTGCGCCCATGGCGAGGGCACCGAGGAAGTGTTCGTCGACACCGTAGGGGACGTCGAACCCCGACCGGAGACAGTATTGATAGGTCATGAGGTCGGCATTGGTGTATTTGATGCCGGCGAGGTTGGGTATGCGGGCGGGGGCTTCGGCTAGGAATTCTTCCGGGGAGAGATTGATGCCGGTGAGGGCGGGGATGTCGTAGTAGTAGAACGGGGTATTGGGTGCGGCGGAGGCGATGGTGGCGCAGGTGTCGATGAGGACGGCGGTGGAGCGGGGTTTGAAGTAGGAAGGGGCGAGAGCGGAGATGGCGGAGGCACCGAGTTTTTCGGCCTG
The DNA here is from genome assembly GCA_027483175.1 of Verrucomicrobiaceae bacterium. Classification (GTDB taxonomy): domain Bacteria; phylum Verrucomicrobiota; class Verrucomicrobiia; order Verrucomicrobiales; family V1-33; genus V1-33. The sequence goes on along the minus strand of JAIXVE010000172.1, from coordinate 11,993 downwards.
GGCGGCGAGGGCGCGGGCGTCCTGGAGACAATTGGCGCCGACGTGGACGACGATGCGGAGCGGGGTGCCTCTGGTGACGGCGAACCAGCGATCGGCGAGGGCGAGACGTTCGGTTAGGGCGAGCGAGGCGCTTTCGCCGGTACTGCCGCCGATGAAGGCGGTGGTGACCCCGTTTTTGAGGAGGTGGGCGGCCTGGGATTCGACGGGGTCGAGGTTGAGCGAGCCGTCGTCGTGGAAGGGCGTGTGGGTGGCGCAGACGAGACCGTGGAGGGGGGCGTGGGGGGACATGGGGGTTGGGGGGAGATGATAGTTGGGGGGGAGATCAGTCGTGGTCGGGCTGGGAGGGTTTGATGAGGAGGACGAGGAAGACGGAGAGGAGAGCGGCGGCGGCGAAGACCGAGAAGATGGCGGAGAGCGAGAGGTGGAGGTCGCGCATTCTGCCGAAGCCCCAGTCGGCGAGACCGCCGGCGCTGATGCTGACGAGGTTCATGATGCCGTAGCCGGTGGCGCGGTGTTCCGGGAGGGCGATCTGGCAGAGGATGGGCATGTTATTGGCGTCGAAGAAGCCCCAGCCGAGGCCGAAGAGGATGAGGAAGGCGATGGCGACCCAGAGGTGGCCGGATTGCGGGGAGAAGCCGACGCCGAAGAGGGCTGGGATGATGAGGATCATGCCGAGGGCGCTGACGTGGATGCGGCCGCGCGGGGATTGGCGCATGCGGCGGTCGGCGAGCCAGCCGCCGGTGAGGGCACCGACGATGGCGGCGAGTTGCCAGTAGAGCGTGGCGGAGACCCCGGCTTTGCCCTGACCGATGCCGAATTCGGTTTTGAGGATGGCGGGCATCCAGTCGCGGACGACCCATCCGGCGAGGGCTGGGAGGGTGAAGTAGAAGACGAGGAGGATGAATGAGGGGTTGGAGAGGAGGGCGGGGAGGGCGCTGGAGCGAGGTTTTGAGGAGTCAGGGGCGGCGCGGGGGACATCGCGGAGGAGGAGGACGAGCGGGAGGGCGAGGGACATCCCGGTGATGCCGCACCATGTGAAGGTGGAGCGCCAGCCGATGGCTGGGTGGTCGGCGGCGTAGCCGGCGAAGCCGCCGATGATGACGCCGGAGTAGATGCCGAGTTGGTGGAGACTGATGGCGCGGGAGCGGGTGGGGCCGGAGTGGTAGTCGGCGATGAGGGCGAGGGCAGCGGGGATGTAGAAGGCTTCGCTGATGCCCATGAGGGAGCGGGCGGCGAGGAGTTCCTGATAGGACTGGACGTGGCCGGTCCACCATGTGACGGCGGACCATGAGAAGAGACTGGCGCAGATGGTGAAGCGGCGGCCGAAGCGGTCGGCGATCCAGCCGCCGACTGGGCTGAGGAAGGCGTAGACCCATTTGAACTGGCCGAGCATGCGGCCCCAGTTGGCGTCGGAGCCGATGTCTGGGAGGTCGTTCATGACGGACGACTTCATGGCGGCGAGCATCTGGCGGTCGAGGTAATTGAGGAGGGCGACGGGGGCGAGGAGCATGACGGTGAGCCATGCGAGGGCTGGGAGCGCCTGCGGGCGTGGCGTGGTCATGGTGGGGGGGCTGGGGAGAAGAGATCGACCCTGGGGGAGCGGACGCCGGGGCGGGATTCGCCGCTGGGGATGGCGAAGCCGGAGGCGAATGGGGTGCAGGGGGCGGTGACGCGCGGGGAGGGCATGGTGCCGGAGACGGACCATGTGTTGGTGGCGATGTGGTACTGGAGGAGACGGCCGGGGAAGCCCGGGTGTTTGTCAGGAGGGGAGAAGCCTGCGAGGGTGCCGTCGTCGCCGCCGAGGATGTGGATGATGCCGTGCTGGAGCGGGGCGGGTGAGGGAGCGGCGGCCGAGGGGAAAGGGAGGTCGGCGAGTTGCTGCCAGCCGGAGGAAGGCGAGTAGCGCCATGCGTCGCGGAGGTAGCGTCGGGAAATTTTGCCGTTTTTTGTTTCGAGGGCGGCACCGCCGAAGAGGTAGAAGGCGTCTTGATCGGCGGCGGCGATGGGGAGGATGCGCGGGGCGGCGGGGAGCGGGGGGAGTTCGCGCCAGTGGGGGGATTCGCCGTGGAAGCGAGCGGAGAAGACGCGGTTGGAGGCGGATTGTTCGCCTGGGGATTCCGAGCCGCAGGCGACGAAGGCATTCTGGTCGGGGTCGACGGCACCTGCGGCGAGGGCGAGCGGGATGGGGAGCGGGCCAGGGTTGACGTCGGAGCGGACGAGTTTTCCGTCGCGCCATGAGAAGGCGAGGACGGAGGCGTGGTGGCGTGAGGAATCGCTGCCGCCGATGGCCAGGAAGATGCCGTTGATGGAGAGACTAACGCCGTAGGCGAGCGGGGCGGGGAGGTTGCCTGCGGGTTGCCATGTGGCGGTGAGGGAGGCGAGGGACCAGATGGTGGAGTGCCAGACCTTCTGACCGCCTAGCCATGGCGGGGCGTCTGGGAAGTTAGCGCCGCCGGCGACGATGAGCGTGCCGTTGGAGACGCCGGCGAAGGGGGCGGCGACGCCGAGAGGGTTAGGGATGGGCGGGAGGGATTGCCATGCCGGGGAGTCGGCGGCGTGAGTGGTGGTGGTGGAGAGGAGAGAGGCTGCGAGAGCGGCGAGAGCGGCGAGAGTTGGGGGGGAGGGGAGGATGGGCACAGGAGGAGACAGGGTGATCAGGGGGCGACCTGAGCGAGCCAGTCGTTGAGATTGTAGTACATGGTGACGCGGGAGATGAGCCCGTTGCGGAGCTGGAAGAACGCGCCGGCGGGGAGTTGATAGGATTGGCCGCGGGCCGGGGGGAGACCGGTGTCGGCGGCGAGGTAGGTGCCGTGGACGGTGAATTCGGCGGCGGCGCGGGTGCCGGAAGTGTCGGTCATGAGAACGAGGTCGTGGAGTTGTTCTGAGTAGCATTGGTCCATGCGCGTCATGAACGTGCGGAAGGCGTCGCGGCCGGATTCGGAGTGGCCCTGATTGATGTCGTGGATGACGTCATCGGTGAGGAGGGCGAGCATGGATTCGCGATCGCCGGCGTTGAAGGCGGCGTAGTAGCGCTGGAGCGTGTCGAGGGCGGAAGGATGCATGGTTGGGGCGTGGGTGTCAGGCGTTAGTGAAGACCGGGGATTTCCAGATGGGGAGGGAGGATTTGATGAGGCGGAGGTATTCGGAGACGAGGGAGAATGCGCCTGGGCTGTGGCGGGAGGCGCAGGCGATGAGGAGGGAAGGTTCGCCGTTAGGGACGAAGCCGGTGCGGTGGTGGATGACGACGTGGTGTGGGCCGAGGGAGGAAGTGACGGCGAGGTGGATGCGATGGAGTTCCGGGAGGGCCATGGCGTCGTAGCAGGAGTAGGAGATGCCGGAGATGGGCTGGTTGTTTTCGGAGTGGCGGACCCGGCCGAGGAAGATGAGTTCAGCGCCGGTGGTGCCGTCGTTCCAGCCGTCGGGGAGGGAGACGGGGAGCGTGGAGATGGAGAGTTGGGCGTCTGGAGTCATGAGTGGAGCCCGTCGGTTTGGGAGGAGAAGGCTGGGTCGGCGAGGCCGAGGTGGTGGTAGTGGGGGATGAGGCGGATGTAGCGATCGGCCCACGAGCGGAGATTGGCTTGTTCGTCGGGTGAGAGATCGCGGACGACCTTGGCAGGGGTGCCCATGACCATGGAGCCTGGAGGGATGATTTTGTTCTGAGTGACGACAGCGCCTGCTCCGATGATGGAGCGAGCGCCGATTTGAGCGCCGTCGAGGATGATGGCTCCCATGCCGATGAGGCATTCGTCGCCGATGGAGCAGGCGTGGAGCATGGCCATGTGGCCGACGGTGACGTAGTTGCCGATGTGGCAGCCGTGGTCTGCGGAGAGGTGGAGGACGGAGCCGTCCTGGACATTGGAGCCGCGGCCGATGGTGATGGCGTTGATGTCGCCGCGGAGGACGGCGTTGTACCAGATGCTGGCATTTTCTGCGATGGAGACGTCGCCGAGGACGACGGCGCCTTTGGCGATGAAGGCGGAGGGGTGGACGGAGGGGGAGCGGAGGAGATGGGCTGGGGGGTTCATGGAAGTTTGTAAAAAATTGACGTCCGGCGCCGGTGATTTTAATAACAATTTTTCAAGAGCAACGGATTGACAGGATTTCACTGAATCCATAAGAGAGGGACGTGCGCCCGGGTTCTTTTTCCTCGTCCGCGGTAGCCGTCAATCCTCAAAACCAACCAACGTTCATGAACAAAGCAGAACTTATCGAAGCCGTGCAGAAGTCACTCGGCAAAGAAACCAGCAAGAAGGCCGCGGCGGAGGCTGTGGCGGCGGTCCTTGAGTCGATCGTGAAGGGCGTGAAGAAAGACAAGGCGGTGCAGTTGATCGGGTTTGGAACCTTCAAGCTGGTGGCGCGGAAGGCGCGGAAGGGTCGGAATCCGAAGACTGGGGCGAGCATGAACATCAAGGCGAGCAAGACCGTGCGTTTTGTGGCGTCTTCGAATGTGAAGAAGGCGATGTGAGGTTTGGAGAGTGAAGATCGAGCGCCCGGCCGTGGTTGAAGAGACTGCGGCCGGGCGGTTTTTTTGGGGGGAGTGGGTGAATGGGTGGGATTGCGCTGAGGGGAGAGTGGGGTATGGGGGAGGGTATGGCGAGAGATGTTCCCCGACAGACGCGGTATGATGCGGTGATTATTGGCAGTGGGCCGAACGGGCTGGCGGCGGCGTTGACGCTGGCGCGGGAGGGGTTGGGGGTACTGGTGGTGGAGGCGTATGGGGTTCCGGGAGGGGGGACGAGGACGGCGGAGTTGACCTTGCCTGGGTATCTGCATGATGTGTGCAGTGCGGTGCATCCGATGGCGCTGGTGTCGCCATTTTTCAGGGGGATGAGGCTGGAGGAGGAAGGATTGGAGTGGGTGCATCCGGAGGTGGTGCTGGCGCATCCGCTGGATGGGGGGCGTGCGGCGGTGATGCATCGTGGGGTGGAGGAGACGGCGGCGGGATTGGGGGAGGATGGGAAGGCGTGGCTGGGGGTGTTCGGGCGGTTGAGGGACTCGCTGCCGGGGATGTGGGATGACCTGCTGGGGCCGCTGCCGGTGATGCCGAGGCATCCGATTGGGATGATGCGGTTTGGGAGGAATGCGGTGCGGAGTGCGGCTGGGCTGGTGGGGTCGGTGTTTCGGACGGAGGGAGCGCGGGCGTTGTTTGGGGGGAATGCGGCGCATTCGGTGCTGCCATTGGAGAAGCCGCTGACGGCGGCGGTTGGGGTGGCGTTAGGGTTGGCTGGGCAGACGACGGGGTGGCCGGTGGCGCGAGGGGGGAGCGGGGCGATTGCTGGGGCGATGGTGCGGCGATTGGAGAAGCTGGGAGGCGAAGTGGTGTGCGGGTGGCGGGTGGAGACCCTGGGGGAGTTGCCGGCGGCGTCGGCGTATTTGTTTGATACGGGGCCTGGGCAGATGGCGTCGATTTGCGGTGGGCGTTTGCCGGGTGGGTACGTGGAGCGATTGAAGCGGTTTCGGTACGGGCCGGGAGTGTTCAAGCTGGACATGGCGTTGAGCGGGCCGATTCCGTGGGCGAATGCGGAGTGTCGGCGTGCGGGGACGGTGCATGTGGGTGGAGGGTTTGAGGAGATTGCGGCGAGTGAGCGGCGGTGCTGGGGGGAGGGAGTGGATGGGAAGCCGTTTGTGCTGGTGGCGCAGCAGAGTGTTTGTGATGGGAGTCGGGCGCCTGAGGGGAAGCATACGGCGTGGGCGTATTGTCATGTGCCGAGCGGGAGTGTGGAGGACCATGCGGAGGCGGTGCTGGGGCAGATGGAGCGGTTTGCGCCGGGATTCCGGGACACGGTGCTGGCGACGCATGCGATGGGGCCTGGGGATTACGAGCGGTACAATGCGAACAATGCGGGAGGGGATATTGTGGGCGGGGTGATGGATGCGTGGCAATTGTACACGCGGCCGGTGGCGCGGTGGAATCCGTGGACGACGCCTGCGGCGGATGTGTTTCTGTGTTCGAGTTCGACGCCGCCTGGTCCTGGGGTGCATGGGATGTGCGGGTGGCATGCTGGGAAGACCGTGCTGCGGCGGGTGTTCGGGAAGGGGCCGAGTGCCTGGTGAAGGGGGGCTTAAGGGCTACTGAAGGGGAAAGCGGTTGACGCTCTGGGGAGGGTGCGGGAAGAGGGGAGGCGGCGTGTGTCTTATGAGGCAAGGCAGCAGGCCGTCATCAATTATGAAGCTCACGATTATTGGATCCGGGTATGTAGGATTGACCACCGGCGCATGTTTTGCGGAAGTCGGGCATGAAGTGCTCTGTGTGGACAACAACCAGCAGAAGATCGACCGGTTGCTGAGGGGTGAGATTCCGATTTACGAGCCTGGGCTGGAGGAACTGGTGAAGCGGAACACGGAGGCTGGGCGGTTGCGGTTCACGACGAGCACTGCGGAGGGCGTAGATTTCGGCGAGGTGGTATTTATTGCGGTGCCGACGCCGCCGCAGCCGGATGGGAGTGTGGATCTGCGGTTCATTGAGAAAGTGGCGCGGGAGATTGCGCAGGTGGTGACGTCGTACAAAGTGATTGTGGACAAGAGCACGGTGCCTGTGAAGACGGGGGAGAAGGTGGCGGATACGATTCGGAGGTATGCGCCTGACGTGCCGTTTGATGTGGTGAGCAATCCTGAGTTTCTGAGGGAGGGGTGTGCGGTGGATGATCTGATGAAGCCGGACCGGATTGTGATAGGGGCGAACAGTGAGAAGGCGATTGCGCTGATGCGCGGGGTGTATGCGCCGTTTGATGCGCCGGTGCTGGTGACGGACATCAACAGTGCGGAGCTGATCAAGCATGCGGCGAACAGTTTTCTGGCGCTGAAGATTTCGTATATCAATGCGGTGAGTCAGATCTGCGAGATCAGCGGGGCGGATGTGGAGATGGTGGCGGCGGGGATTGGGATGGACCGTCGGATCGGGCGTAATTTTCTGAATGCGGGGATCGGGTACGGAGGGTCCTGTTTTCCGAAGGACATTGCGGCGTTCATAGCGATCAGCGAGCAGCTGGGGGTGCCGTTTCATCTGCTGAAGGAAGTGCAGGCGGTGAACCGGCAGATGCTGCAGCGGTTTCTGAAGCACATTCGGGATGCGCTGTGGGTGCTGGAGGACAAGCGGATTGCGGTGTGGGGGCTGGCGTTCAAGAACAACACGGATGACATCCGGTCGTCGGTGGCGATCGAGCTGGTGGAGGCGCTGGTGAAGGAGGGGGCGCATGTGACGGTGTATGATCCGAAGGCGATGGGGAATGCGCGGCATCTGGAGGTGGCGGAGCGGCTGATTTTTGCGAACAGCCCGCTGGAGGCGGTGGATGAGGCTGAGGCGGTTGTGATTGCGACGGAGTGGCCTGAGTTTGCGGAGGTGGATTTTGCGGCGGTGAAGGCGCGGATGAGGTCGCCGCTGATGTTTGACGGGAGGAATCTGCTGGATCCTGTGCGGATGGCGGAGCTTGGGTTCACGTACCGCGGCATCGGGCGCGGAGTGAGTTAGGGGTGGCGCGGTGACTTCAAGGCCTGTGAGTGACGAGAATCCGCTGCATGATCCGCTAGAGGTGCTGGAGCGGGTGTTCGGGCACCGGCGGTTTCTGGACGGGCAGAGCCGGATTGTGTCGGCACTGCTGGGTGGGCGGGATGCGCTGGCGGTGATGCCGACGGGCGGGGGGAAGTCGTTGTGTTATCAATTGCCGGCGCTGCTGATGGACGGGGTGACGGTGGTGGTGAGTCCATTGATAGCGCTGATGAAGGATCAGGTGGATGCGCTGGTGAGGCGGGGGGTGGCGGCGACGGTGATCAACAGCACGATTGATCTGGAGGAGCAGCGGGCGCGGATTGCGGCGATGCGGAGGGGGGAGTGGAAGCTGGTGTACATTGCGCCGGAGCGGTTCCGGCAGAGGGCGTTTGTGGAGGCGCTGAAGAGTGCGGACATTGCGTTGTTTGCGGTGGATGAGGCGCACTGTATTTCGCAGTGGGGGCATGATTTCCGGCCGGACTATCAGCGGTTAGGGGAGGCATTGGAGATGCTGGGGCGGCCGCAGGTGGTGGCGCTGACGGCGACGGCGACGCCGGAGGTGAGAGCGGACATCGTGAAGCAGCTTGGGTTTACGGATCACGAGGAGTGCATCAGCGGGTTTGCGCGGCCGAATCTGAGTCTGAATGTGACGGCGTGTGCGCGGGTGAGGGACAAGTACGACCGGTTGCGGAGTGTGGTGGAGCAGTACGGGACTGGGGTGGTGTATTGTGCGACGCGGGGGAAGGTGGAGGAGGTGGCGGAGGCGATGGAGGAGTGGGGTGTGGAGGTGATTGCGTATCACGGCGGGTTGAAGGAGGACGAGCGGGCGAGATTGCAGGATGAGTTCATTTCGCGGCGGGCGGCGGTGGCGGTGGCGACGAATGCGTTCGGGATGGGGATTGACCGATCGGACGTGCGGTTTGTGGTGCACTTTGAGATTCCGGGGAGTCTGGAGGCGTACTATCAGGAGGCTGGGCGGGCTGGTCGGGATGGGGAGCCCGGGTGGTGTGAACTGCTGTATAACTATGCGGACACGAGGACGCAGGAGTTTTTCATTGATGGGAACAATCCGGGGGCGGCGATGATCCGGGACCTGTATCAGCTGTTATTGAACCGTGCGGACGGGCGGCATGAGGTGGTGGCGAGCATCGAGCAGCTGTCGGAGTGGTTAGAGAGCGGGAATGGGATGGCGGTGGGGAGTGCGATTTCGGTGCTGGTAAGGCACGGGATGATTGAGCGGTTTGACGTGCCCGGGCAGCGGATCCGGGGGACGCGGCTGAAGCGGCCGGGGGTGAAGGCTGGGGAACTGGAGCTGGACCGGGTGGCGCTGGAGGAGAAGGATCGGCGGGACCGGGACAAGCTGAGGCGGATGATTGCGTGGGCGGATGCGCGGGTGTGCCGGCAGCGGATGATTCTTGAGTATTTCGGGGAGAGCGGGGCGGCGGACTGCGGGAACTGCGATGTGTGCCGCGCGGGGAGTGACCGGTTAGGGGCGCGGGAGGCGACGGCGGAGGAACTGACGGTGGTGAGGAAGCTGCTGAGCGGGGTGGCGCGTTGCAGCGTGCGTGGGGCGGGTGGCTGGGAGGGGAGGTTCGGGCGGGCGCGGATAGCGGGGATGCTGACGGGGAGCAGGTCGCGGGAAGTGCTAGGGGCGAGGCTTGATGAGTTGTCGACGTATGGAGCGTTGCGGGAGTGGGGACAGGCGTTTGTGCTGGCGTTGTTCCGGGAGCTGGAGTCGGCTGGGTATTTGAAGACGTCTGGCGGGGAGTATCCGATGGTGACGCTGACGGAGGCTGGGGTGCAGATGATGAAGAGTGGGGGATCGCTGCGATTGAACTGGCCGTCGAGCGTGGTGTCGCCGCAGCGGGAGAGTGCGGGCGGGGGTGGTGGTGGGGATGTGCGGCTGGCGGAGGTGGGATTTGACGAAGGGTTGTACCGGAAGCTGCGGGAGTGCCGGACGGCGATGGCGGCGCGCGAGGGGGTGCCGGCGTATGTGATTTTCAACAATCAGACGCTGGAGTTTCTGACGCGGTTGAGGCCGCAGACGATGGCGGAGGGATTGCGGGTGAGGGGGATTGGGGAGGGCAAGGCGAAGCGTTATCTCGAGCCGTTTCTCGAGATTCTGAGACAGCACCGATGAGGTGTGCGGGGTGGATCAGAGGCCTACGGTGACGGTTTTGCGGCCTGTGTAGTAGCTTGAGGAGCCTGGGTGTTCGAGGCGGTCGATGATTTCGTGATCGTGTTCGACCTCGTGTTCGAGTTTGGTGAGTTTTTCGTGGTCTTCGCGGATGAGGCCTTCGAGCGACTCGATGCGCCGACGGAGTTGCTCGAGCTGACTGGTGAGTGAGAGGATCACGGGATGGTCATTGAGAGTGGAGTCCATGGCAGTGTGTACGTGCGGGGGTTGTTCCTCGGGATTGGGGGGAGGGAGCCGCAGGCGAGGGAAGGCTGACGGAAACGGATGGTGGGGGCAAGAAAGATCGCGCAGGGTGAAGGATTAATTAGGACTGAGGGATTGCCTGAGTGGGGTGGGAGAGGCATCCGCGAATCAATTCCGGCATCCTGTTGCATTTCTCCGCTAAATCGGAACCAATGAGGCACGCATGAAAGCAATCGTGAAGAAGGAAGCGGCCCCAGGGCTTTGGCTGTGTGATGTACCGGAGCCGGAGATGGGGATCAACGACGTGCTGGTGAAGATCCGGAAGACCTCGTTATGCGGGACGGACCTGCATATTTACAAATGGGATGCGTGGGCGCAGCGGACGATACCCGTGCCGATGACGGTGGGGCATGAGTTCTGCGGGGAGATTGTGGCGATGGGGAGCAATGTGCATGATTTCCGGGTGGGCGATCTGGTTAGTGGGGAGGGGCATCTGGTGTGCGGGCGGTGCCGGAACTGCATGGCTGGGCGGCGGCATTTGTGTGCGCACACGCGGGGGATCGGGGTGAACACGACGGGGGCGTTTGCGGAGTATCTGGCGTTGCCGATGACGAATGTGTGGCTGGCGGACCGGAGGATCCCGGAGGAAGTGATTTCGTGTTTTGATCCGCTGGGGAATGCGACGCACACAGCGCTGTCGTTTGATGTGCTAGGTGAGGACGTGCTGATTACGGGGGCGGGGCCGATCGGGTGCATGGCGGCGGCGATTGTGCGTCATGCGGGGGCGCGGCATGTGGTGGTGACGGATGTGAACCCGCGGAGACTGGAGCTGGCGAAGCGGATGGGAGCGACGCGGACGGTGGATGTGGGAGTGGAGAGCCTTGCGGATGTGCAGCGGGAGATCGGGATGGTGGAGGGATTTGATGTGAGTCTGGAGATGTCAGGGGCTCCGCGGGCGATGGAGACGATCATTGAGAATGCGTGTCACGGGGGGAAGGTGGCGATTCTCGGGATTTTTCCGGAGCGGTTTGCGATCGACTGGGACAAGGTGATTTTCAGCATGCTGACGATCAAGGGGATCTATGGTCGGGAGATGTATGAGACGTGGTACAAGATGACGACGATGATTCAGTCGGGGCTTGATATCACGCCGGTGATCACGCATCGGCTGGGGTATACCGAGTTTGCGGAGGGATTTGCGGCGATGGCGTCCGGGGAGGCAGGGAAGGTGGTGCTGGACTGGACGTGAGGGGGAGGTTCAGCGTTGGGGGCTGGAGACGGGGACGCTGACTGGGCCAGGGAGGAAGCGGCGGCGGAGCTTTTCGAAGAGCGAGCGGCTGCGTTCGCGCTGGGGAGTGGAGAGGATGGGGTCGAGGTCTTTGGCGACGGAGGTGATGACGGCGGAGATGGATTCGCGGCGGGCGTTTTCAGCGGCTTCGAGGGAAGGTCTGGCGGCGTCGAGGAGGGAGTTGAGTTTGTGCTGCTGGGCGCGGTCGAGATTGACTTCCTTGGTGATGGCCTTGGCGGTGGAGCGGGCGAGGAGATCGGCGGGTTGTGAGGCGAGGGCGTAGAGGCGGTCGCGTTCGATTTTCATGCCGATGAGGGCACCGGCGAGGGTGCCCATGAGGAAGACGGCGGCGATGGCGAGGGCGGTGAGCCATTTCATGGCGTTGGCGGGGTGAAGAGAGAGTCGTTCCAGACGGTGGCACCGGAGTCCCAGAAGATGGAGAGGGCTTCTTCGTGTTCGAGGGATTCGCGGCTGGAGGCGGAGATGAGTGTGACGAGGCCGAGGAGGGCGGCGGAGGAGGCGGCGGCGGAGAGCCAGGAGCGGAAGCGGAGGAGCGGGGAGAGGTCGGGGCGTGAGGAGGCGGCGAGGGCGGTGATGCGGGTGGGGAAGGCGAATTCCGAGCGGGGGAAGGCGAGGCGGGATTCGGCGCGGCGCGCGGCGGCGAAGAGGTGGGAGAGATGATCGTCGTTCATGGGGTGTGGGGCGGGATCAATCGCCGGTGGGCATGGATTCGAGGATGGTGCGGAGGCGGGCGCGGGCGCGGAAGGCGCGGACTTTGACATTGGATTCGGACCAACCGGTGAGGGAGGCGACTTCTTTGACGGGGCGGTCGTCGAGTT
>JAIXVE010000251.1 GCA_027483175.1 Verrucomicrobiaceae bacterium | reverse complement strand
TGGAATGCGGCGGCGCGGACGTATGATCTGCCGCCGCCGAGACTGGACCATCTGGTGAGGATGTTTGACGGGACGGGGATGCTGCAGCATGCGTTGTTCACGGTGCCGGATTTTCATCATGGGTACTGCACGGACGACAATGCTAGGGCATACATCCTGTGTTGTTATCTGGACGGACTGGGGACCTCGACGCGGGAGCAGAGCCTACGCGGACTGGGGACTAGGAGCCTAGCGTTTCTGGTGTCGGCGCTGCACCGGGAGACCGGGCGGTTCCGGAATTTCATGAGTTTCGAGCGGCGGTGGCTGGAGGTGGCTGGGAGTGAGGACAGCCATGGGCGGGCGATGTGGGCATTGGGGACGGGGGCGAGGCAGGCGCGGGATCCGGGGCAGCGGCAGTTGAGCACGGAGTGGTTTGTGCACGGGATGACGGTGGTGGAGGAGTTTACGGCTCCGCGGTCGTGGGCGTTCACGCTGCTGGGGCTGCATGAGTTCATCGGGGCGAATCCTGAGCATCGGGCGGCGAAGGAATTGAGGGAGAAGCTGATGGGCGGGCTGGTGAAGCTCTGGCACCATGCGTCATCGCCGGACTGGCCGTGGTTTGAGGGGAGTGTGACGTATGACAATGCGCGATTGAGTCAGGCGCTGATGCTGAGCGGTCGGTCGGCGGGGAATGAGGAAGCGTTCCGGATTGGTGAGGAGTCGCTGCGGTGGCTGGTGTCGATTCAGACGACGCCTGCGGCGTGTTTCCGGCCGGTGGGGAGTGGCGGATTTTATGTGAGGGAGGGAGTGAGGGCGCATTTCGACCAGCAGCCTGTGGAGGCGCAGGCGATGGTGGCGGCGTGTCTGGATGCGTGGCGGCTGACGGGGGAGGAGACGTGGTTCCGGGAGGCGCGGCGGGCGTTTGAGTGGTTTCTGGGCCGGAATGATCTGTCATTGCCGCTTTATGATCCTGCGAGTGGCGGGTGTGCGGATGGGCTGCATGTTGACCGGATCAATCAGAATCAGGGAGCGGAGTCGACCCTTGCGTTTCATCTGGCGCTGGCGGCGATGAATTTTGCGACGCATCCGCTGGCGGCGGAAGGAATATGAGCCGAGTGCCTGTTTACCGGCATCCGGTGATGCTGCCTCCGGAGAGCGGGCGGGTGATTCTGCGGCCGTTTATTCCGTCGAGTGCGACGCAGCAGGCGAGGATCATTGGACGGGCGCTGGCGTTGAGTGAGGATGAAGTGACGAGGGAGGTGGCGGAAGTGCATGTGGCGTTCGAGGGACGGCATCTGGATATTGATCGGGAGCTGATGGAGCATTTCCGGAAAGTGTCGCCGGCGATATTCACGCATCGGGTGCTGAGTCCGGCGCGGCAGCTGCTGATCGGGGCGATTTTCACGGGAGAGTATGCGTTGGAGTCGGCGGCATTGTTCAATCCGTCGATTGTGCCGCACCCAGACCAGAGCGGGCTGGCGGCGGGGGAATTGCGGTTCATCATGAGCCTGCGGGCGACGGGCGAGGGGCATATTTCGTCGATTGAGTTTCGTGAGGGAGTGATTTCGGCGAACGGGGCGATCACGTTTGCGCCGGTGTCGCGGTATGTGAGCCTGCCGGAGGTGCTGCCTGATCCTGCGTACCGGAAGTCGCGATTTGTGATCAAGCTGCACGAGATGGGTTTTGACAACACGTGCACGCACGGCGTGATGGACGTGCTAGGTACCGAATTCACGAGGCATGAGCTGGCGCAGGGACTGGCGCGGGTGAGGCGGGAGCATGTGCCGCAGACGCACGAGACGCGGCGGACGCTGGAGTGCATGAAGTGGCTGGCGGATTCGAATTACGAAGTGAGTTTTCCGGCGGGGCTGGAGGTGAGCGAGCGGATATTGTTTCCGGTGAGTGACAATGAGAGCAACGGGATTGAGGATGCGCGGTTTGTGAAGTTCACGGAGGACGATGGCGCGGTGATGTACTATGCGACGTACACGGCGTATAACGGGCGGGCGATTCTGCCGCAGTTCATCGAGACGACGGATTTCCGGCATTTCCGGGTGCTGACCTTGAACGGGGCGGCGGTGCAGAACAAAGGGATGGCGTTGTTTCCGCGGCGGGTGGGCGGGCGGTATGCGATGCTGTCGCGGCAGGATGATGAGAATCTGTATGTGATGTTTTCCGACAATCCGCATTACTGGAGCGATCCGCATCTGATTCTGCGGCCGTCGGAGGCCTGGGAGTCGGTGAAGATCGGGAATTGCGGGTCGCCGATTGAGACCGAGGCCGGGTGGCTGGTGATCACGCACGGGGTTGGGTTGATGCGGAGGTACTGTATTGGAGCGGCGCTGCTGGATCTGGAAGATCCGACCCGGGTGATCGGGCGGTTGCGGGAGCCGCTGCTGTGTCCTGAGGGGATTGAGAGGGAGGGTTATGTGCCGAATGTGGTGTACAGCTGCGGGTCGCTGATTCACGGCGGGCAATTGATTCTGCCGTATGCGATGAGCGACAAGGCGACGGCGGTGGCGAGTGTGGCGCTAGGGGACCTGCTGGCGGCGCTGATGGAGTAGGGGGCAGGGCCGGGAGGGATTGTCAGGGTGCGGTGATGGCGAGACGGAGGAAGCGACGAGTGGCGGAGGTGGTGGAGTCGCGGACGGTGACGGAGCGGGAGAATTCCGGGCCGGATTCGGTGATGGAGACGGCGGCGTCGAGGGGGGAGAAGGGATTGCCGCTGGTGCTGCGGGCGATGGGGATCCACGGGCCTCCGGGGGAGTCGGCGGCTTGAACCGTTAGAGTGATGTCGGTGCGGTCGGGGAAACGATTGAAGGAGAGGGCGAGGCCGATGCCGGGAGAGGAGCGGGGGAGCGGGGAGGAGGAAGCGGAGAGCGGGTCGCCGCCGAGGGCGTATTCCGAGAGATTGGAGAGCGAGTCGCGGTCGGGATCGGCGTCGGGGGCGGCGTCGTTGAGTGGGTCTGGAGAGCCCCAGAAAGCCTGACGCCATGAGGCCATGGGGGGAGGGGAGACGAGACCGCGGAGGACGAGGGCGTAGAGGTGTTGAGTGCCGGCGGCGTCGCCGCCATTGTCGGCGAGGAGGAGGAGCGAGCGGGCGTCCGGGGCGATGGCGGGGAGGGGCGGACCGAGGGTGATGGCTTCGAAGTTGCGGGTCTGGACGGAGCCCATGTTGCGTTCCCAGAGGAGCGTTTTGGAGACCCTGCGGTGGGCGGCTTCGTCGAGGTCGGGGATGGAGGAGACGTCGGTGGCTTCGGTGAAGCTGACGAGGTAGATGCGGATGCGGAAGGAAGGGATGGAGCCGAGGCCGAGGGTGCGTTCGAGGACGAGGAGATTGCCGTCGGGGAGGGCGCAGAGGTCGGAGATGCCGCTGCGTTCGAGCGTGGTGAAGGGACTGTCGGTGCCGAAGGAGTCGGTTAGGTAGGCCCATTGGCCGGCTGGCTGGAGCCGGTGGTCGAGTTTGAGGAGACGGACGACGGAGCCTGAGGAGGCGGAGGAGAGCGAGCTTTCCTGGGCGAGGGCTTCTTCGTTAGCGGACCAGAGGGCACCGGCGGCCCATGAGCAGGATTCGAGGCTGAAGTTCTGGCGGTCGTTGAGGATGACTGAGGGGAGGGAGAGTGGGCGGAGGAGCGAGCCGTCGGGGAGGAATTCGCGTAGGAAGCCGCCGTCTGGCCATTGGCCTTCGTCGGAGACGAAGAACGAGTTGCGAGGAGGGCACCATGCGATGCCTTCGAGGTCGTAGCCGGTGGCGAGGGTGGTGGCCGCGGTTTGGGAGGCGGCGGAGATGCGGCCGTCGGCGGGGTTGAGGGAGATGCGGAGCGTGACCGAGCGGCGTTCATTGACGGCGTCGCTGACGGCTTGATAGGAATCGGCGGCGAGCCATGAGAGCCCGCTGAGTTCGCCGGTGGGGGCGGAGAAGTTGAAGACGTCCTGGCCGGGGTCGGAGATGGAGAGCTGGGCGTGGGCGGCGGAGGAGAAGAGGGCAGCGGAGAGCGTGCGGGCGAGGGCGGAGGGTGTCAGGAAAGTCATGAGAGTCAGCGCCGACGGCGGTTGAAGCGACGTTCGAGCATGGAGGAGAACTGGCGTGCTTCGTCGATGTGGAGGACGTGGGCGAGCATGGCGAAGGCGGTGCCAGCGGCGGTGATGGCACAGCCGAGGGAGACTGCTCTGGCGAGGGTGGAGAAGTAGGGCCAGCGAGGTTCGAGGACCGTGTGCCATGCGACCCACGCGACGAGAGAGAGACCGCCGAGGGGGACGAGGAGACGGGCGGTGGCGGCGAGGAGTTTCCGGGTTTCGAGCCCTCCGGCGATTCTGGCTAGAAAGATGTAGAGGAGGAGGAAGTTGAGTGCGGCGACGGCGGTGGTGGTGACGGCGAGCCAGACGTGGTCCTTGTGGAGGACGTGGACGAAGAGGGAATTGAGGCCAGCGTTGACGGCGATGGAGAGGAAGGCGATGTACATCGGGATCCTGTTGCGGTCGATGGTGGTGAAGGCTGGCTGGATGATTTTGATGCAGGAGTAGAAGACGAGGCCGATGGCGTACCAGCGGAGGATGGCGGCGGTTTCGACGGTTTCCCATGCTTTGAATTCGCCGTGTTCGTAGAGGACGGAGATGACCGGGTGGGCGAGGATGAAGAGGCCTGCGGCGCAGGGGAGAGTGAGGAACGTGACGAGACGGAGACCGCTGCCGAGGATGTCGCGGAATTTGGCGCTGATGCCGTCGGTGGCGACGCGGGAGAGGACGGGGATGGTGACGGTGGCGACGGCGACGCCGAAGACCCCGAGGGGGAGCTGCATGAGGCGGAAGGCGACATTGAGCCATGAGGTCGGGCCGTTTTCGATAGGGAGGTGGGCGGCGAAGCCCGTGTTCATGAAGACATTGATCTGGACCGCGCTGCCGGCGATGACGGAGGGGACCATGAGTGTGAGGATGCGGCGGACGCCTGGGTCGCGCCATGCGAAGTCTGGTCGGAAGCGGTAGCCGACGCGGCGGAGGGAGGGGAGCTGGATGAGGAGCTGGGCGAGACCGCCGAGGAGCGTGCCGATGGCGAAGCCGATCATGCCATTGGCGTCGAGGCCAGGGGTGGAGTGGTCGTCGAGGATCCATGCGAGGCCGAAGCCGCCGGCGATGGAGAGGATGTTGAAGCAACTGCTAGCCATGGCGGGGACGGCGAAGACCTTTTTGGCGTTGAGCATGCCCATGACGAGAGCGGCGAGGGAGACGAGCAGGATGAAGGGGAACATGACCTGCGTGAGGCGGGCGGTGTAGTCCTGCTTTTCGGGAGACCACTTGTCGAGGAGGAGGCCGACGACGGGCCTGGCGATGAGGATCCCGAGGAGGGAGATGGCGCTCATGACGACGGCGGCGAGCGTGAGGATTTTGTGGGCGAGGGCCCATGCGGAGCGGTCGCCTTCGGTTTTGATCTTCTGTGAGAAGACGGTGATGAAGGCGGTGGAGAGGGCACCTTCTGCGAAGAGATCGCGGAGGAGGTTAGGGATGCGGAAGGCGGCGATGAAGGCGTCGCGGAGGAAGCCGTCGAAGTGCGTGGCGAAGAGGACCTCGCGGATGAGGCCGAGCAGGCGGCTGCTCATGACGGCGAGGGCGACGATGCCGGTGGTTTTGGCGGACGCGGGCCGGTCGTCGGCGGGGGCGTGCTGATTCATGCGGGGGGCGCTGGCGGTGGCGTGGCGGCGCGGCGGAGACGTTCCATGATGGCGACGCCGAGGCCGCGTTCGGGGATGGCTTCTGCGATGATTTCGTCGACGCCTAATTCGTCGAGCTGGCGGAGGGCGTGGAAGAAGCGGACGGCGGCTTCCGGGAGTTTGCCTTTGCCGGGGCTGAGGACGACGGAGTGTTCCCAGCAGGGGAGACCGAAAGAACCGTCGTCGGGGTCGCCGCGGTAGCTGAGGAGGGCGTAGCGGCGGCCGGGGACGGGCTGGAAGATCTCGCCTTCTGCGAGGAGATGGAGGGGAGTGCGGGGTGCGTAGTGGGAGGGGAGGAGGCCGGGGGCTTCCGGGGGTGTGGGGTGGTCCGGGTGAGGGGCGGCGTTGGCGAATTCGACGCGGCCGAAGGCTTTGAGATCGTCTTTGGTGACTGGGCCTGCGCGGAGGACGCGGAGGGTGGGCTTGGGGTCACCGGGGATGATTTTGACGATGGTGGATTCGAGGCCGGCGTGGCAGGCACCGCCGTCGACGACGAGGGGGATGCGGGTGTCGAGTTCTTTGAGGACGGCGGCGGCGGAGGTGGGGCTGATGCGGCCGAAGCGGTTGGCGCTGGGGGCGGCGAGCGGGCGTTTGAGACTGGTGATGACGCGTTGGAAGACGGGGTGGTCGCTGATGCGGACGGCGACGGTGGGGAGGCCTGCGGTGACGGCGTCGGGGACGGCCGGGTTTTTGGGGAGGATGAGCGTGAGCGGGCCTGGCCAGAAGTTTTCGATGAGGAGGGCGACGGTGGGGGCGATGTCGTCGGGGACGATGGCGATTTCGGGGAGCCGGTCTTTGTGGGGGAGGTGGACGATGAGGGGATCGAAGGCTGGGCGGTCTTTGGCGATGAAGATTTTGGCGACGGCGTCTGGGTTGAGGGCATCGGCGGCGAGGCCGTAGACGGTTTCGGTGGGGAGAGCGACGGTTTCGCCAGCGGCGAGGAGTTCGACGGCTTGGCGGACGGCCTCCTTGAGAAAATCGGGACGATCGGTGGGTGCGACTTCGGTTTGCATGAAAGTACTGGGATGTTTCCTGGACTGTGAACGGGGTGTGGGCAAACGCGATCGTGGGATGTGGGAGAGTGCCTGTGCTTGCATCCTTGGGGAAACGCCGCGAACTTTGGGGGATAGCGACATGGAAGCCGACCGGAAGCAGCCTGATGATCCGCTCAATGTGGTCCTGATTGGATTCATGGGGTGCGGGAAGTCCACGCTCGGGCCGCGGCTGGCGGAGAAGCTAGGGTTCCGGTTTGTGGATACGGATGCGCTGGTGGTGAGGCGGGCGGGGCGGGCGATTCCGGCGATATTTGCGGAGGAGGGTGAGGCTGGGTTCCGGAGGAGGGAGACGGCGGCGCTGGATGAGCTGCTGGTGGGGAAGGGTCGGTTGGTGATTGCGACGGGCGGGGGGATTGTGACGGTGCCTGACAATGTGGAGAAGCTGAAGCGGTTGGGGTGTGTGATCTGGCTGGACACGCCGGAGGCGGTGATCTGGGAGCGGGTGTCGAGGAATCACGAGCGGCCGTTGCTGCGGACGGAGAATCCGCGGGAGACGGTGCGGGCGCTGCTGGAGGCGCGGCGGCCGTTGTACCGAGGGGCGGCGGACATTGAGAGTGACAGCGGGGATCTGACGCCGGATGAGGCGGCGTATGGGTTGGCGGAGAGTGTGCGGCTGCATTTTGCGGGGTGGCGGGGGCCGGAGAACTGAGAGCCGGGGCGATGGGGGACGACGCGACAGAGGTTAGTGAGGACGGGGTGGCGTGTCGCGAGGCGGTGCGGCGGGCGGCGAGGGAGTTAGGGTTTGACGATTGCCGGATTGCGTCGGTGGCGGGGCCGGCCGGGCATGCGGAGTTGTTTGGCGAGTGGTTAGAGGCGGGGGCGCATGGGACGATGGAGTGGATGGAGCGCGGGCCGGAGCGGCGGATGGATCCTCGGGAAGTGCTGCCGGGGTGTCGGTCGGTGGTGGTGCTGGCGTTGAATTACCTGCCGCCGGAGGGGGATGTGGCGTGGGAGGGCGGGGTGCGTGGTCGGATGGCGCGTTATGCGCATGGGGATGACTATCACGGTGTGATTGAGGGGCGGTTGAGGGACCTTGATGCGGTGATGCAGGAGTACGGGGGGCGGCAGCGGTATTATGTGGATACGGGGCCGGTGCTGGAGCGGGACTGGGCGACGGCGGCGGGGATGGGGTGGAACGGGAAGAGTACGGTGCAGATTCACCGGAGGCTGGGGGCGTGGTTTTTTCTGGCGGAGCTGCTGACGACGCTGGAGATGCCTGCGGATGAAGTGGAGCGGGATCGATGCGGGACGTGTGTGCGTTGTGTGGAGGCGTGTCCGACGCAGGCGATCACGGCGGTGCGGCGATTGGATGCGAGACGGTGCCTATCGTATCTTACGATCGAGCACAAAGGGGCGATTCCCGAGGAATTCCGGCGGGCGCTGGGGGATCGGATTTACGGGTGTGATGAGTGTCTGGAGGTGTGTCCGTGGAATCGGTTTGCGGTGGCGTCGCGGGAGCAGGCGTTTGCGGCGCGGCCATTTGTGGCGCATTGGGCGCTGCGGGATTTTCTGGGGTTGGACGACGAAGGATTCCGGGAGTTGTTCCGGTGGTCGCCGGTGAAGAGGATCGGGCGGAGTGCGTTTCTGCGGAACGTGTGTGTGGCGTTAGGGAATGTTGGCGAGCGGGAGGATCTGGGGGTGCTGGAGATGGCGGCGAGTGGCGGGGATGAGCTGATTGCGGAGCATGCGCGGTGGGCGGTGCGGGAGATTGAGGTGCGGCTGGCGGGGCGGGGTGATGAGGGATTGAGGGCGCCGTGAATGCGTAGGTTCGGGTGCGGCGGTGAGGGCGGGGAAGGGTTATGATAGGGGGCAACCTTCAACCTGAGATTTCATGAAACGCACGAGCACGACGATCTGGACGGCAGCGGCCGCGGTGGTGATGATGATGGCGGGAGGGGTGAACGGACAGGTTATTAAGCGGCCTGCGGCGAAGGTGAGTTATGATGATTTCAAGCAACTGGTGGCGGAGGTGGAGGCGCACCGGGCGGAGCGGATGATTGATCTGGACACCTTTCTGCGGATGAGCCGTGAGAAAGGCGTGGTGGTGCTTGATGCGCGGTCGGCGTTCCGGTTTGAGCGGATCCGGATGAAGGGGGCGAAGAGTCTTCCGTTTACGGATTTCACGCAGGAGAATCTGGCGAAGCTGATCCCTGATCCGGGGACGAAGATTCTGATTTACTGCAATAACAATTTTGACGGGAACCAGCGGGATTTTGCGAGCAAGATGGCTGTGCCTAGACCGAAGGCGGAGGAGTCGCAGGTGGCGCAGCAGGAGAAGCCGCGGATGCTGGCGTTGAATATTCCGACGTACATCAATCTTTATGGGTACGGGTACCGGAACGTGTATGAGTTGAATGAGCTGGTGAGTGTGCGGGATCCGCGGGTGGAGTTTGAGGGGACGACGGTGGAGAAGAAGCCGGCGACGAGCGCGGAAGGGGTGCAGCGATTGAGGTCACTGATCAAGCAGAAGGCGGAGCCGGCCGATGGGAGATGAGGGGAGTGGCTTTGTGGAGCGGGATCCCCTTTTGAGGGGATGGTGGGCAGGAATGGATTCGAACCATTGAAGGCGTGAGCCAGCAGATTTACAGTCTGCCCCGTTTGGCCACTTCGGTACCTACCCGGAAACGATGAGCGCGTGAGGCGCGTCGTGCGGTGAGTAATGGGGATGGATGGCGGTGATGCAAGTGGATTTCCGCCGGAAGGAGAAAAATCAGCGAATGACTGGGTCGAGCGGGTTTACTGGGGTGCGTGGGCGTGCGGGGGTGGCGGGAGCGGAGGGGGGTTTGGAGGGAGGAGAGGGAGGGGTGGCGGCGGCGATGCGGGCGGCGAGTTCCGGGTTGGCGCTGGCGAGGTCGGCGTAGCGGGAGCCGAGGATTTGATAGCAGATGGCTGCGGCGGCGGGTTTGCTACGATTTTCCCATGAGACGGCCTGATCGAGGAGCGAGCGGAACATGGCGTGGCGGACGAGGGCGAGCCGGTGGGTGGCTTCGGGGACTTTTTCGCTATCGGGGAAGACGGTGAGGAAGTCCTTGAGGGAATCGATGGCGCGTTCGCGGTCGGCGTCGGTGGCGTTGGGGCGGGTGGAGGATTTGAAGTCGATGATGGCGGCCTGGAAGGCGGCGTCGTCGGCGAGGTGGTGCTGCGGGTGGTGGGCGGCGAGCGTGAGGAGTTCGTCGCGGGCTTCGGCTGGGCGGCCGTATTTCTGGAGGTAGCCTGCGAGGCGGTAGGCGGATTCCGGGGTGCCGTCGGCGGTGCGGGCGTTGCGGAGGGCGGTTTGCATCATGCCCATGATTTCCTCGCGGGTGAGGCGTTGGAGGTCGCGTTTTTCGGCGAGCCCGCGTTCGACGCGTTCGAGGGTGGAGAAGAGGAGAGAGGAGACGCGGAGCTGGTTGGCGACGGCGGCGGCGAAGCGGCCGGAGTCTGGGTATTCCTCGACGACGAGCTGCCATGCCTGCCATGCGGCGACGAGGTGGTTGCTGCGTTCGTGGAGACAGCCGATTTCGTAGTTGGCGAGGCCTGCCTGTGGGGTGCGGGCGCACTGGCGGCGGAGGGATTCGAATTTGGCGAGGGCTTTATCGGCGTCGCCGCGGGCGGCGGCGGCGAGGCCCTGGTCGAGGAGGCGTTGGGCGGTGACGGCGTCGTCGGTGTACGGGGAGCCCTTGCGAGGGCCGAAGGGGAGGATGCCTGCTGGGGAGGGTGCGGGGAGGGCGAGGGCTGTGGCGGCGAGGGCGAGGGCGAGCCTGAGGGGAGCGGGCATGTGAGGGGGAAAAGGGAAAGGGCGCAAAAAAATCCCGGGGCCTTTGGGAGGCCCCGGGACGTCGCGGGGAGGCCCCGGAGAAAGAGGAGAGTTAGTCAGGGAAGCGGCGGGGCGGCTGGGGCGGGCGTTCCGAAGAGATCGGAGGCGCCTGCGGCGGCGGCTGGGGCGGCGACGGCCTGATCCGGGCGGTAGATTTTCTGGAGGACGTCGTCGGCTTTTTTACCGTAGGTCATGGTGCCGATGCTGACGAAGACGCGCATGCGCTTCCATGGGTTAGGGACCTCGCGTTCCTCGCCTGGGTAGAGGTTTTTGACGTAGCCGCTGTTGGGGCCGCTAGCGTCGAGGTGGGGGACGTTGGGGGTATCGGCGACGGTGTAGTCGAAGCTGATGACTTCTGTGCCGGTGTTGCGGAAGCGGAGCAGGTGGTCGGCGTTGTCCTCATCGATGATGCGATTGAGGACCTGCATGGAGACCGGGTGATTCGGGAACTGGATGCGGGCGCTGCTGACCGTGGCGCAGGAAGCGAGCGCGGCGGCGAGAGAGACAACAAGAAGGTGGCGTATCATCATAAAAGAGGGATGGAAATCAGTAGCGCATGCGGAGGCCCGCCATCCATGATTCCTGTTCGAAGTTGCTGGCTGGTCCGAAGTCTTCGAGTTCGAGTTTGCGGTATTCGCCGTAGATGGAGAAGCGGTCATTGACGTTGTATTCGACGCCTGCGAAGAACTGGCGGGCGAAGACGAATTCGTCCATTTCGAAGACACTGACGGAGGCTTGCTTGGTGGGGTCCTTGGTGACGGTTTCGGTGTTGCGGAACCAGAGTTGAGCGCCGCCGATGCCGTAGCCGAGGTAGGGGCGGATGCGGCTCAGATAGGGGCCGATGCGTGCGCGGTAGCGGCGGAGGTCGAGGGTGACGGAGCCGTTGAGCATGAAGAGGACCGCGTTGAGGTCGGTGCGGAAGCTGATGAGACCGTCGGCGGGGATATCGAGAGGGCCTGGGGCGTAGGGCTCGACGACCGTGGTGGAGGGTGCGCCTGGGAAAGGAGGGGGGAGAGTGGTGACGCCGAGTGGGGTTTGGCCTGGGAGAGCGCCGCGGGCCTCGCTGTTCATGAAGAAGGCTTCGAATTCGAGGCCGAGTTCGAGGGGGAGACGTTTCTGGCGCCATTGATAGCCGACTTCGAAGCCTGCGATGGCGTTGCCGCTTTCGTCGCCTGGGGCGTACTGGAAGGTGCGGCCGTCCGGGTAGGTCAGGGCGAGGCCCATGGACTGGGACTGGGAGCTGCCGCCGAAGACACCGACGTAGGGGCCGTATTTTTTCTTTGCTTTGGCGTCGAGGGTTTCCTTGAGATTGGCTTCGCCGGCCGAGGCGAAGGAGCAGAGGAGAGCCATGAGGACGGGCAGGGAGAATTTCAGCATATTGAGAGGGGCCGGTCGGCTGGGCGTTGTATAGAACGGCGCTGAAACTCCCGACAGTGCAGTTTGGAAACGAAATCGTCACACGTGCCGGGTGCCGTTTTCGTTGCAGCGACGGCTGGTGGAACGAGTCGTGTGATTGTGAAGGCACGGAAACAAACATGGGTTGCGGCGATGACGGCCGTATTGTCTGGGATTGTTCCTGGAATGCGTGCGGAGGAAGCTGTCGAGCCGCTGCTGCCGTCGATGTCTGAGGATGTGCCGCAGGTGGAGGAGGGGCCGGATGGCGGGCTGATGGAGGTGGGGCCGGACGGGACTTTATGGGATCTGCTGCCGGAGGACGAGTTGCCTGGGTTTGGGTTTGGGGAGGAGAAGGACAGTGACTTGACGAAACTGGCGCTGACGGTGGCGGCGTCGGTGGTGTCCTTGCGGGCGTGGGATGGGACAGGGCGTGAGGTGGCGTCGCGGTGTGGGGTGGTGATTGGGGAGGGAGGGTTGATTCTGACGGAGATCACGCTGTTGCAGGGTGGGGGCGGGGTGGTGCCGGATTATGTGAGTGGGGTGACGGGGGATGGGAAGGCGTTCCGGGTGGCTGGGGTGGTGCATGCGGATGCGGACAGTGGGATGCTGGTGTTGCGGGCGTCGCTGGCGGCACCGGTGGCGGGGATGCTGAAGCCTGGGGCGTTGCCGGCGCAGGCGGCGGTGCGGGTGATGGCGCTGAATCCTGCGAAGGGGTTGGTGCTGGCGGATGCGTTGGCGCGGCCGGACAGTTCGCTGGCGGGGGCTGGGACGCTGGAGATTACGGGGACGGATTCTGCGGCGGCGATTGGGTCGCCGGTGTTTGACGGATCTGGGCGGGTGGTGGCGGTGGTGACGCACCGGGTTTCGCTGAGTCGGTGGATGGCGTATGCGCAGCCGGTGACGGCACCGGATGCGGCGAGTCTGGCTGGGCGGAAGACGGTGCCGCTAGCGAAGTGGAAGCCGGTTTATCCCGGGGATCCTGGGAAGGACCCGAGATTTCTGGAGGCGTTCCGGCTGTTAGGCGAGCGGAAGACGGCGGCGGGGGCGAGGGCGCTGCTGAAGCTGACGACGCGGTATCCGAGGAGTGCGGCGGTGTGGAGCCTGCTGGGAGCGGCGGCTACGGCGCTTGGGGCGCGGGAGGATGCGCTGGCGTGTCAGCGGCGTGCGGTGTCGCTGGATCCGGCGGTTTCGGTGTACTGGCGGCAGCTGGCGGAGGCGGCGCGGCGAGTGGAGGGGAAGCCGGGAGGGGCGGACAGTATGGAGGCGAATGCGCAGGCGGCGGCGGAGCAGCCTGGGGATGCGGCGGCGTGGATTGGGGTGGCGGAGGGGGCGATTCGTGGGGGGGACTGGGCGCGGGGGGCGGAGGCGGCGCAGAGAGCGGTGCAGCTGGCTCCGGCGTATGCGCGGGGGTTCCGGCTTTTGGGATATTGCCTGCAGCGTGGCGGGCGGGTGAAGGAGGCGGAGGTGGCGTTGCGGGAGGGGTTGAGGCTTGATGGGGCGGATGGGCAGAGTGCGGTGCTGCTGGCGGGGATACTTGAGACGAGGCAGTTGACGGAGGAGGCGCTGGTGCTGCTGCGGCGGGCGACGGTGCGTGACAGCGGGAATGCGGCGGTGTGGCTGAAGTATGCGAGGCTGCTGAAGCGTGCGGGGCGTGGGGGGGAGGCGGATACGGCGTTTCAGCGGTACCGGGCGATTGAGGGGGAGCGTGCGGGGGCGGTGAAGTGAGGTGCGGAAGGCGGGGTGGGAGAAGTTAGGTTTGCGACGAAAACGTTGCCCTGTGGAGCTTTCGCGGCGGGTGGGTTTCGGTTCTAGTGGTGGCGTCCGGAGAGTTATCCGGGCGTTCCTCCCAAACTGAAAAAACAAGGAGATAGAAACCGATCCCTATGTCTAAAAAAACAATTATGCTGCTGGCGGCCGCGATGGCATTTCCTGCAGCCGCGATGGCCCAGACGGGCAGTAAACTTCCGGTGAGCCGGACGGCGGGTATTCAGCGACTGGTGCTGCCGCCCGGGCAGTTGTCGCTGGTATCGCTTCCGATGGTGGAGCGGGTGGTCGACAGTGGCGCGGTGACGGCCGGGCCGACGACGACGATCGGGGTGACGACGGCGAGCCTGCCGAACCTGACGAGCCTGCCGCATTCGATTCAGATTCTGAGTGGAGCGGCGATGGGGACCCGGGTGCGGATCACGGCGGCGACTGGTTCGAGTGTGACGGTCGGGACGGCGATTGCCGGACTGGCTGAGGGAGACCAGTACATGATTGTGCCTGATGACACCCTTGCGTCGGTGTTTGGTGCGACGAATGCGGTGGGTCTGCTGGGCGGATCCGGAGCGGCGACGGCGGATGAAGTATACATTCAAGTGAATGGGACCCTGACTGGGTATTTCTACAAGAGCAGCGGTCTTGGTGGTACGGGGTGGCGGAAGACATCGGCTCCTACGGGAGCGTCGGAGCCGAACGCGCCGATTGACCCGCTGACTGGGGTTTATGTGATCCGTAAGGCGGGTGGCAGCTCGGTGAATCTGGATGTGACTGGGTACACGGTGACGGGGCGGCAGAAGCCGACGGTGGTGGCTGGGTTCAACATTCTGTCGAATCCGTTCACGCTGCCGACGACGCTAGCGAAGTCCAACCTGAAGGACTTCATCACTGGCGGGACCGGGTCGGCGACGGCGGACGTGGTCTATCTGGAGGAAGGCGGCGTGCTGACTGGCTATTTCTACAAGAGTGGCGGTCTGGGCGGTACGGGCTGGCGGCGGACGGATCAGCCGACTGGAGCGAACCAGGACGGCGTGGTGCTGACGCCGGGGAAGGCGATTCTGTTCCGCGAGCAGGCTGGGACGGCGTCGTTCACGCTGCAGGAGCCATTTACTGACTGAGAGGTCTTCCTGACTTAAACAAAGTTCAACAAATTCAACAAAGCTAACAGATAATATTCATATGAAAAAGATTCTTACACTTCTTGCTCTTGGCAGCTCCCTTTGTGCATCGCAGGCGGCGGTGACGCTGAATTCGACGAATTTCGGCAACGGTCTGGCGACTGCTGAGAATCTGCCGCTGGCGACGGGGACGCTGCGTTTCGGGGTGTTCCCGGCGATTTTCGATTTCGCGGCGAATTCCGCGAATCTTCCTGCGCTGGAAGCAGCGTTTGTGCAGGTGTATGCGTACACTGGTGCGATCAATGCGTTTGCGACGGATGGATTCTTCAGCATTTCGCAATCGGTCGACAACACGGCATCGTTTGAAGGGCAATCGTATGCGTCGAGCATTGCGGGGCAGAAGATTTATCTGTGGGCACAGAACACAGGGGCGACGCAGCAGGCGATTTTCTCGACCAGCACCACTTGGAATTCCGGGGTTGGTCTGCCTCCTTTCGAGTCGAACTTCTCGACGGACACTGGGGCACCGGGATTGACGGCGCACATTGGGACGCTGGCGACGGGGATGGATCTGGGAGCTGGGGCGTTTTCGCACCAGTTGGCGGTGGTGGTGCCGGAGCCGGGCGTGGGTCTGACGGTGGTGATGGGCGGGATGGCGCTGCTGGTGCGCCGCCGTCGCTGAGACGGGCTGGACAGGAAACCAACAACTGTATTCAGACCTATGAAAAAAAATTCCATGAGAGCCATACTGGCTGGCGGCGCGGTGGCCGCGGCGCTGCCTGCGCAGGCGGCGTTTGTTGAAGTGGTGAACGACATTGTGCAGGACACGCGGTGGACGCGGGACAACGTTTACATTCTTCGGGATGTGATCTATGTGCTGCCGCCGGCGATCCTGACGATCGAGCCTGGCACGATTGTGCGGGGTATTGAGGACACGTATTGCGAGGGTGGCACGGTGGGTGACCAGCCTGGGGCGCTGTTCATCACGCGCGGAGCGAAGCTGAATGCGAACGGGACGCCGGATGCGCCGATCATCTTCACGTCGATTGACGATCCGTATGTTCCAGGGGGAGCGGCGACGATTCCGACGAGCCTTGCGGCAGTTGGGAGCGGCGCGCCTTGGACCCTTGCGGCGAATGGGTTTACGCATCCGAAGCTGAAGACGGCGACGGAATCGCCTAACGTGGGTGGGGCGGTGGACAACATCTTCGCGATCTCTGGTCGCTGGGGTGGCGTGGTGCTGCTGGGTCGGACACCGATCGGGTATGATGGGGACAACGACACCTCGTTCCTGGCGTACAACGCGGGGACTGGTCTGCAGAGCGGGGATGTTCCTGCCGAGCCGACTGGCGCGACGACGATTCCGACGGCGAACGACGTGAAGGGCGGGAACGGCGTTGGTTTTGCGCTGATTGAGGGTGGTTCCTTCGACACGGTGACGCTGGGCACGGCGTTTTACAACGGGTTGAGTTCTTCGACCTCGTTCCGGACGGCGGTTTATGGTGGTGTGAGTGTTGGTGCGGTTGGCGGTTCCGGCTCGAGTGAGAACGACAACAGCGGGGTGCTTCGCTTCTGTTCG
This sequence comes from Verrucomicrobiaceae bacterium, assembly GCA_027483175.1. Classification (GTDB taxonomy): domain Bacteria; phylum Verrucomicrobiota; class Verrucomicrobiia; order Verrucomicrobiales; family V1-33; genus V1-33. The sequence goes on along the minus strand of JAIXVE010000251.1, from coordinate 9,290 downwards.
CACCGGTACGGTGGATTCCGGCTGGGTACGGACAATGAAGTGAACGGCGTGACGCTTGGAGCGGTTGGCCGCAGCACGGTGGTTGAGTGGCAGGAAGTGTACAACAACAAGGACGACGGATTTGAATGGTTCGGCGGCTATGTGAATTCGCGCTACCTGTTCACTGAATTCCAAGGGGATGACGGATTCGATGGCGACCAAGGATACCAAGGGAAGATTCAGTTTGCGTTCACGCTGTCCGACAGTTCGGGTGGTGCGAATGCCGGGCATCCATCTGGCACGATCACGGGTCGTCTGGTGGCGGACGCGTCTGACCGGTTGTTTGAGTGGGACGGTTCCGAGGACAACAACAAGGGAGTGACGCCGAACACGAATCCGCTGATTTACAATTTCACGGCGATTGGGAACCGTGGGTTGGGTGTGTCTCCGACGGCGGGCAGTGGCGACCAAGGGTTGCTGGCTCGGCGTTCGGTGGACGGCGACTGGCGCAACGGGTTGTTTGAAGACATCAATTCGAACGTGATGGGCGGCGACTCGACGGCAACGTCGACGGGGATCATTCATCCTTCGAGCTATTACTTCAACGTCGGGGCGACTCTGACGGCGAGCATGGGTGGCAACACGTTTTCCGGGTCTGCGCTGGCGGCAACGTCCCTGCGGAAGAAGGGGACGGATTTCCACCGTGACCAGAATGGGCTTGATCCACGGATGACGGTGGCGGCACCGGCGCGTGCGGCGGCGGCTGATCTGCCACCAGCGGACGGGTTCTTCACGCCTGTGCAGCGGGTTGGAGCGATGGCTGACAGCAACATGCTGATTGGCTGGACTGGGATTGATGCGGTTGGGCTGGTGGACACAGCGACTGTGGACCGGCCTGAAGTGACGCTTGGGGTGAGCGGCGGCAATGCGACGGTGTCGTTTGCGGCTGACACGGATGAAGGCAACGTGGTGGCGTATGCGATTGAGCGTTCGTCTGACCTGCGGGTGTGGACACCGGTGGCGGTGGTGGGTGACGGTGGGGCTGGCGACACGAATGGAACAGCTGGTCAGATCAGCTGGCAGGACAGTGCGGCAGTGAGTGCTGCGCCGCTGCACTACCGGGTGATTCCGCAGTGAGCGGGAGCCTTGAGCGACGATAAAGTGGGGAGCGGGGCTGGAGACGGCCCCGCTCCTTTTTTTTTTGAGCTGCTGAAACGAAATTGTCACCTCAATTGACTGTCTGCCGTGACGTCCTGCGGCATCATCCCGGAGCACCCGCCATGAACCGATTGAGCATGATATCCGGACGCATACTGTTTTTGTCAGTCTTCAGCTGCGGACTGCCGTGGTTGCGAGGGGAGGGAGTGACGGAGCTGGTTCCCGGTGTGGCGTTGCCTTTGAAGGGAGCGGAGGGGGTTGAGAAGGTGGTTGAGGGTGGTGTGGCGCTGGAGACGGCTGATTATCTGCTGGGGCAGCTTGTGAGTGATGAGGATGAGCATTGGAAGGCGCAGACGAGGCTTTGCCGGGCATTGATCCGGCAGGGGCGGGATGCGGAGGCGAAGGCGAGGATGAAGACCTTCGGGCCGTCGTATCAATCGCTGCTGGCGGCGACTTTGGCCTTGGAGTGGCAGCGGCGCGGGGTGGCGGGGGAGGCGGCGGAGGCTGCGAAGCTGGCGGAGACGAGTTTGGCGGCGAGCGACACGTGGAAGACAATGAGGACGAATGCGCTGCTGGCGGAGCTGGCTCTGGCACAGCGGGACGAGGTGAAGGCGAGAGCGTGGCTGTCGCGGGTGACGGATCCATTGGACCGTCGGTCGTGCGAGGCGGAGTATATTCTGGCGAAGCCTGAGCCGGAGCAGGTGGACGCGTTTCTGGGGCGGCCGGCGCGGGAATTTCATGCGTATCAGAGCCGGTTGCTGGTGGGGCTGGCGGAGCGGGAGGGACGGGCGGGGAAGAAGGAGGAAGCTGCCGAGCGGTTGCGTCGGGCGGCGGCGGTGTGTGTTGGTGCGAGGCATCCGGCGGCGGCGCAGTCGTTGCCGCCGGTGATTGAGGCGATGCATGGTGCGGGGATGGAGAAGGAGGCATTGGAGACGCTTGGGACGTATGTGGCGATGTGCCGGAAGTATCCGGACGATGCGGAGTGGAAGGCGCCGTCGCTGGCGGAGGCTGGGCGGTTGTATCGGGTGGTGGGGAAGCCGGAGTTGGCGGCGGGGTTGGAGGCGGAGGCGGAGAAGTCGTCGCGGGCGGTATTTTTTCTGTATGCGCCGGCCGGGTGGGTGGCGTGTGCGCGGCTGGCGCTGCAGCGAGGGGATGGTGAGGAGGCGAAGCGGTATGTGGGTGAGGCGGTGAAGAATGCGGCGGCGTATCCGCATCCTCGGGGACGGGCGATGGGGTTGTTTGAGACGGCGCTGTATTTCCTAGAGGAGCGGCAGGAAGCGACGGTGGAAGTGCTGGGAGAACTCAAGAAGTGAGCATGATTTCAAAGAAGCGCATGAAAAGACATCGGGCGGCGGGCGGCGGCATGGCGGGGCTGGCGGCAGCGGCAGCGATGGTGGCGGGAACGCTGACGGAAGTGGCGGCGCAGGAAGCGGCTGCTGGTCGTGTGACGGGGACGGTGACGGATGAGGATTTCGGGTATCCGTTGCCTGGGGCGACGGTGGAGGTGGAGGGTGGGGACATAGCGGTGCAGACGGATAGGGAGGGGAACTTCATCATTCCGGCGTTGCCGCCTGGGGCTTATACGCTGGTGGTGGTGAAGGACGGGTATGCGCGTGGTCGGAGCGGTCGGATTGTGGTATCGCCTGGGCAGGTGAAGCAGACTGGGGTGAGCCTTTTGCAGGATGCTGAGGAACTGCCTGTGGTGGAGGTGCTGGCGGAGGAACCGGCTGCGGCTGCGGTGATGCCGTCGATTCAGCTTCAGGCGGACATCAAGGCGATTGCTAGTGTGCTGGGGAAGGATTTTCTGTCGAACACTGGGGCGCGGGACGTGGCTGGGGCGGTGACGAAGGTGGTTGGGGTGAACGTGGTGGACGGGAAGTTCGTGGTGATCCGGGGTTTGAATGACCGTTACAACACGGTGTATCTGAATGGGAACCGGGTACCGAGCGCGGATCCGGACCGTCGGGCGGTGCCGCTGGATCTGTTTCCTGCGAGTGTGGTGCAGGATATCATCACATCGAAGACATTTCTGCCGAATCTGCCTGGTGAGGCGACGGGGGGGCACATTGTGATCAAGACGCGGAATCGGCCGGAGAAGCCGTTTGTGAATTTCAAGGTGGGGTTGGGATACAACACGCAGACGACTGGGAATCCGGAGTTTCTGACGAATCGCGGAGGTGGGACGGGGATGTTCGGGAATGCGGATGAGCGGGCGCTGCCGGATTTGCTGAAGACGATTGATTATGATCAGTATGCGTTCGGGGAGGCTGGGAATGACCGGAAGGAGGCGCTGGGGGCGTATGCGATGAAGACCCTTGATCCGGAGCTTGGCAGCATCATTGCGGAGCCGCAGCCGGACATGACGATGGAGGGGAGCATGGGGACGCCGTTTGAGTTCTGGGGACGGGAGGCGGGGGTGTTCTTTGCGTTCGACTATCAGAAGCGGTACGGGTACATTCCTGACGAGATTCAGGGACGGGTGGGATTTCTGCAGGATGGGACGGAGCAGGAGCCGTATATTCCGGCGACGGTGAGGCGCGGGCTGGAGACGACGCGTGCGGGGGTGCTGGCGGGGGCGTCGGTGAAGACGGGTGATGACAGCGAGATTACGGCGACGTATTTCTTCAATCGGCTGGCGGAGGATTCGACGAATTTCCAGTGGGGGCGGCCGCGTGGCGAGCCTGATTCGCCGGATTATTCGGTGCGGGAGGCGATTCAGTATTCGCAGCGGCAGTTGCAGACGGTGCAGATTGGCGGGGATTTTGTGCTGAACGACGGGAAGACGCTTGGGTTCCGGCCGTCGTTGTCGTGGAACAAGTCGTCGCAGTTGCAACCTGACAGCCGGGTGTTCACGACGCGGTATGACCTGCAGCGTGCGGCGGACGGGTTTTCGCCGCAGTACTTCACGCAGCCGACGCCGAGCTTGCCGGCCTTGCGGCGGTACTGGGGGGAGACGTTTGACGACAACATATCTGTGAACACGGAGTTCGACATGTGGTTGAGCGGGAACAAGGATTCGGAGGATTTTCTGAAGTTCACGATGGGTGGCGGGATTGACGACACGGACCGGCGGTATCGGGGGGATACGTTCACGTATGACGAGCGGCTGAACGGGCGGATTTATGACACGACGGTGCAGCCGACGGCGGCGGATCCTGACAGTTTCGGGGACAATTTCACGCGACTGAGCAGTGAACTGGTGATTATCCGGGAGTCGCTTGCGCCGGAAATTTATACGGGGAGCCAGCGGATCGGGGCTGGGTTCGGGATGCTGGACTGGAAGCAGGGGGATCTTGAGTTTGTGGTGGGTGCGCGGGTGGAGACGACGGACTTCACGATCGATGCGACGGACATCGAGGAGTACGGGAACGTTGGTGAGTCGTCGAATCCGGGGACGAATCTGGTGCAGCCTGAGGATCTTGAGGAGTACTCGCGGATTACGGGGGGTGAGAACCTTTATAACACGATTATTGCGGAGGGGAGCGATGATCCGTATGTGGCGGGGCTGACGCGGGCGAGGATTGTGAGGACGGACGTGCTGCCTGCGGCGGCGTTCACGTGGTCGATGTCTGACAACACGAAGCTGCGGCTGGCGGCGTCGAAGACGGTGGCGCGGCCGTCGTTCAAGGAGATTGCGCCGGTGCCGTTTCTGGACATTTTCGACAACGTGATTTTCATCGGGAATCGGCGGCTGCAGATGTCGTCGATTACGAATTATGATGTGCGGTACGAGTACGGGAACGGGAAGCAGACGGCGGCGGCGTCCTTGTTCACGAAGATGATCGACAATCCGATTGAGCTGGAGAATGGCGCGGTGCGGCGGTTTTCGAATGTGGACAACGGGCAGGTGTACGGGATGGAGCTGGAGTATCAGGGATCGCTAGGGTTTGTGGCTGACGAGCTGGAGGACATTTCGGTTGGGTTCAACTATTCGAAGATCTTCTCGCGTGCGGAGCGGAAGCGGCCGATTTTCGGGGATGCGTCGCGGCGGTTGCAGGGTCAGCCGGATTACATTCTGAATTTCAACATCGGGTACGACAACAAGGACTGGGGGTTGTACACGGGGATCTTTCTGAACGTGACGGGTCAGATGCTGGCGCTGGCGGGGGTGAACGAGGAATACCCTGACATTTACCAGATGCCGGTGTCGACGCTGGACTGGTCGATTTCGAAGAAGCTGGGGAAATCGGCGAAGCTGACTTTCCGGGCGGCGAACCTGCTGGATGCGGAGTTTGAGCGGCGGTATGGGGTGGGGGATCAGAAGGTGTTTTCGAGTTTCCAGCGCGGGCGGAATTATTCGTTCTCGGTGGGGATTGACTGGTGACAGACGGGGGTGGGCTGGAGCGTTCCGGGTGGATGCGTCGAGGGATTCTGCTGATTCTTGCATTTGCGGCACCGGTGGGTGCGGAGGTGAAGTACAACCGGGACATCCGGCCGCTGCTGGCGGACCGGTGTTTTGCGTGTCACGGTTTTGATCCCGGGAAGCGGAAGGGGGATTTGCGATTGGACACGAGGGAGGGGGCGATTTTGAAGAACGGGGAGGGGAGAGCGGCGATTGTGCCTGGGGATGTGGAGTCGAGCGAGCTGTGGAAGCGGTTGGTGACGACGGATGAGGACGATGTGATGCCGCCGCCGGAGTCGCACAAGACGGTGAGCGAGGAGGAGAAGGCGTTGTTGAAGCGGTGGATTGCGGAGGGGGCGCCTTATGAGGCGCATTGGGCGTTCACGCCGCCGGTGGCGGTGCCGGTGCCGGGGGGGGGGCATCCGGTGGATGCGTTTCTGGGGGCGGGTTTTGGGGGGCTGAAGGCGACTGGCGAGGCGGACCGGGCGACCTTGATTCGGAGGGTGACGATGGCGTTGACTGGGTTGCCGCCGTCGGTGGCGGAGAGCGAGGCGTTTCTGGCGGATGGTGCGGAGGGAGCGTATGAGCGGGTGGTGGACCGGTTGCTGGGGTCGGTGCATTATGGGGAGGAGATGGCGCGGCCGTGGCTGGATGCGGCGAGGTATGGGGACACGCACGGGATGCATCTGGACAATGAGCGGCAGATGTGGGCGTATCGGGACTGGGTGGTGCGGGCGTTCAACGAGAACCTGCCGTTTGACCGGTTCAGCGAGTGGCAGATTGCGGGGGATCTGATGCCTGAGGGCGGGGCGGATGCGTTGATTGCGACCGGGTTCAACCGGTGCAACGTGACGACTGGGGAGGGCGGGTCGATTGATGCGGAGCTGATTTTCCGTTATGCGGTGGATCGGACGGCGACGATGGCGCAGACGTGGCTGGGGCTGACGGCTGGGTGTGCGGTGTGTCATGATCACAAGTATGATCCGATCACGCAGAAGGATTTTTATTCGCTGTATGCGTTTTTTGTGTCGAATGCGGATCCTGCGATGGATGGGAACACGCTGCTGACGGAGCCGGTGGTGAAGGTGAAGGCCTCGGATTCCGGGAGGCGGGAGGAGGAATGGCGGGCGAAGGAGATGAAAGCCAGGGAGGAGCTGGCGTCGCTGGAGGCGAAGGCGGGGTATCGTGATCCTGCGGAGGCGGAACCGCGGCCTGAACCGGTGACGGTGGAACGCGTGTGGTTTGAGGATGGATTTCCGGAGGGATCGAAGCCTGGGGCGGTGGGGCATCCGGTGCAACTGGTGAAGGCACCGGAGCCGGTGTTCAGCGGGGCGGTGTCGCTGAAGCGTGGCGGGGCTGGGCTGGCGCAGGATTACTATGAATCCGGGGGGAATCCGCTAGTGGTGCCTGAGGGGGCGGAGATGTTTCTGATGGTGTATCTTGATCCTGCGGATCCGCCGGAGGAAGTGATGGTGCAATTTCACAGTGGTGGGACGTGGCAGCATCGGGCGGTGTGGGGAGCGGATCTGATTGAGTTCGGGAAGAAGGGGACGACCGAGCGTTATGTGGCGGGGCCGTTGCCGGAGGTTGGAAAGTGGGTGCGGTTGAACGTGCCGGCGGCGAAGATGGGGATGGGAGCGGGGTTGGCGGTGACGGGGTATGCGTTCACGGTGAATGGCGGGACGGTGTGGTTTGACCATCTGGGGTTTGCGGGGAAGACCGATCCGGCGAACGATCCCGGTGTGTCGTTTGCGGCGTGGCGGCGGAGTGTGGCGGGGAAGGATTTGATGGAGGCTCCGGAGGCGTTGAGGCAGGTGATCAAGGACGGGCCTGACAAGGCGGCGGAGGCGGAGTTGATAGGGAAGCTGCGGTCTTATTATGTGCAGGAAGTGTGTGCGGGGACGGCGGCGGTGCTGGCGGGGCCGCGTGGGGTGCTGGCGGAGGTGAAGCGGGAGCGGGCTGAGGCGGAGGCGCAGCAGCCATCGACGTTTGTGTTCCGGGATCTACCGACCCCGCGGGATGCGTTTGTGATGGTGCGTGGGCAGTATGACAAGCCGGGGGAGAAGGTGGGGCCGGCGACGCCAGGGGTGCTGCCTGCGATGACGCCGCCGGAGGGCGGGCGGCGGCCGGACCGGAGGGATCTGGCGCGATGGATTACGGACCGGCGGAATCCGCTGACGGCGCGGGTGATTGTGAACCGGTTCTGGCAGCAGATGTTCGGGACGGGTTTGGTGGAGACGAGCCATGATTTCGGGACGCAGGGGTCGCAGCCGACGCATCCGGAGTTGCTGGACTGGCTGGCGGTGTGGTGGCAGGACCGGAAGTGGGACACGAAGCAGCTAGTGAGGTTGCTAGTGACAAGTGGGGCATTTCGGCGGGACAGTGCGGCTCCGGCGGCGGCGTGGGTGGAGGATCCGGCGAATCGGAGACTGGCGCGAGGGCCGAGGTTGCGGCTGGATGCGGAGCAGTTGAGGGATCAGGCGTTGTTTGCGGGAGGGTTGCTGGTGCGGGAGATGGGGGGCAAGGGTGTGAAGCCCTATCAACCGCCGAACATCTGGGAACCGGTGGCGTATACGGGGTCGAACACGCGGTTTTACGAGGCGGATAAAGGGGCGGCGCTGTATCGGCGGAGTCTTTATACGTTCATCAAGCGGACGGCACCGGCTCCGTACATGGTGAATTTCGATGCGCCGAGCCGGGAGCAGGCGTGCACGCGTCGGGAGCGGAGCAATACGCCGCTGCAGGCGCTGCAATTGATGAATGACGTGCAGCATGTGGAGGCGGCGCGGGGGCTGGCGGGAGAAGTGATGCGTGCGGCGGCGGACAAGGCCGGGCGGATTGCGGGGCTGTACCGGAGGGTGCTGGTGCGGGAACCTCGAGCGGATGAGACGGCGGTACTGGAGCGGTTGTTAGACGGTGAGCTGGCGCGGTACCGGGCGGCACCTGAGGCGGCCCAGAAGGCGGTGACTTTCGGGGCATCGGTGCCACCGGCGGGAGTGGATGCGGTGGAACTGGCGGCGTGGACGCTGGTGGCGGGGACTGTTTTGAATCTTGATGAAGCGATCAACCGGAACTGACCTATGGAATCACCTTTATTGCAGCATGAATTGCTTCAGACCCGGCGGCAGTTTTTCGGGACGACTGGATTGCGGATGGGCGGGGCGGCACTGGCGTTTCTGAAGGCGGCGGGAGAAGCGGGGGCGGCGGGGCCGTCGGCGGTGCATCCGGCGCTGCCCGGATTGCCGCATCACCGGCCGCGGGCGAAAGCGGTGATTTATTTTCACATGAATGGCGGGCCGTCGCAGCTGGACACGTGGGATTACAAGCCGGGGCTGCAGGAGTATTTCGACAAGGACCTGCCGGAGTCGATCCGGAAGGGGCAGCGACTGACGACGATGACGAGCGGGCAGGGAAGGTTTCCGGTGGCTCCGTCGAAGTTCGAGTTCAAGCAGCATGGGAAATGCGGGCGGTGGGTGAGTTCGCTGCTGCCGCACACGGCGAAGATCGTGGATGATATTGCGCTAGTGAAGTCGGTGCATACGAATGCGATCAATCACGATCCGGCGTGCACGTTTGTGATGACCGGGAGTGAGGTGCCGGGGAAGGCGAGCATGGGGTCGTGGTTGTCGTATGGACTGGGGGCGGAGACGAGTGATCTGCCGTCGTTTGTGTGTCTGATGCCGCGGTTTCCGGAGGGATCGAACGGGCAGGCGCTGTTCAGCCGGATGTGGGGGCCGGGGTTTCTGCCGGGCAAGCATGCCGGGGTGGTGCTGCGGTCGGCTGGGGATGCGGTGCTGTATCTGGACAATCC
>JAIXVE010000246.1 GCA_027483175.1 Verrucomicrobiaceae bacterium | reverse complement strand
GGACGAGCTCGTTCCACTCGCGGGTGCGGTCGTTGAGTTGGCGGACGAGGTTATCGCGTTCTGCGGCGAGCTTTTTGAGGGCGTCGTTCTGTGTGGCGATGGCCTCGTTGCGGGCGGTGAGGTCGGCGCGGAGTTTTTCGGTGGTGGCGGGGTCGGCTGGGGTGATGGATTTGAGCTTAGTGTTGGCTTCGGCGAGGGCGGCGGCGGTTTCCTGCTGGAGGGCGGTGAGGCGGGAGATTTCGGATTCGAAGGCGGCGAGGCGGGCGTCGGATTTGGCGGCGGCGGATTGGAGGTCGGCGATCTGGCGGGTGGCTTCGGAGGATTGGGTGAGGGCGGCGGAGCGGATGGAGGATTCGCGGAGCCACTGTGTGATGCAGAGGGCGGAGAGGGCGAGGGAGCAGCCGATGAGGAGTGGTTTCACGGCTTGGGAGGGGCTGGGGCGGCGGGGGCGGGGCGGACGTTGATGGCGTATTGGCGGAAGCCGGCGCGGCGGACGGAATCGAGGAGAGCGACGATGGCACCGTGGCGGGCGTTTTCGTCGCCGCTGATGTAGACAGGGGTGTCCGGGTTGGTGCGGTGGCGGTCGGTTAGGAAGGCTTCGAGGTCCGGGAGCGTGATGGGTTTGGTGTCGAGGTGGAGGAGCCCGTCCGGGCCGACGGCGACGTTGATCTGGTCGGGTTTGAGGTCCGAGGCGGTGCCGGAGACGGCGGGGAGATTGAGTTTGATGGTCTGCTGGCGCGTCATGGTTAGGCTGACCATCATGAAGGAGGCGAGGAGGAAGAACATGATGTCGATCAGCGGGATGATTTCGAGCCGGGTTTTCCGCTGAGGGAGAGGCGAGCGGAATTTCATGGGAGTTTGGGTTCGCGGGCGCTGCGGAGGAGGGCGACGTTAGTGGCGGCGGCTTCGAGTTCGAACTGGAGGCGGGCGACGCGGGCGTGGAAGTAGTTCATGGGGATGAGGGTGACGATGGCGATGCCGAGGCCGAAGGCGGTGGCGATGAGGGCTTCGCCGATGCCGCCGGTGACTTTTTCGACGGCGAGTTCCGAGCTGCCGATGCTGGAGAAGGCTCCCATGATGCCGGTGACAGTGCCGAGGAGACCGAGGAGCGGGCCGAGGGTTACGACTGTGTCCATGGCGGTGAGGAAGCGGCCGGCGCGCTGGAGTTCGTGGCCTGCGGCGACTTCGAGGGCGCTCTGGAGGGAACTGTGGCGGTGGTTGAGCCCGTGGTGGATCATGCGGACGACGGGGTCTTCCGAGGTGCTGCTGAGGGCGATGGCGTCGGAGGAGTTGCCGGCTTCGACGGCGGCGAAGACTTGGTCGAGGGTGGCGGCGTCGCGTTTTCTGGTGAGATTGAGCCACCATGCGGTGCGTTCGACGACGATGCAGACCGCGAAGATGGCGGTGAGCAGGACCGGGTACATGATGGGGCCGCCGCGGTGGAAGAGGTCGACGAAGGCGTTGGCGAGGATGGGGGAGATGGTCATGGTTAACGGAGACGGAAGTGGATGGTTTGCTGACCGGAAGTGGTGCCTGCCGGCATGCGCCAGCGGGAGCGGATCCATGAGACGGCGTAGCGGTCGAGGTCCGGGGAGCCGCTGGAGCGGGCGACGGAGGCGCTGGTGACGGTGCCGTCGGGGGCGGCGGAGATGGAGACGACGACTGTGCCCTGGAGACCGCGGGATCGGGCGAAGGAGGGGTAGGGTGGTTGGGGCATGCGGCCTTTGCCGCCGGGGACGCCGGATGCGGCGGGCTTGCGACCGGAGCCGCCCAGGGTGCCGCCTTGGGCGCTGCCGGAGGAACCGGGGGTGCCGGAGGGGGAGGTTGGGCGGGTGCCGGGTGTGGAGGCGGCGGGCTGGCGCGGCGGTTTGGGTTTGGTGGTCTGGGTGGGTGGTTTGGGCTTGGGCGGCGGCGCGGGGGCTGGGCGAGGTTCGACAGGAGCCGCGGCCTCTTCGAGGGGAGGGGGTTCGGGGACCTCGAAGACCTCGGGATCGGCGGGGATGGGGTCGGTGGCGGGTTCCGGTTCGGGCGGGGAGTCGGCTGAGTCGGCGGGGGCCGAGTCGGCGGCGTCGGTGGAGTCAGTGGGGATTTCCAGCATGACCGGTTGGCCGTGGGCTGGTTCGGCGGGTCGGGGAGGGGAGGGCGTGGGGGGCTGAGGGGAGACGGGGTTGAGGAGACCGATGGCGCCGATGGCGAGGACCATGAGGGAGAAGCCGGCGGACCATGCCATGAGCTTGTCTGGTTCCCGGGCGGCGGGGCACGGGGGGGCGACCGCGGGAGCGGGAGGGGCAGAAGCTGAGGCAGAGGGAGACATCGGATGGAAGATTCCCGAGCGGACACTGGACCATGCGACAGAGACCAGAGCGCCAGATATCCCGCGAGTCCGGGACGTCAACAGGTGATACTGAGACACATTCGCAACTTTATAGTTGCAACTGAGACGCAGTCGCATTAGTGGCCGCTACGCTCCGGGAATGGAGCGGATGAGAACAACTCTAACTTAAAACAGAAGAAATGAGAGCGAAGCAGACATTGGAGCGAGTGTTGATTGAGGCGCGGTGGTGCGGGTTGGTGAGTGTGCTGGCGGTGATGGGAGTGGTGGATGGGGAGGAGCCGGTGAGTGGGGATGGGTTGGCGCCGATGACGGTGGTGGGGAATCGGGCGGACATTCCGCGGATTGCTGGGAGTGCGGCGCGGGTAGAGACCCCGCAGATTCGGACGCAGACGTACACGAATCCTGCGCGGGTGCTGCAGCAGGTGCCAGGGGTGTACATTCGGGATGAGGATGGGTTTGGGAATCTGCCGAACATCAGTTTGCGAGGGGTGGATGGTGGGCGGAGTGCGAAGGTGACGGTGATGGAGGATGGGATCATGATGGCGCCGGCGCCGTATTCGGAGCCTGCGGCGTACTACACGCCGAGGATTGGGCGGATGAGCGGGATTGAGGTGTTGAAGGGGTCGAGCCAGGTGAGGTTCGGGCCGCACACGACGGGTGGGGTGGTGAATTATCTGAGCACGCCGTTTGCGGCATTGGATCCTGAGCTTCCGGCGGAGCCTGCATCCGGGAAGGGAGTGGTGGGGAAGGGGACGGCTAGTGCTGGAGCGGTGGGAGGGGTGATGCGGCGGAAGGACGAGTTTTATCTGAAGACGCGTTATGGTTCGTGGAACACGTGGACGAACCATGGGAACTGGGCACACACGCAGGAGACCGGGGCTGGGTTGGTGGGGTGGGTGGTGGAGATGTTTCAGGAGAGCACGGATGGGTATCGGGAGATTGACCGGGTGGGAGGGAGCACTGGGTTTACGGCGCTGGACCCTAACGTTAAGTTCTTCTGGGAGCCTGACACGGTGGTGAAGCAGCGGTTTGAGTTCCGGGCCGGGTACACGAATTTTGACGGGAACGAGACGTACACGGGGCTGACCGAGGAGGATTTCCGGCGGAATCCGGTGCGTCGGTATGTGAGTACGCAGCATGACCGGTTTGTGTATGATCAGTTCCGGAGTTCGCTGACGCACACGATTGAGCCGAGTGCGGGGACGCGGGTGGAGACGACGGCGTATTACACGTCGTTCGACCGGAGCTGGAACAAGCTGGATGGGGTGAAGGGGGCGGATGGGAAGTCGTACACGATTCCTAACGCGCTGGCGGCGGGGGGCGAGGCGCTGGATGTGCTGCGCGGGGATGCGGCGGGGAAGTGGCGGTTGCGGGACGGGAATCGTGAGTATGAGACGATGGGGGTGCAGACGCGGGTGGACACGGAGTTTGCGACCGGGTCGGTGGAGCACCGGTTGTCGGTGGGGGCGCGCCTGCATTATGATCAGGCGGAACGCGTGCAGACGGATACGAACATTCAGGTGGACGGGCGCGGCCGGGAGTTGAGCCGAGCGAGGACGGCGCCGGGGACGGCGGGGAACCGGAAGGACGACACGCTAGCGTTTTCGCTGTGGGCGGAGGATGCGGTGAAGATCGGGCGATTGACGGTGAAGCCGGGGGTGCGGTGGGAGCATCTGGAGCAGGAGTACCGGGACCGTGACACGACGGGGGCGGATCCTGACAAAGTGACGGCATCGGGGACGGGGAGTCAGGACATTGTGGCTCCGGGGGTGGGGCTGGTGTATGATCTGGGCGGGCCGTGGTCGGTGTTTGGTGGTTATTACCGCGGGTTTTCGACGCCATCGCCGCGGGATGCGCTGGCGGTGGGGCTGGATCCGGAGACGTCGGATGGGTTTGAGGCCGGGGTGCGGCATTATGGGGAGAACGTGCAGGTCGAGCTGGTAGGATTCTTCACGAAGTTTTCGAATCTGATCGTGCTGGATAACTCGGCGGCGTCGGGGACGGTGGAGAGCGACAATGCGGGGGACATCACGACGTACGGGCTGGAGGCGGCATTGCGTTGGGATCCGCTGGCGGCGAGCGGGAGCCTGTGGCGGCTGCCGATCCGGTTGTCAGGGACCCTGACGAGTGCGGAGCTGGATTCGGACAGCCCGTCGGCGGATGGGGCGTCGATCTTCAGTGGCGGTCGGAAAGGGAACGATGTGCCGTACATTCCTGACTTCACGATTGCGGGCGGGATCGGGATCGAGCGCGGGAGGTTCGGGTTGTATGCGGATGCGACGTACACACCGGCGGTGTACGGGACGGCGAGCAACACGACGAGCCAGCGGAATATGAATGGGGTTCCGGATGCGCGGTTCGGGAAGACCGACAGTGCGTTTGTGGTGGATTTGACGGCGCGCTGCCGGTTGGGGGATCATGCGACGGTGTTTGCCGGGGTGTCGAATGTGCTGAATGACGAGTACATCGGGAGCCGGCTGGCGCTGGGGCCGCGGAGCGGGCAGCCGCGGATGTTCTTCGGGGGGATTGAGCTGCAGTTCTGAGGGGGAGAGGGGTGGGCATGGGGCCGATGGGGTCCCATGCCCGCGGTTGTGCAGCGGTGCGAAGGGTGTTATGAGTGGGATTGTGAGGTTTTCGAGGAATTACAACGTCGGCGTGAGGCTTGGTCGCCTTCCTTCATTGGGCGGTGGATGGCCTTGTGGGGGTGGCGTTCCGCGGGAGGGCTTGAGTTGGACGATAAATAAGTGTATTCGTTATGTATAGACCCTATTCGGCAATTGTCATTGCGGTAATCGCTGCGGCGAGAACTGTCCATTTCGCAGCCGCAACTCCGGAGCCAACGGAAGCGGGACTCAACAGCGAATATGCTCAGGCGATGCTCTCAGGTGCGGCAATGTATGCGATCGAGAAGAAGGATAAACCGCTACTTGAATCGACGATTCGTGCGGGTTTTAATGTCAATACGCCGTTTCGTCTGCCGGAAAGAGCCGGAGGGGAACAAAACGGGAATTATGCGTTGCACCTTGCTTGTGCGCTAGGAAATGCCGAGGCGGTTGACATTCTGCTGAAGAGCAAAGCGGATCCACTCCTCAGAAATCACTCTGGCGAACTGGCAATTCATGGCGCGGATACCCCGGCGTGCACCGAATTGCTTAAGCGCGAAGGGCAGCCGAAAGAATTCGAGGCAATGATTGAAGTGCTGATTCAGTGCAAGTTCCCGCTTGGTTTTTTGGATTTCGATGCGGATGAGCGATTCAAAGTGGCTTCCGAGAATATTCCGGAAAAGCTTGCGGTCCGGCCGTTGACACGAATGAGGGAGGTTGTCGATTCGGATGGGATCAAATCTCGTGTAGACAGTCAATCCGGGGAAGAGGGCGGGCTCATCAGTGTCAAAATGAAGAGGCATGCGGATGGCCTTGGTTTTGATTTTGAAGCCAATTGGGATGGCGGACCGCTTAATGGTAAAAGCCATTCTGGAACAGTCACGGTATGGCACGGATTCTGGAAAGCTACTATCACGAGATCGGCTGAGTCCTGATTCTGAATGGGGTCCCATGCCCGCGGTTGTGCAGCGGTGCGAAGGGTGCTATGGGTGGGATTGTGAGGTTTTCGAGGAATTACAACGTCGGCGTGAGGCTTGGTCGCCTTCCTTCATTGGGCGGTGGATGGCCTTGTGGGGGTGGCGTTCCGCGGGAGGGCTTGAGACGAATGGGGATAACCTGAAGTAGACTGATGATGAAAACTATTATTGATCTGGGGTGCTTGAACGGAGGGGGCCGGTTTGGAGGGCGAATGATTGGTCCGGAAGGGATGGTGAATCGGTGGCGAAACGGGGCGGGCTTGGTGGAGGTGACGAGGCTGCGGTAGGTGTCAACAATCAAACGACAAAGCACATGAATGAGAGTGGTGGTGAGATCCGAAAAGGTTTGGCTGTCATGGGGCGGGTCGTCGATATTGACCATCGTATTCGGCACCGTCTGGGAGAATATGCAGATGTTGAGAGGTCTTATTTTTTCAAGAATGGTGATGAAAATCTGGCGAAAGTGCTGCCCCGGATTTCACGGGAAGAGTGGGTTTTTATTTGCGCGTCCGATTTGATGGGGAGTGTGCGGAGCGATCACAGCTTTGGACACAACGCGTGGCAGGGATACCTGCTGCGAGATTACCTGTGCGAAGTCGGTATGGTGAAGTGGGCCGATCTTTTCGAGAAGTATCATCCGTTGGAGCGGCGAATCGACGAAATCGAAGGGCACCGGCAAGACGAGAAGATCACGGACGATGAGTATGACGTTCTAATGGAGCCCATTATTCTCGAGATGCAGAAGATGGAGGAGGCGGCCGATGTCTATGATTTTGATGAGATGGATTTGCTGCTGCTGAACTATGCCGTGAAGCATGGGTTTGGCGATGTTGCAGCGGATGGCGGTGCGGAGGAGAGGGGTGAAAAGCGGGAGTGAGGGGTGGGTGGGGAGGCTTGTTCGGAGGTGGGCTGGCAGGCGCACTTCGTGCGCAGGGAGAGCTGTAATTCTGACAGCAGTCCAGAGCCTGCGGCGCGCGTGTTCGGAGGGATGGCGTGTTGGGAGAGCGGGGGGAACCCGTACGGGGTTCTGTGTTATTGTGTTGGGAACCGGGGGGGCCGCGAGTGGCTCGCGGGACCCCCGGCTACTCACCGGTCGTCCCTACGGGACGGGGCGGGAGGGAAGTGAGAAGTAAGAAGTGGCTTAGTGGGGAGAGGGGGCTTGTGGGGAGGTGGGCGGGTAGGCGCACTCCGTGCGCAGGGAGAGCTGTGATTCTCCCAGCAGTCCAGAGCCTGCGGCTGCTTGGTCGGAGGGGCGGGGCGGTGGGGGGTGGGGAGGTTCCGGAGGGAAACGATTGCCGGGGCGTGGGTGTGGGGGTATGGGTGGGGCATGTCCGCCTTGAATTTTCCGAATATTCCGCGCCGTCGATTTCTTTCCGCGCTGGCGGGAGCTGCTGCTGGTCACCGGTTGGTGGCGGAGAATGACCGGACGGCGACGGTGTCGATTTTCAACACGACGGATCTGCACGGGCACATTCTGCCGACGAAAACGTATGAGGGGGAAGAGGATGTGGGTGGGATGGCGCGGTGTGTGACGCAGATTCGGCGGTGGCAGGCGGAGAATCCGAATCACATTCTCCTTGATATCGGGGATGTGTATCAGGGGACGCATGTGAGCCGGGCGACGTCGGGGAATCTGATGATCGATTTGTTCAACCGGGTGAAGTACGATGCGTGGGTGCTCGGGAACCACGAGTTTGACTGGGGGCTGGAGGCGGTGGCGAAGAACGTGATGATGTCGGAGCCGGCGGTGCTGGCGGCGAATGCGCAGGCGGGGGGCAAGTGGACGAATTCGCTGCGGGACAAGTCGAATCCGCTGTCGAAGGTGGCTCCGTATCTGATCAAGGAAGTCGGTGGGTTCCGGATTGGGATCATCGGGGTGGTGACGCCTGGTTTGCCGGCGTGGCTGCATCCTGGGTTGCTGAAGGAATTTTCGGCGGCGGACCCGTTAGGGTCGGTGAAGTTTGCGATCCGGAAACTGCAGAGTGAGAAAGTGGATGCGATTGTGCTGGCGACGCACTTCGGGCTGAAGAATGTGACGAATGGGGTGGGGCGGCCGGATGATTTTGCGAATCGGATTCATGAGATCACGAAGGAGTGTCGGGATCTGGCGGTGGTGATTGCGGCGCACACGCACAAGGACATTGGGAATTTCAAGGTGAACGGGATTCCGTACACGCAGGCGAACTATTACGGAATTCATTGTGGGCGGACGGATCT
>JAIXVE010000315.1 GCA_027483175.1 Verrucomicrobiaceae bacterium | reverse complement strand
GCCGCCTACCCGGACGCCCACTCCCGTCACCACAAATACTGGCCCCCAGTCGGCCGCGTCGACAATGTCCATGGCGACAAGCACCTCGTCTGCACCTGCGACTCAGTCGACTCCTACGCCCACTGACCCGCCACCATCGCCGCAGCCGCGGTGAACAACCACAGGGCATCGCCGCGTTCTCAAACGCAGCCATGTCCCGTCTGCTGCTCTCCCTCTGCCTCGCCGCCGCCTCCACTCAAGCGGCCACGCACTGGGCGTTCCAACCCCTATCAGATCCCACTCCGCCAGCAGTCCCCGCCGCCACCACCGACACCGACCGCTTCTTCTTCGCCAAAGCCGCCGCCGACGGTCTCCAACTCCCTCCCCCAGCCTCCCCTCGCGCCCTCCTCCGCCGCGCCTCCTACGACCTCACCGGCCTCCCTCCCTCCCCAGCCGAAACCGAAGCCTTCCTCTCCGACCCATCCCCAGACGCCTTCGCCAAACTCGTCGACCGTCTCCTCGCCTCCCCCGCCTACGGCGAAAAATGGGGCCGTCTCTGGCTCGATGTCGTCCGCTACGCCGACACCGCCGGCGAAACCGCAGACTACCCCATGCCCCACGCATGGCGCTACCGGAACTGGGTCATCAATGCCTTCAACAACGACCTCCCCGCCGACGAATTCATCCGCTGGCAAATCGCCGGCGACCTCCTCGCCCCATCAGGCCCTCCAGATCAGGCCACTGACAAAATCATCGCCACCGGCTTCCTCGGCATCGCCCGCCGCTTCGGCTTCAATATCGATCAGGACATCCACCTAACCTACGAGGACGCCATCGACACCACCGGCAAGGCCTTCCTCGGCCTCAGTCTCGGCTGCGCCCGCTGCCACGACCACAAACACGACCCCATCTCCCAGCGCGACTACTACGGTCTCTACGGCATCCTCCAAAGCACCCGGCTCCCCTTCACCGGCTGCGAAAAAACCCAGCGGCCCCGCGACATGGTCCCCATCCTCTCGCCCGCCCGTCAGCAGGAACGGCTCCAATGGCAGGCCGAATCCCAGGCCGCCACCGAAGCCCTCAAAGCCGCCGACGCCGCCCTCGACGCCCTAACCCCAGCCTTCGCCGCCTCCACCGTCACCCCCATTGCCAGCGGTTCCCTAACGCCCGGCGCATCCGCCTCATGGCCCCCCGACGCCGCCACCGGCACGATCCCCGTCTCCCGCGGCGAAATGCTCCAGCTCTCCATCCTCCCGCGCACCAACTTCGGTGCCGACGGCACCGGCCTTGAATGGTCCCTCCGCGAAACCTCCGGCCAGCTCCGCCAGTGGTCCCTCGCCTCCGCCTTCGCCAACCCCGCCCAGCCTGACCCCGCATGGTTCATCCTCGACACCGCCCGCGAACCAAGGCTCTGCCTCCACTTCGACGCCGCCTTCGAAAACACCAAAGGCCTCTCCGCATGGCGCGGCCCGGACCTCTGGCCCTCCCTCCTCGTCAACACGCTCGACGCCCCTAACGCCTACCAGACGCTCGCCTTCCCGCCCCGCTCCATCGCCGTCCACCCGGGCCCTAACGGCGGCATCGCCATCGCCTTCCAGTCCCAGTCCGACGGCCCGCTCGCCATCCAGCTCAGAATCTCCGAGTTCGACCCCGGCGGCGATGGCATCGACTGGTCGCTCGTCCGCCGTCCTTCCCTCGCCACCACCCTCGAATCCCAGCGGCCGCTCATCAAAACCCGGCTCCTCGCCGCCGCCGCCCTAGCCGCCACCGCCGCCCGCGAACCGCTCCCCGACCTCGCCCTCGCCGTCGCCGAAGCACCACCAGTCAACGCCCGTCTCCACAAAAAAGGCGAACCCAAAGACCTCGGCGACCCAGTCCCGCGCAAGCTCCCCGACGTCTTCGGGGGCGACCTCATCCCCGACGCCGCCGGCAGCGGTCGTCTCCAACTCGCCGACTGGCTCACCCGCGGCCCCGCCAGCCACCTCACCGCCCGCGTCCTCGCCAACCGCATCTGGCTCGGCCATTTCTCCGGAGGTCTCGTCTCCACTCCTAACGACTTCGGCACCAAAGGCTCTCCCCCCTCCAACCCAGCCCTCCTCGACTGGCTCGCCTCCCGCCTCATCGCCGACCACTGGTCCCTCAAATCCATGCACCGGCGGCTCATGCTCTCCGCCACCTACCAGCGCGCCTCCAGCGGCCCCGAAGGCGGCGACCACCGCACCGCCTTCTTCCCCCGCCGCCGTCTCACCGCCGAAGAACTCCGCGACTCCCTCCTCGCCCTCGCCGGTAACCTCGACCGCTCCCCAGCCGCCGCACATCCCTTCCCTCCCGAAAACACATGGGCCTTCACCCAGCACGGTCCCTTCAAAGCCGTCTACGACCACCTCCAGCGCAGTGTCTATCTCATGGTCCAGCGCACCCAGCGCCACCCGTTCCTCGCCCTCTTCGACGCCGGCGACCCCAACGCCTCCACCGCCTCCCGCAGCCAGAGCACCGTCCCCACCCAGGCCCTCTACTTCCTCAACGACCCCTTCGTCCACTCCCAGGCAAAGATCATGGCCGCTCGCCTCGTCTCCTCCGCCCCAGACGACGCCGCTCGCATGAACCTCGCCTCCTCCCTCCTCTACTCCCGCCCCGCCTCCCCCGCCGAACTCTCCCTCGCCGCCTCCTTCCTCGACGCCTCCCGCAACCCCTCCCTCCAGGAACCAGACCGCTCCATCGACGCATGGTCCGCATGGATCCGCGTCCTCTTCAGCTCCAACGAGCTCCTCTACGTGGACTGACCCCTCTCCGCTCGGCTCTCGTCTCAACGCCCGCTCCCGCCCTCCGCGATATACCATCCGTATATCAATTTTATTGTGATTTTAAGGTTGAAAACCGCTAGCGGCTCATGCTAGTCTCACGACGCAGCAGGGGCGTCCGTACCCGGTTCCCGGTTCACTCCGCTGTTTTCGACCCTGGAAATCCACCTCAAGCCGCCACATTTCCGGCACCCCCGAACCCCCATGAACCCCTCCCAGAAACAGGATAGTCCCCACGATCTCATCCTCCATGCGCTCATTACGTACCTCCGCTCCATGAAGATGGCCACTCGACCGGATTTCCGAACCGCCGGAGCCGCCATCGAAGCCCATCTCCTCCAGCTCTCCTCCCTCGGCGCTCCCTCTCCCACCGCCTCCTCCCGCCTCGCCGAATCCGACGCCCAGGACGCCTGACGCCGCCGATGCGGTATGGCACCGCCCCACCCCCCATGCCAGCCTCTCCCCCATGATCCCGGCACGCCTCCTCGCAACGTCCCTCGTCGCGCTCGCCGCTCTCACTTCCGCTTCCCCCTCCCTCGCCGCCCGCGGCCAGATCTCCCCGGAAGACAAATCATGGTGGGCCTTCCAACCCGTCGCCTCTCCCCCCATCCCCTCATCCGCCCCACACCCAGTCGACGCCTTCCTCCTCTCTCGTCTCCTCCCCGCTAACCTCGACTTCTCCCCCGAAGCCCCCCGCGCCACCCTCGCACGCCGTCTCTGGTTCACTCTCCTCGGCCTCCCCGCCCCAGCCTCCGAAATCAACCGCTTCCTCAACGACTCCTCCCCAGCCGCATGGGAAAACCTCGTCGACCGGCTCCTCGCTTCCCCTCAATATGGCGAACGCTGGGCCCGCCACTGGCTCGACCTCGTCCGCTACGCCGACAGCGACGGCTACAAAGCCGACGACTACCGCCCAGACGCATGGCGCTACCGCGACTACGTCATCGCTTCCCTCAACACGGACAAACCATGGGACCGCTTCATCATGGAACAACTCGCCGGCGACGAGCTCTTTCCTGACAACCCCGAAGCCATCGTCGCCACCGGCTTCCTCCGCTGCGGCATCTACGAATACAATAACCGCGACGCCGCCGGCCAGTGGGACGCCATCCTCAACGACATCACCGACACCACCAGCGATGTCTTCCTCGGCCTCGGCCTCCAATGCGCCCGCTGCCACGACCACAAATTCGACCCGCTCCTCCAGCAGGACTACTTCCGCCTCAAAGCCTTCTTCGCCCCCCTCGACATGCCGGAACAGGCCCCCGCCGCCTCTCCCGACACCCTCGCCGCATGGCAATCCCGCCAGCAGGCATGGGAAGATGCCACCGCCTGTCTCCGCGATCTCATCCGCTTCACCGAAGCACCCTATCGCGAATCCGCACGCCGCGACGCCATCAGCAAATTCCCACCCGAGATCCAGGCCATCCTCGCCAAACCCGAAGCCGATCGCTCCCCCGAAGAACGCCCCATCGCCGCACTCGCATGGCGTCAGATCACCTACGAATGGAACCACCTCGACTCCCGCATCAAAGGCGCTGACAAAGAAAAACTCAACGCGCTCCGCAAGGAACTCGCCGCCTTCGATCACCTCAAACCCGCGCCGCTCCCGCCCGCCATGGTCGCCCGCGACTTCGCGCCGGACGCCCCGCCCACTCTCATCCCCAGACGCGAACGCGACGGAGCCATCGCCCCAGGCTTCCCCGTCATCCTCTCCTCCACCCCACCCGAAATCACCCCCCTCCCTCACAGCTCCGGCCGCCGCTCCACCCTCGCCCGCTGGATCGCCTCCCGCCAGAACCCCCTCACCGCACGAGTCCTCGTCAACCGCATCTGGCAGCAGCACTTCGGTCAGGGCCTCACCACCACCGCCAGCGACTTCGGCCGCCTCGGCGACCCTCCCTCTCACCCGGACCTCCTCGACTGGCTCGCCTCCGACTTCATGGACCACGGCTGGAGCCTCAAACGCCTCCACCGTCTCATCCTCACCAGCCGCGCATGGCGTCAGGGCACCGCCTCACCGCACTCCCAGCACGGCCGCCTCATCGACCCCTCCAACCGTCTCCTCTGGCGCTGGAATACCCGCCGTCTCGACAGCGATCAGATCCGCGACGCCCTCTTCTCCGCCACCGGCGAACTCGACGCCTCCCCCGGCGGCCCCGGCGCAGACCACACCAAACCACGCCGCTCCATCTACACCAAGATCCTCCGCAACGTCCGCGACCCGCTAACCGAAGCCTTCGACTCCCCTCAGCAGTTCAACAGCACGCCCCAGCGCGACGTCACCACCACCCCCATCCAGAGTCTCCTCCTCGCCAACAGCCGCTTCATGCTCGACCGCGCCAACGCCATGGCCGCCGATCTCATCAAGCGCCACGGCAACGACGACCGCGCCCTCGTCTCCGACGCATGGCAGCGCACCTCCGGCCGTCTCCCCACCACCGACGAACTCGACGAAGCCCTCGCCTTCCTCCTCGCCTCGCCAACCCTCGCCGCTCCCGCCTCCGATCCCTTCATCTCCGACGCCATGCCTCAGCGCGAAGGCCGCGCCGCCGTCCTCACTCAGGGCTCCTCCCAGGACCGTCTCACCGTCCCCGCCGACCGCGTCCCCGCGCTCAACTCGGACTTCACCATCGAATCCTTCATCCTCCTCCGCTCGGTCTTCGACGACGGCCGCGTCCGCACCATCGTCTCCCAATGGAACCAGTCGCCCTCACAACAAGGCTGGTCCCTCGGCATCTCCGGTCTCGGCTCCCGCCGCAAACCTCGCATGCCCGTCCTCCAGCTCACTAGCTCCCACCCTGACGGCACCACCGCCACCGAAGCCATCTTCAGCGATCTCCAGATCCAGCTCGACCGATCCTACTACCTCTCCGCCGCCATCCACTTCGCTCCCGATGGCAAAGGCGAGGTCACCTTCCGCCTCAAAGACCTCTCCAACGACGACGAACCTCTCCGCGTCACTTCCGCCCCCCATCCCTTCTCCACCCCGCCGCTCTCCACCACTCCGCTCGTCATCGGCAACTCCCACGGCTCAGATGCTCGCCCGTGGGACGGGCTCATCGACGAAATCCGCCTCCGCCGCGGGCTCGTCTCCGACGGCTCCGCCGCCCTCACTCAACCAGCCATCTCCCCGGACACAGTCGCCGCATGGCTCCTCGAACCCTCCCAGGGTTTCCTCACCGACAGCGTCTCCCGCTCCCCCTCCATCAACCCGCCCGTCTCCCCGCCCTCCGAATCCCGCGCCGCCGTCGTCGCCGACTTCTCCCAGGCCCTCCTCAGTTCGTCAGGCTTCCTCTACCTCGACTGACCGCAGCCACTCCAATCGCCGCCGCAGCTTCATCCGCCGCTCTTCGTCCGGCTCCGGATAAAGCACGGGATACCACGCCGACATCACCGCCGCCCGCGCCGCCAGACAAACCCGCAGCACCCCCTCATCCACCCGCCCGCCCGCACGCTCGTACCCTGACACAATCCCCCCCGCCGTCTCCTCGTCCCCATCCAGAATCCGCGCGTTCCAGATAATCGACGCCACATCCCACTCCACCGGACCCGTAAACGTATCCTCCCAGTCGGTCCACAGCACACCCTCCGCCGTCTGCATCAGGTTCCCAAAATGCGCATCGCCATGCAATGGCTGACCCGGCACCGCACTCAGCTTTTCTAGCGAATTCTCCAGCGTCCTCCTCAGCAGCGCCGCCCCATCCTCCCCGAACGCTCCTTCCCCTCCCGTCCGCTCCAATACCCCAAGGCTCTCCCTCAGAATCGCCAGCGGCTCCAGCGGCCCACCAAACCCGCGCAGCACTTCATGACACCGCCGCAAGGTCCTCCCAACCTCCGCCGGATCAGGACATCCCTCCACCACCTGCACAAACTGCCAGAAACTCATCGTGTACCCGCGTCGCTCATGCGGCCCCGGCGGCAGCCCCGGATGCAGCGGAATCACCGGCGCTCCCGCCCGCGCCAGATGCTCCGCCACCGCATTCTCCCGCGCAAACCAACCCCCACCCTGCCGCGGTCCGTCCCGATCCGTCACCACCCGCGCCACAAGGCTCTCCGACATCCGCAGCACTAACGTATTCCCATCCTGCAGGATCTCACAACGGTCGGTCTCCACCCCGTACATCGCCGCCGTCTCCGTGGCGGCCAGAATCGGTTCATCAAGTCGGCTCATATCGAATGGATCTTACAATCTCTCACCCACTCATGCCGCCCTCCCACCCCACGGAAAGCGTGATTTCACCCGCCCGCCTTCCCCCCACTCCCCGCACGGCTCCCCCGCCGCTCCTCTCCACTAGACTTCCCCTTCACGCCTCCCTTCACCCCTCCTTTCCCTCCGCCCTTCGCCGCCTCCCCAGCCCCCGCCGCCTCCACTTTCCGAAACTTCCCCTTCGTCCGCCGCGCAATCCCCTTCAGCAGCGCCTCCTCTTCCTCCCGATCCGTCCCCGTCACATAATACACCGTATGAATCCGCGGCACCTCCGGCATCTCCTTCGCCGCCGCCGCCAGTTGCCCGTAAATCTCCTCCGCACCAATCGGACTCATCCCCCCGCGACTCCCCGACCGCGTCGCATTCCCATCCGTTAGCATGAACGCCGCCTCCGGCCTCAGCCGGAACAATTCCTCCAGCGCATAATCATGCCGCGTCCCCCCAGGCCGCCCGCCCGTCGGCGGCGCACTCTCCGCATCCACCTCCTTCAGGATGTGCTCCCGCGCCGCCGCCTTGTTCTTGTCCGTCGCCCGCACCAGCTCAGGCTGCCACGTCCGCGCACTCCCGCTCCACCGGATAATCCCGAACCGACTGTTCGGCCCCAATCCCTCAATCAGCTTCACCGCCTCGTCCCGCACCGCCTGAAACGCCTGCGCCTTCCCCTCCCGCAGCAACCTCCGCGCAGACGAATCGTAATCCCCCGTCCGGCTGAACATCGACTGCGACACATCAATCATCACCACCACACTCTTCGCCGTGTCCTTGATATTGAAAAACGCCACGCCTGCCCCACCCACCCCGCTCCCGCCGCCTCCACTCAACCCCTTCCCGTTCCCGCCTCCATAACCACTGCTCCCGATCAACCCCGCAA
Organism: Verrucomicrobiaceae bacterium; assembly: GCA_027483175.1. GTDB lineage: Bacteria > Verrucomicrobiota > Verrucomicrobiia > Verrucomicrobiales > V1-33 > V1-33. The sequence goes on along the minus strand of JAIXVE010000315.1, from coordinate 14,774 downwards.
TCTGATCACTCACCATCGCCGACGGATCCAGCGGCAGCATCTGCTCCAGATCCACCTCCGGCATCTCCGGCACCTGCACCGCCGACGGCCCGCTCCCCGCCAATCTCCGACTGTAACTCGGCCGCGGCGCATTCGCCGCATGCTTCGCCGCATTCATCCGATGCTCGCGAATCTGCGCCGGCACCAGCACCCGAGGCTGCGCCACAAACACGGTCTCCTCCTCCGGCTTGAAATAACGACTCACCACCACCAGCACCGTCAGCGCCAGCAGCGCCCCGTGCACCACCACACTGATGAATAACCCGCCCGCCGGCTCCCGCGGCGCTCCCGCCTCCACCCGACTCATCGCCCCTCCTTCCTAACTTTCTCTGTCCGCTTCCCGCCTTCCTCCTTCTCCTTTTCTTTTTCCTCCGCCAGCCATCCCGTCGCCGCACTAGCCTCCGCCGCCCCCGCATACAGCTTCACCAGATCCTCCGCACACGCCCGCGCCGCCTCCCGCTCCCCAGCCCCCGCATACAACTGCACCGCCGCCCACAACCCCCGCGCCGCCAGATCTTCCTCCGCCCCATGAAACACATGCCCATGCAGGTACCCGCTCAGCGCCTCATGAAACCACCGCCCCCGCTCCACCCGGATCCCTTCCTCTTCCTCCCACCGCGGATGCGCCGCCACCAGCGCCCTCAACTGCTCCGCCGCCGCATCCGCCAGCACCTGACGCAACTCAATCACCACCCGCGGATCCTCACTCTCCTTCAGCAACCGCTCAGCCTCGGGCCTCGCTTCCTCCACCTTCCCCTGGCGGATCAGCAATCGCAACCGTCCGGCCTTCGCCCGCCCTCTTCGCTCTGCACTCCAGTCCCCCGCCTCAATCTGCTCATACACTTTCCGCGCCCGCTCCATCCGGTCCGGCGTCGGCTCCGCCAGCAGCAGTCCCGCATACAGCAAACCTAACTCCCCAGCAGGCGACCGCGGCCGTCCCAGCCAGACCTGTCGCTTCACCCAGTACACAATCAGCGGGGTCGCCGACCGCATCGCCACCGCCTTCCGCTTCGCTTCCTCCTCCCCCGCCAGTTCCCCGAACTCCACATAATCCAAATCCGCCAACCGCACATCCCGCTGCTCGCCCCCGCCACGCCGGATCCGCACCGCCTCCGCCGAAAACCCCAGCACCTCACATTCCGCACGCCGCCCGTTCCGCAAGACAAGGGTATCCGCCCCCACCGCCACCGTGGCCACCGCCATCATCACGAACACCACCCACCGCCACGCGCTCACGCCGCACCTCCCATCGCCTTCAACCGCTCCCGCGCCGCCTGCACCGCCGGCTGTCCCGCCAGATCCCGCCGCTCCACCAGCTCCCGGTACACCGCCCGCGCCCCCGCCTCATCGTTCATCTCCTCCAGCACCCGACCATGCTGCCACCTCGCCTCCGCCGCACTCTCCTTCCACTTCCCTCCTGACAGATAACAACGCTGAAAATGCCCCGCCGCCCGCACCGCATCCCCCGACAGCTGCGCACAACGCCCCAGCTCCAGCAACGCCCGTGCCTTCTGCCGCGACGACGTCAGTCTGCTGCCCGTCACCTTCGCCAGGGTCTCCATCGCCGCCCCGTACCGCTTCCGCCCCCGCTCAATCACCGCCGTCTCCAACTGCGCCTCCGCCGCCGCCACCCCGCTCACCGATTCCGCCACGCACCGCTCAAACCACTCCATCGCCTCGTCCTCCTTCCCCTCCACCTGCGCAATCAGTCCCATCCCTAACGCCGTCCGCTCCTTCTCCGCACTCCGCGGATGCCACTTCCTCACCGCCTCATACAACCCCCTCGCCACCGGATAACCCTTCATCTCCCGCCACGCCTCCGCACAATCAAGGATCATCCTCGGATCATGCACCGCCGGATCCAGCAGCTCCCGCAACCCGAACCACAGCGACCGCGCCAGGGTCCGCTCCTCGCCACTCACCAGATGCCCCCGCGCCCACTCCAGCCGCAACGCCAAGGTCTTCTTCCCCGCCTTCCGCGCTCCCGCAGCCTCCTTCTCCATCCACCCTTGCAGCGCCCGCGTCGCCTCCACCCCCCGATACAGCCGCGCCATCCCCAGCAGCACATCCTCCACTCCCTCCGCCCCCGCATCGTCGCCCGACTGCAGCAACACCGCCCGCACCAGCTCCCGCGCTTTCTCCAGCTGCCCGACCTTCGCCGCCGCCCGCGCCTGCTCATGCACCGCCTCCGCCAGCCGCGCACTCCGCGGATGCTCCCTCACAAATTTCGCAAAGTGCTCCCGCACCGCCTCCCAGCGCTCCAGCTTTCCTAACGCCTCCCCCTCCTTGAACACCGCCGCCTCATGCAACCGCACCTCCTCCACCGGCACCGCCCGCAATTCCTTCAATCCCCGCTCCATCTCCCCGATCGCCAGCAGGCTCTCCCCATACAGCAGCCTCGCATCCCCAGCCTGCCGGTTTTCGCCATGCCGCTTCAGAAACAACGCAAAAACAGGCACCGCCTCCGCATGCCGCATCCGGTTGTGCAAGGTCCTCCCCTTCTCAAACAACGCATCGCCCGCATACCGACCGTCCGGATACGCCTTCAGATACCCATCAATCGCCCGCTCCGCTTCCTCATAACGCCGCAGAAACGACAGCGCCATCGCCTCCCAGAACGCCGCATCCTCATGCAGCGGGCCCCGCCGAAACCGCTTCCGCAACGCCTCAAACGTCTGCAGCCCCGCCTCCTCCCGCCCGCTCTCCAACTGACAAATCCCACCCATCAGCATCGCCCGCGCCGCCAGTCCATGCTCCGGCCAGTCATTCGCCACATCCCCGAACGCCCGCTCCGCTTCCTCCATCCGCTCCATTCCCCGCAAGGCCTCCCCGCGCGCAAACAACGCCTCCGGCACATGATCCCCCCGCCCATGCTCCCCGAACACCTCCAGATACCGATCCGCCGCCGCCAGCAGTCTCCCATCATCCCCGCACCGCCCCCAGCAATCCAGCGCCGTCAGCGCCGCCTGCTCCACCACCCCGTCCGTCTCCAATCCCTCCACCGCCGCATCCAGTATCATCCCCGCCTCCCGCCAACGCTCCAGTTCCATGAACGCCTGCGCCTGCCTCAACCGCAGCGACGCATCATAACTCGCCACTTTCTCAAACTCTCCTAACTCCCTCTCAATCCGCGCAATCACCCCATCCACCTGAAACACAAGGGTCTCCCTTCTCGCCCCCTCCGCCCTCAACCGCCCTCTCCTCCCCCGCCACTCCTCCAGTTTCTTCCGCTGATGCCCTAGCAATCGCTCCCGCCCCCACAGTCGGTTCAGGCACGTGATCGCCTCGTACGCCTTCCCCGCCTCCAGCCGCTCCGCCCCTAGCTGCAGCGTCAGCAGCTGAAACGACAGCACCTGCGTCATCCCCTCCAGTCTCGGAAAGCTCCGCCGCACCAGGCCCACTGCCGCTCCCATCCGCCCCGCTTCCATCAGGCTGTGCAGCAGCAGCACCGTCGCCCGCCCCGCCACTTCCCCCTGATCCGCCGGCAGCTTCGCAATCTGCTCCTCCAGAAACTCCGCCGCCCCCGCAGGATCATCCAATTGCAGATACCCCGACGCAAATAACAGAAACGCCTCGTACCGTCTCGTCCGGTCATGCTCAGGATTCGCAAAATACGCCCCGAACTGCTCCTGCGCCACCGCCGTCTCCCCCGTCTGCAGCAGACAGATCCCGCGCCAGAAACTCAATTCCTCCCTCGCCACCGCCGCCAGCTTCTCCTGCGCCAGCGCCCCATCCACCAGCCCTAACGCCTCATCAAACGCCCCAGCCTTGATCCGACACATCGCCTGCATCGGCCGAATCCCCTCAATCAACCCCGCCACCGTCTCGTTCTCCCCATAATCCTCCACCAGTTGCCCGAACCTCGCCTCCGCCTCACCAAACTCCCCGCGCTCAAACGCCGCACGCCCAGCCGCCACCAGCTCCTCCGCCGTCAGATCCTCTCCTTTCCCCTCCACCCCCGCTCCACGCACCTCCCCGCCCATCAGCACCTTCGTCGTCATCAGCAGCAGCAACACCAGTGTCTTCACAGCAGAAATGTCGGTTTTCCCACATCTACGCGCTCTCCGCAGTTTCGGCAACAACAAAATCTCGCTTTCTGCCGCATTCTCCGATTTTCCCCTTACCCCCGCCCAATTCCTGCTCTCCTTCCCTCCCAATACCTCTCTCCCTACCATGAAAGCCGCCCCGCTCCTCGCCCTCTCCCTCGTCTCCGCCGCCAACGCCCAGAACGTCATCACCAAAGCCGACATCGGCACCTCCGCCGCCCTCACCGCAGGCACCGCATGGGTCGGCGGCATCGTCCCCGGCCCCGCCGACACCGCCCTCTTCGACGCCACCATGGCCTCCTCCAGCAATTCCCTCGCCCAGATCGGCGGCGACCTCTCCCTCCTCGGCCTCCGCATCGTCGACCCCAAACCCGTCAACGTCTCCTCCGGCTACACCATCTCCGCCACCGTCGTCACCTCCCCAGTCTTCGCCTACACCGGCACGCTCTTCATCGGCTCAGGCGGCATCGACATGTCCAACGCCGTCGCCCTCCCCGCCCACACCAACGGCTTCTTCAATATCAGCCCACCCATCGTCCTCACCGCCAGCCAGTCATGGCTCATCCCGCGTCTCACCTCCAACCCTAACCGCGAACTCTCCCTCGCCGGTAGCACCTCCACCACCAGCCGCCGCTCCACCGACCTCGACCTCGGCGGCTTCACCATCACCAAACGCGGCTCCGGCATCGCCGGCATCTACTTCGACCGCACCACGAAAAACGGCACCATCCGCATCGAAGAAGGCATCGTCAGCTTCAACAACGCCCTCAACGCCGCCACCGCCACTAACATCCAGCAGGACGCCGCATCCTCCCTCTCCATCGAGGTCAATCCAGGCACCATCCTCAATCTCTCCCAGGCCCCCACCACCGGCAACGGTGCCATCAACTGGGACGCCGCGATCACTCTCAACGGCGGAACCCTCCAGCTCAACCGCGGCAACTACACCGGCAATATCTCCCCCGCAGGCACCATCACCTCCCCCACAGGATCCATCAGCGAAATCCTCTACGCCACCACCTCCACCGCAGCCACCCCCATCACCCCAACCCTCCGCAGTCGTCTCTCAGGCTCAGGCACGCTCCGCCTCAACATGTCCTCGCCCCGCACCCAGGACCGCTTCTTCCTCGCCGGCAACGACTCTTCCTTCTCCGGCACCTTCGAACTCACCGCCGGTCACGCCCTCGTCTCTAACACCTCCGGCAGCGCCACCGGCACCGGTCTCCTCACCACCGCCCAAGGCACCACGCTCGGCGGCACCGGCCGCACCGGTCCCCTCAACGCCTCCGGCACCGTCCGCCCAGGCCTCGCCGCCGCCGACACCGCCACGCTCTCCACCGGCCCCGCCTCCCTCCGCGGCACCCTCACCATCGACATCGACGGCACCGCCGCCGACCTCCTCGACGTCTCCGGCCCGCTCGACATCTCCGGCGCTTCCCTCGTCCTCGCCATCGGCCCTAACGGCTTCAGCGCTCCCTCCCTCACCATCGCCTCCGCCGACTCCATCACCGGCACCTTCGCCTCCATCACTCCCGGCTACTCCGCACGCATCGTCCCCTCAGGAAACCGCGCCTCCCTCGTCGTCTCCCCCGCCTCCGCCTTCGACTCATGGGCCCAGGCCAGCATCACTGCCGTCAACCCTAACGCCAACCCTGCCTTCGACGCCGACCCCGACTTCGACGGCATCGCCAACGGCCTCGAATGGATCCTCGGCGGTCTCCCCCTCAACGGCTCTCCCTCCGCCGCACCCACCACTTCCCTCGACGGCTCCGGCAATCTCGTCCTCTCCTTCTCCCGCACCGAAACCTCCATCCCCGAAGCCTCCCTTTTCGTCGAGTTCAGCACCAGCCCGGCCGGCCCATGGTCCTCCTCCGCTCCCCTCGGCACCACCAGCTCCACCGACCCCTCAGGTCTCCTCATCTCCATCAATCCCATCCCCTCGCCGGACCAGATCTCCGTCACCATCCCCGCCTCCCTTTCCTCCTCCGGCCGTCTCTTCATCCGTCTCCGCACCCGCAAACTCTGACCCGCCCCCATACGCATCATTTTCCTTTCCCATCGCGCCCCAGCCGCCTTCAATGCGCCAGCGAATCCAACTCCCCACACCCCTCATGTCTCTCTCTTCACACCGCCGCGCCTTCCTCAAGTCCACCTTCGCCGCCGCCGCCGTCGGCTCGGCCTCTTCCGCACTCGCCGAAGAAGCCAAGCCAGCCCCCATCGTCCTCCCCAAATCCTCCCGCGGCATCCTCCTCTCCTGCAAGCTCGGCATGATCGCCCGCGAAGGCAAAGGCGGTAAACCCCTCAATATCGTCGAACGCCTCCAGACCGCCGCAGAAGCAGGCTTCGACGGGGTCGACTTCGACGAAGCCGGCGGCTTCACCCCCGACCAGGTCCGCGAAGCCGTCCGCGCCTCGGGCGTCTTCGTCCACAACGCCATCAATCACGAACACTGGGGCACCCGCCTCACCGACGCCAAACAGGAGGTCCGCGACAAAGCACGCGCCAACATGGACCACTGTCTCCGCTGCTCCCACGCCGCCGGCGGCTCCGGCATCCTCATCGTCGTCGGCAAAGGCAGCGACGGCCCAGCCGAAGAAATCGAAGAACGCGCCCGCATCGAAATCTCCAAAAGCATCCCCCTCGCCGCCTCCCTCGGCCAGCGCATCCTCTTCGAAAATGTCTGGAACCAGATGATGTACGATCACGACAAAGGCCCGGAACAATCCGCCGACCGCCACATCCGCTTCATCGACAGCTTCAAAAGCCCATGGGTCGGCCAGTACTACGACATCGGTAACCACTGGAAATACGGCCAACCCGGCGAATGGATCCGCGCCTTCGGCCCTCGCGCCGTCAAATTCGACGTCAAAGGCTTCAGCCGCGCCAAGAACTCCTTCACCGAAATCACCGGCGACGACGACGACCTCCCTTGGGCCGAAGTCCGCAAGGCCATCGCCGACACCAACTGGACCGGCTGGACCACCGCTGAAGTCGGCGGCGGCGGGCTCGAACGGCTCACCAAGGTCCGTCAGCAGATGGAAAAAGCCTTCGGTCTCTGACCCCGGCACCTAACAACCACCTCGCCTTCCCGTGCGCTCGCTCCTCCTCGCCCTGGCCCTCTCCATCGGGCTCGTCTCCGCTCAGGATAAATCCCCGCTCGCCATCCCAGCCACCGACGAAGGGCTCCCCGGCACCGGCCCCATCCGACGCTACGACTGGTTCAAATCCCTCTGGCTCGAAAAACGCAGCGCATGGGCCAAACGCACGACCGAGGACAAAGGTGCCGTCGTCTTCCTCGGCGACTCCATCACCCAGGGCTGGGGCGACGACTTCGCCGGGGCCTTCCCCGGCCTCAAAGCCGCCAACCGCGGCATCAGCGGCGACACCACCCGCGGCATGCTCGTCCGTCTCAAAGAAGACGTCCTCGACCTCTCCCCCGCCGCCGTCGTCCTCCTCATGGGCACAAACGACCTCGAAGAAAAAGCCTCCCCGGAAACCATCGCCGCCAACGCCGTCCTCCTCCTCGACGCCCTCAAAGCCCACCGCCCAGACCTCCCCATCTTCCTCTGCGAGGTCTTCCCAGCCTCCGCATCCAAATCCCGACCCGCCGCCAGCATCAAGGCCATCAACGACCTCTACCGCAAAGCCGCCAGCTCCAGACCCCAGGTCACCCTCGTCCCCACCTACGCCCTCTTCGCCAACGCCTCCGGCGACGCCAAACCCGAAGAATTCCCAGACCTCCTCCACCCCAACAAAGCCGGCTACACCAAATGGGCCTCCGCCCTAACCCCAGCCCTCAAATCCAAAGGCCTCCTCAAATAACCTAGGCCCCTCTCCGTTCAAGCAGCCGCAGGCTCTGGACTGCTGTCAGAATTACAGCTCTCTCCGCGCACGGAGTGCGCCCACCCGCCCTCTCCCCACAAGCCCCCGTCCCGTAGGGACGACCGGTGAGTAGCCGGGGGTGCCGCGAGCCGCTCGCGGTACCCCCGGTTCCCAACAACATAACACAGGACCCCTAGGGGTCCGCCCCTCCGAACAAGCCAGCCGCAGGCTCTGGACTGCTGTGAGCAATCACAGCTCTCTCTGGCGCACGGAGTGCGCCTACCAGCCCCTCCCAACAAGCCCCCTCCCCACCAGCCCCCTTTTTCTATTTACTATTCACTATTTCCAATTTCCCTCCCCCTCCACCGACCGCACAACTCCGCCGCAGCTCCCGCCCATTCCGGATACTCAAAAACAAATCCCTCCGCCAGCAGCCGCCCCGGAACCACCCGCCGACTCTTCAGCACCAGCTCCGTCTCCGTCCGCAGCACCCGCGCCCCGATCTCCAGCATCCACCGCGCCGCCGGCAACCCTAGCCGCGTCCCCCACGCCTCCCGCAACCCACGCATGAACTCCCGGTTCGGCAGCGGATTCGGCGACGCCAGATTGAATACCCCGCTCACCTCATGGTCAATCAACCAGCGCACCGCCCGCACAAAATCCACCTCGTGAATCCACGACACATACTGCCGCCCGTCCCCATTCGTGCCCCCCAGCCCTAACCGGGTCAGCCCCAGCAGCACATCAAAGACCCCACCGCGATCCGGACTCATCGTCACCGCCGACCGCAGAATCACCTTCCGCGTCCCTCGCACCTCCGCCTCCTCCACCGCCCGCTCCCACGCCTTCGCCACCCCAATACTGAACCGCCACGTCTCCGGCATGCCTTCCTCCTCCCCACCCACAATCCCCGTCGCCTCGTCGTTCGCCGCATCATAACGATGCGCGTAAATCGTCGCCGTGCTCGACTGCAGCCACACCCGCGGCGGCCGCACCGACTCCGCAATCGCCCTCCCCAGCACCGCCGTCGACCGCACTCGCGACTCCATGATCTCCCGCCGGTTCGCCTCATTATAACGACAGTTCACACTCCGCCCGGCAAGGTTAATGACCACATCCGCACCGTCCACTTCCCCCACCCACTCACCTAATCTCTCACCATCCCATCGCACCGTCCGATACACCGCTCCGCTCGCCCCGCGACTCAGAATCACCACCTCATGCCCCTCCGCCGCAAAGGCCCGCGACAGCATCATCCCCACCTGACCACTCCCTCCAGCCAGCACCACCTTCATCGCCCCATCCCCCCTTCCACCTCACCATCCCTCCTCGCACCAGTACAGCAGCCACCCGCACTCACAGCACTCAGTCGTCCGGTCGATCTCATACACCCATCCCTACCCGCCCCAACCCGACCGTCAAGCCAGCCGTCACCGCCATCCCCTACCCAATCATGCCGCCAACTCCCCCAAAGACGCCTGTCCCGCTATCCCCTCCCCACACGCCCTCTCCGAACCAGCCCTTCTCACTTCTCACTTCTAACTTCTCACTTCCCCCCCTCCCACCCCCCTCAATACGGCGGCAGCATCCTCCGAAACCCATGCCCCAGCACCACCACAAGAAACACAAGATTCCTCACCACCCGCATCGGCCACAAAATCCCCGGCAATCGCTCACCTGACGCCACCCGCTCCGCTCCATCCCTCAGCACCGCCACATTGATCGGCCAATCCACGATCCCTTCCCGCCACGCCGCAGGAATCGCCTCCACCCCCACCCGCGCCCCCGCAATCCCACCCACGATCGCACCCACCGTGTCCGTGTCCCCGCCGCAATCCAAGGCCGACGTCAGCGCCGCCACAAAATCATCCGGATGCCTCAACCACGCATACAGCGCCACCGGCACACTGTGCCACGCATAACCAGACACTCCCTTCTCCAACCCCATCGCCGCCGCCAGCTCACCCGTGCTCTTCCCCTCCGCAAGGCATTCCTCCATCAGCCTGACAATCTCCCGCCACCCGGCATCCTCACTCAATTCCCTCAACGCCCTCACAACCTCCCCCGGCCCATCCCCGCGCACCGCCGCCGCGGCCGCCAGCGCCACCGCCTGCGCCGCCGTCTCCGCCTTCGGATCCGTATGCGTCACCCGCGTCGACACCCTCACATACTCCCTCCGCTTCTCCTCATCCTCACAGAAATAAACCCCGATCACCGCACTCCTCATCGCAGGCCCATTCCCCGCCGACCACACCCCGCTCCGCTCCGGCGACCACCCGCACCATAACCTGATACCCGCCCGCGCCGTCGCCATCCCCACCCCCGCAGGAAGCGCCAGAAACCACCACCGCAATCGCCTCCCCAGCGCCCTCCCAAACCCCGCCGCCTCTCCCCTCCCCTCCGCCAGCGCCCCCAGCACGCACCACGTGTGCTCCGTGTCGTCACTCACCATCCCCCGCCCCAACACCAGCCGCATCCTCCACTCCCCTCCCCACATCCTCCCAATCCGCCCAGCACTCAATCCCTCCCCAGGCAACCCCAGCGCATCCCCAACCGCCGTCCCCACCACACTCCCAGCAAGCCACCCCGCCATCGCCCCACTCCCCTCCCCCGTCGCCACCTTCTCAACGTCAGTCTCAGTCTTCATCTGCCTCATTTAGTGTCTTTTTGACACTATGTCAACCCGACTTCTCCCACCCAGCCCCCGTCCCGTAGGGACGACCGGTGACTAGCCGGGGGTGCCGCGAGCCGCTCGCGGCACCCCCGGTTCCCAACACAATAACACAGGACCCCGTAGGGGTCCGCCCTCCCAACCATCAGCCGCAGGCTCTGGACTTCTGTGAGCATCACAGCTCTCCCTGCGCACGGAGTGCGCCTACCAGCCACTCTCCCAACAAGCCCGGGATCGCGAGGCTCCGTACTCGCGCCACCCAACACGCCTCGTCCCCTCCCAACCAGCGATCCTCCCAACACGCCCTCTCCCAACAAGCCATTCACACTTCACACTTCTCACTTCTCACTTCCTCCCCCCTCTTTCCCGGTTTGACGGCCATTCCTCACAGTGATATCCTCCCAAGAACCCACGCCCTTTGGCGGCCGGAGATGAAGATATCAGTCAGAATCTCCTGTCATAACTACACTGTTCTGCCAAGACAATGATCGCCACCGCACAAGAGTTTCTCGCCCTGATGCGGAGCACTGATCCGGTCGATTATGAACGGTTCCGGAACGACTCAGCACCGATCGAGGTATGGCGGGAACTGATTTCGAGGTACTCCCTCGCCAACGCATCGATCGTTCGGAACAAGACTGCACCTGTTGAAATACTAAGGGAGATCGCTTCCGACCCCAGGGTGCTCGTCCGTGCTGAGGTCGCGATGACGCGTCGCATCACTGAAGATATTCAGGAGACGCTGGCGAGAGATCCAAACGCTTCCGTTCGCAACACCCTGGCAAATAACTCGAAGGCCACAGATCGGATTCTTGAATTGCTCGCGGAGGACTCCGAGGCGTTTGTCCGGGAGACCGCTCGCCGCCGCATCACCGAACGACGGGCAGAACAAAGCACGGATGCAACACCACACTAGCCCCTCCGGTTCCCATGATCCATCGAACTTCAACATCCACCCATTGATCCCCGCCGCCCCCCCAGCCCAGCGGTACCATCGCTCAGACGCCCACCCAACCACCACCGTCCATGCACCACTATCTCACGACCTTCATCATTTCACTGGTCTCCATTGGTGCTGTGATGCTCATCCTCAACAGAGGCAATTCGGACATCCTCCGTAAGCGGCACGATTTGCTCGGCGCTCTCGGCATGGCGTTGGGATTGACCCTTGGAGAGATTGTCACCGACCTGTGGCATCCACCATACGAGGCCCTTGTCCGAGGATGCATCGTCGCCGCATCAGCCGTACTGGTTCCACTTCCGCTGACGCGGAGACTTCGAGCACGTGAAACACCAGCCAGCCATGATGGGCACTGACCAAACCGCCGGCCACACCAGGCGCGCACAAAATGGATGCAGGCAACGGCTCGAATGCCATCTGTCGCGTCACCGACACCTCCCGCTCGCCGTCGCCCCACCCGAAACGTTCGCCCTAATCACCACGACACTCCAAGTCATGAAAGCCCTTCTCATATTTTTTACCATCTTTGGATTCGGTGTGTCGTTGGCGGAGGAGACCGCATTGCCATACGCCACGGAGCCCAACACCAGCGGTTACCCTTTCCCTGCAACTTTTCCAGTCTTGCCGGACGGCAAAGAGCTTCAATTCGATTGGAAGCGATACATTGGGGAAGCGGTTTCAGATGGGGACAAGGTCTTTAGAACACATCTCGCTCGCTCCAGCGGTTTCTCCTCCTCGACCGCCAAAATGTGGGGCGTCGGAGAGTCTGCCTCCGACGAGATGACTCGCAACCAGATTGCCGCCGATGAGGTGTCGAACGGCTGTGTCATCATCGAGACCATGTATCGGGACAGACTGAAGAAGAACGCAGAAGTATTGGCCACGTTGGAAGAGTTCATCTCACATCACCGAAAGGCCATTGAGGCGTCCATCAAGCTGGTTGGAGGTTCTTGGGATGGTGGCTCTGGTGCTCGTGTGGCCTATCCAGCCGCCCGATTAGGTGCCTTTGTCCGCTATCGTGCTGCTTTATTGGATCTGCGTTCGAGTCTGCATTTTCAGGACTTTCCCGAGATTGCCTTTCCAACCCCGAGCAAGGTCACCAAATGACGCATCAAAGAGCGAACACATTCACCGCAGCCAACCAACTCCTTTCCGAGATGCCCCACCTCAATTCCAAACCTCACCCTGCGTTCCACGCGCCGCCCCGCCCGGAGGCTGCCACCGCTTCAGACATCCGCCCAAAGATATAAAGACATGAGAGCAGCACCCATAATCCTCACCCTTTTGTTCGGAGTCATTCCGCTGGCTCATCCCGCAGAGCCGGCAGAAACAAACGCCATCACCATGACCATTCATGATTCCACGGGTTTATCTTCCGAATCGACAACGTCAAACACCTTGGACATCATCCTCTTCAAGGCTCATACGCACATTCACCTGAAGATTTCCAACACCACCCAGCGCGGAATAATGCTATTCCGCCCGTATTGCCCGGAAGGCGATGATGCCATGGCCGTCGAATTCAGATCGCCCAACGCACCAGATGTCGTGTTCCGCACCCGGCCAAGTCGTGATTACACCGCAGGCATGGGGATCACGAAGGCTTTCACGCTTGCGCCCGGGGATGATCTTCTCGTTAATGTAGGCTTTTTAAGCGATTGGCCTCTACCTTTTCCCATTGGGGAAGGCGAGACGCGTGAACTTGAAGTCAGGAGCGTCTATCGTTCAGCACCCCTGACCGACAAGGTGGATATCATCTTGTTTGGCACCGAAAAAAACAAACAAATCTGGGCAGGAAGCCACACTTCGAAATGGCAGAAAGCCCAGATCATCAACAGATCAGGGAAAGCAATCAGTCCGAAACAATGAATTTCATGAAGCACCCGACCCGCCGAACGCAAATCATGCAGTCAACGGCTCGCATGGCATCTGTCGTGCCATCAACCCTTCCCGCTCGCCAACACCAGATCCGAGTCGCCCTGTGACGAATTCCTCATGAGCAATAGCGCACAGCTTGATCAGATACCATTGCGTTGGGACGAGTTTCAATGGTGTGGTGACCTCAACATCCCTCTCATGGGGCAAGCGACCAACCCCGGTGTCGAACTTTGCGTGAACACCAAGGATGAAGAGCAGATCCCGCCATGCGAGGAGCAAGTCACGGCGTGGCGCAGATTCGTTGAGCGCGACGCACCTATCTACAGCGCGATTCTTGAAGCCGGATTCTCCTTCTACACCAGAATGCGGCCACAGTACGCGAACGCTGGAGAAGCATGGATCAAAAACATGCCTGAGATCACAGACCCCTCGCAGCTGAAGTCGATGATACGATTGTCTTCTCTCACAGTCACCTGGCCCTACGATGGCAATCCAATCCAGATTGGAATTTCTTTCGGATGCGACTGGGACCGAGAACACGGATTCGGCGTCGTCGTCGAGGGAGACAAGGTCTTAAACGTAGGAAGTGCAGATTGCGCGATCCTTTGAAGCGATGAACAAGAGGCTGCACGCCATGCCTCAGCCTTGGAGACTTATCTATACCATTTGTTGGCTACAAACGGAGGTCGACAACGGAGGGCACGAGCAGTTCTTCTCCAATGGTCGAGGGGAGTTCGATGACGAGACCGAGGCTGATTTACAGTTCATCCGAGCGGATCACTTCCTCAAGCTATTCAGGGACGCCCGTCAGTTCTTGTACAGCGCCCCGGCCGACCGCACTGAACGCATACCTGAGTTCGAGCCACTCGATGCTGCGTTTTATGCGCAGCCCAAGAGTCCATACGTTCTGGTGGGAGAGCATGTGCTCTCCCACCTCTCAGACTACTGCATCGACTGACACCAATGTCAGCGCACGCCTCAAACCAAAGCCCAACAGACCTCGACCCACCAACCGCCGAACCTGCCATCTCGGCCATACTCAACCCGCCCCCGTCCCGTAGGGACGACCGATCAATAGCCCGGAGTGGCGCAAAGCGATACTCCGGGTTCACCATCAACAAATGCCCCAACCCCGTACGGGGTTGCCCCCCTCCGACCAAGCACGCCGCAGGCTCTGTACTGCTGTGAGCATCACAGCTCTCCCTGCGCACGGAGTGCGCCTACGAGCCCTCCTCCGACCACGCCTCCTCCCCTCCCAACAAGCCCATCTCAAATCTCAAATTTCAAATCACAGGCATCCCACAGAAGTAGAGCCGCTTTGAGTTAGCAGGTTCGTGAAATCGCGGGTGGCCAGGCG
>JAIXVE010000034.1 GCA_027483175.1 Verrucomicrobiaceae bacterium | reverse complement strand
CGGGATCTGGCGGTGGTGATTGCGGCGCACACGCACAAGGACATTGGGAATTTCAAGGTGAACGGGATTCCGTACACGCAGGCGAACTATTACGGAATTCATTGTGGGCGGACGGATCTGGTGTTTGACCGGGAGACAAGGAAGCTGGTGGGGGTGAATGTGCAGACGGTGAAGATGGACAAGTCGGTGGCGCTGGATCCGATGATTATCGGGGCGACGCAGAAGGAAGTGGCGGCGTCGGAGGCGGAGTTGAAGAAGCCGATTGGGGAACTGGCGGTGGGGTTGGCGTTCCGTCCGGAGCGGCCGGGGACGGCGGCGCCGTCCTTGAAGCTGATTACGGCGGCGATCCGGCACAGTTTAGGGAAGCGGAAGGTGACGGTGGACGGCGTGCTGCACGGGTTGTTCCTTGATGACAAGGATGTGGCGGCGGGGGCGAAGACGATTGCGGATGCGTGGGAGATCATTCCGTATGAGAACCGTCTGGCGACGGCGGCGATCCGGGGTGCGGATCTGGTGCCGGTGATGCAGGAAGTGCTAGGAGCTCCGTTTTCGACGCATGCGCTGGAAGGATTCCGGGTGGAGAGCGAAGGGGAGGGGCGTGGGTTGAAGGTGAAGGCGGTGACGCTGGCGGACGGGAAGCCGGTGGAGCCGGAGAAGCGGTATGTGATCGGGCTGAATGCGTTTGATGCGCAGTCGGGCGGGCGGCGGTATGAGCTGCTGGCGGAGCTGGTGCAGCAGAGCGACGCGGCGCTGACCCTGCATGCGGTGGAGTCGCGGGATGCGCTGATCGAGTTCTTTACGGAGAAGGGAACGGTGCGGCTGGCGGATCTAGGGTAGCCCGTCTTTCAGATGGTATCTTCTGATTTTGTGGGAAGGAAGGAGGATTGAGCCGCACTACGGATGGGGTGGGGACGGGTCTTTTCCCCGATTCCTGTGTTGCTCGTCGGTTGCGAATCCTGATTCGCGCCCTCCTCGCGCCGTGGACTCGGAAAAAATCCCTCGTCCATAAGACACCATCTGTAAGACGGACTACACTAGGGTGAGGCGGCGGGGGGGAGGGCCATGACAACTTCTTTACACCTCGCCGCTGGGCGGGTGTGGGGGAGCGAGTATAGGGTGCGGGTATTCCGGGAGGGATTGCGGCGTCGCGGTTCCCCTGGTCAACTATTCCCTAACTGTCATGAAATCCATCTCGTTCTGTCTGGTTCCTTTTCTTGTGCTGAGTGCGACCGTGCCTGCGGCGGACACGGGTTTTCCGGAGCGGTTTGCGCTGGCGGCGGATCGCGGGGCGGTGCTGAAGGAACTGATTCCGGGGACGGATGATTATTATTACTATCATGCGCTGCATCTGCAGCATCAGGGGAAGAAGGCGGAGCTGGGGGCGTTGCTGGGGGAATGGGAGAATCGGTTTCAGCAGGCGAATGCGCGGAGGAATGAGATTCGGAACCGGCAGGTGCTGCTGGATTACGGGACGGACCCTGCGGGGTCGCTGGAGTATCTGCGGAACAAGCTGGGGGTGTCATACAATCATCAGCGGGTGACGCCGGATGCGCGGCCGGATCTGGCGACGAGCCTTGATCCGGCGCTGGTGACGCGTGAGGCGTTTCTGGCGGATGCGTTGCGGGGGACGGATGCGCTGGGGAATGTGACGACGAGCGGGCTGGTGCATGTGATGAGGAATGACGGGGTGGAGCTGACGACGGCGCGGCGGCGGGACTTGCTGAATCGGATTCACCGGCCGGATTTTCCGCGGCTGGTGGCGGTGGTGAATGACGATCTGGGGACGCCGGAATCGGGTGGTTTCGGGGAGTTTGCGATTCACGGGAAGCTGACGGTGGCGCAGCTGGAGGAACTACTGAAGCTGCGGCCGGCATTGCTGCAGAACACGAATTTTGTGAATGCGTGGGCGGCGAAGCTGCGGCCGGCGTTTGGTGAGGATGCGGATCGGAGCCGGGAGGTGAGGGGGGCGTGGCTGGGGCGCCTGGAGGCGTTTGCGGAGCGGCTGGCACCGGCGTTCAATTCGTTCAAGGCGCACGTCCTGTATCACAGGTTGGTGTTCGAGCAGGAGGGCGGGGTGACGGATGAGGCGAGGTTGCTGGCGTATCTGCAGCTGCCGCGGCCGATGGGTTATGTGCGGCCGGAGTTCCGGGAGAGCGAGGCGTTCAAGCTGCCGGTGGATCTGAATGCGGATTTTGCGGCGGTGACGGGGCAGCCGCCGGTGGCGAATGACGAAGGACTGGTGAGGAGCCTGCTGCTAGCGGCGCTGGCGGGGGCGGAGACGGCGGAGAAGTATGCGCCTTATCTGGAATCCGGGTGGCTGGCGGCGGTGCATGCGGAGGCACGACTGGTGTCGGGGGCGGCGGATGCGGCGAAGTGGGTTTCGGCGTTGTCGCCGGGGGCGTATCAGGCGCTGAAGGACCGGGTGGATCTGGATTTTGACGCGGCGGTGCCGAGGACGTGGGGTGCGGCGGACGATGTGAGTATTGATCTGCACGTGAAGAACGTGCCGAAGCTGCTGGTGAAGGTGTATGAGATCAACACGGAGCATGTGCACAGCACGACCGGGGCGCAGGTGAACACGGATCTGAACCTGGACGGACTGACGGCTAACAGTGAGCAGACGCATGAGTACGGGGAGGCACCGCTGCAGCGGCGGAAGCGGACGTATCAGTTTCCGGAGCTGAAGGGGAAGCGCGGCGTGTGGATTGTGGAGTTCATCGGGGGCGGGCGGAGCAGTCGGGCGCTGATTCGGAAGGGAGGGTTGCGGCATCTGGTGTCGCAGGAGGCGTCGGGGACGGTGGTGCGGGTGTATGACGAGGCGATGAAGCCGGTGGCGAAGAGTTATGCGCTGATGGGGACCCGGCGGTTTGATAGTGGGGAAGGCGGGCTGATCACGATACCGTTCAGCGAGCGGCCGGGGGAGCAGAATGTGGTGCTGGGGGATGGGAGTGGTTTTACGACCCTTGAGCGGATTGCGCTGGCGGGAGAGGCGTATGAGTTGAAGGCTGGGTTTCATGTGGCGCGGGAGAGCCTGCTGCCGGGGAAGACGGCGAAGCTGGCGATTCGGCCGGCGGTGCTGCTGAATGGGCGGCCGACGGTGCTGGGCGTGATGGAGCGCGTGACCCTGACGATTGCGTCGCAGACCCTGGACGGGATTCCGGCGTCGACGGTTTACACCCTTGGCGGGCGGGATGCGGCAGGGAAGCCGGAGGGATTGCAGCTGACGGAGGATGGGGAGACCGTGGTGGAGTTCACGGTGCCGGACCGGCTGGCGTCGCTGAGTTTCCTGCTGGCGGGGGAAGTGAAGGCGTTAGGGACCGGTCAGACGGCGAAGCTGAGTGCGGATGGGGCGCTGGCGGTGAACGGGATCAGTGTGACGGAGCAGACGAGTGATATCCATCTGAGCCCGACGGAGAGTGGGTATGTGCTGGAGGAGCGGGGTCGGTCGGGAGAAGAGCGTGCGGAGCGGGAAGTGGTGGTGCGGGTGGTGCATCGTGATTACACGGTGACGCGGGAGTTCACGCTGAAGACCGATGCGGGCGGGATGGTTGCGTTAGGCAAGCTGGAGGGGATTGCGAGCGTGTCGGTGCGGAGTGCGAGCGGGGTGGAGCGAGTGTTTGTGCTGCCGGGGACGCGGGCGACGATGCCTGGGGCGGTGAATGCGGTGGCTGGCGTGCCCGTGCGATTGGCGTGGACGGGATCGGGCGAGCCTGCGGCTGGGGATGTGAGTGTGCTGGAGTTGCGGAATGGTGTGCCGGTGCGGGATGCGTCGGCGGCGGTGAAGGCGGGGGGCGGGATGGTGGTGCTGAGCGGGCTGACGCCTGGGGAGTATGCGGTGGAGTTTGCGCCGACGCTGGCGGCGACGGTGGTGCGGGTGGGGGCTGGGACGACGGAGTCCGGGCATGTGGTGAGTGCGGCGCTGACGATGGAGTTGTCGAATCCTGCGCCGCTGGCGATTACGGGGATGGTGAAGGCGGAGTTGCCGGCGCGGGACAAGGAGGCGGCGAAGACGATGTGGGTATTCAGGGTGGGGAATGCGGGGGTGGACACGCGGGTGCATGTGTTTGCGAGCCGGTATCTGCCGCATTTTGATGCGTTTGAGTCGTTAGGGAAGGATCATCTGGCGCAGCCGATGGCGATGACGAATGCGTGGCGGCCGAGTCTTTATCAGAGTGCGCGGACGATTGGTGAGGAATACCGGTATGTGCTGGAGCGGCGCGGGGCGAAGCATTTTGCGGGCAACCTGCTGCCGAGGCCGGGGTTGCTGCTGAATCCGTGGGCGATTGCGGACACGGTGACGGAGCGTCAGGTGGCGCAGGCGGGTGAGGAGGCGGCGGCGATGACGGCGGAGAAGCCGGGGTTGGTGACGGCCTCGTCGGCGGTGGATCGGGCGAGTGCGAAGAAGGATGGTGCGGCGGCTGGGCCGATGGATCCTGATCTGTCGTTTCTGGGGATGCAGGGGGCGGTGGCGTACAATCTGCGGCCTGACAAGGATGGGAACGTGGCGATTGACGGGGCGGCGCTGGGGGACCGGCAGTTTGTGAGGATTGTGGCGGTGGATGCGGACAGTGCGGTGGTGCGGGATTTTCCGATGGCGGCGAAACCGCTGGCGCTGAAGGATCTGCGGCTGAGTGGCGGGCTGGATCCGAAGGGACATTTCAGCAGACAGGATCGGGTGTCGCGGCTGGAGAAGGATGTGGCGTTCGAGTTTGCGGACGCGCTGACGGCGACGTGGCAGAGTGTGGGGCATCTGGGGGCGGCGCACGGGTTGTTCTACAGCCTGACGAACAATGCGCAGCTGATGGAGTTTTCGTTTCTGCTGAACTGGGTGGATCTGAAGCCTGAGGAGAAGGCGCGGTTGTATTCGCTGCATGCGAGTCACGAGCTGCATTTCTTTCTGGCGCGGAAGGATCCGGGGTTTTTCAAGGACGTGGTGCTGCCGTTTCTGGCAGGGAAGCGGGACAAGACCTTCATGGATCACTATCTGCTTGGGGCGGATTTGTCAGGGTATCTGCGGCCGTGGCAGTACAGCGGGTTGAATGCCCTTGAGCGGATCCTGCTGGCGCGGCGGATTGAGTCGGAGCGGCCGGTGGTGGTGCGGATGATGAAGGATTATCTGGACACGCAGGCGAAGAATCCGCAGCGGGATTCGTTCTTGTTCGAGACGGCACTGAACGGGCGGTCGCTGGCGTTTTTCGGGATGCCGGGGAGTGGCGGAGGCGGGGAGGCGTGGAAGATGGATACGGACGCGGGCGGGTTCAGTGGTGGGCTTGGGGGCGGGGGATCGAATGGCGTGGAGGACGGGAGGAAGTGGGCCGGGGCGTTGTATTATAACCGGTCGGAGATGGCGGTGAACGAGCCGGCGATGCCTGGGGCGCCGCCGCGGGGCGGGGTGGACGATGGGCCGGCGGATCGGTTTGCGGGGGCGAAGGCGCAGGGGGCAATGCGGCAGGAGGAAGTGCTGAAGGAGATGGAGAGCACGGTGGAGGGGAAGGATGCGTTGGCGAAGCTGGCGGACGCGAGTGCTCCGGTGGAGCTGTCTGCCATGTCGGCGGCGGACATGGATGCGAAGGGCGGGCGGGGATTCAGCAAGCAGAAGGCGGTGGAGGTGCTGTCGAGGCGGAAGGCGGTGGCGGAGAAGGCTGAGCGGATGTTCCGGCAGACGGAGCGGACGCAGGAGTGGGCGGAGAGCAATTACTACCGGCTGCTGATGGCGCAGCAG
Source organism: Verrucomicrobiaceae bacterium (assembly GCA_027483175.1). Lineage (GTDB taxonomy): Bacteria > Verrucomicrobiota > Verrucomicrobiia > Verrucomicrobiales > V1-33 > V1-33. The sequence goes on along the minus strand of JAIXVE010000034.1, from coordinate 8,706 downwards.
ACGGCGGCGCTGGTGCCGGTGAACCGGTTCTGGGCGGACTATGCGGCGTGGGACGGGACCCAGCCGTTTGTGTCGGTGCACCTAGCGGAAGCGGCGGGGAGTTTCACGGAGATGGTGCTGGCGCTGGCGGCGCTGGATCTGCCGTTTCCGTCGCAGGTGAAGGGAGGGAAGGTGGAGCGGAAGGAGAACACGGTGACCCTGACGCCGTCGGGGAAGGGGATCCTGTTTCATCAGGAGATCCGGGCGGCGGAGCCTGACAAAGAGGGTGCGAAGCTGCTGGTGAGTCAGAATTTCTATCGTCAGGGGGATCGGTTCATCGAGCAGGCTGGGGAGAAGATGGACAAGTTTGTGACTGGGGAGTTTCTGACTGGGGTGGTGTATGGGTGTCAGGTGGTGGTGACGAATCCGTCGTCGTCGCGGCAGAAGCTGGAGATGCTGTTTCAGATTCCGGTGGGGGCGGTGCCGGTGTTGCAGACCCAGGTGACGCGGAGTGTGCCGGTGGTGCTGGAGCCGTATCATACGGGGACGTATGATTTTCAGTTTTACTTCCCTGCGCCTGGGAAGTTTGCGCATTATCCGGTGCATCTGAGCCGGAATTTCCGGACGGCGGCGAGTGGGGAGCCGTTTGTGTTCACGGTGGTGGACCGGTTGAGTCAGGCGGACAAGGCGTCGTGGGAGTATGTGAGTCAGAATGCGGCGCCTGGTGAGGTGCTGACGTTTCTGGAGCAGGCGAATCTGAACACGCTGAATCTGGATCTGATGCTGTGGCGGATGAAGGATGCGGATTTTGCGAAGCGTGCGCTGGCGCTGCTGCGGGGACGTCATGTGTGGCATGCGGGAGCGGGGAGTTATGCGCTGCTGCACAATGTGCCGGAGGGCGTGACGGATTTTCTGATGCATGCGGATGGGTTCCTTGCGGAATGCGGGGCGTCGCTGGACAGTCCGGCGGTGAAGATTGATCCGGTGGAGCGGCGGAGTTATCAGCATCTGGAGTACAGCCCGCTGGTGAATGCGCGGGCGCACACCCTGGGGGCGAGCCGGACGATTCTGAATGACAAGCTGCGCGGGCAGTTCGAGGCATTTGTGAGGGTGCTGGGGAGCAGGGCGCAGTTGAACAGTGAGGATCATCTGGCGGCGGCGTATTATCTGGCGCTGCAGGATCGGATTGAGGAGGCGGTGGAGCGGTTTGCGAAGGTGGAGCCTGGGAAGGTGGCGGAGCAGGCGGCGTACGACTACATGAAGGCGTGGCTGGCGATGTGTCAGGAGGACACGGCGACGGCGCGGGCGGTGGCAGTGGCGCGGGCGTCGTATCCGGTGGATCACTGGAGGCGGAAGTTTGCGGAACTGGGGTCGCAGCTGGATGAGATCGAGGGCAAGGCGGCGGCTGGGGCGAAGGAGGATGACCGTGATGCGACGCAGGATCGGCTGGCGGCGCAGGAACCGGCGATGGGGCTGAAGCTGGAGAACCGGATGGTGAGCCTGTCTTATCGGAATCTGGCGGAGGTGACGGTGAATTACTATCCGATGGATCTGGAGTTTCTGTTCAGTGCGAATCCGTTTGTGACGCAGGACACGAGCCGGTTCCGGACGATCCGGCCGAACCGGAGCGAGAAGGTGATGCTGCCGGCCGGGGGGGCGCATGTGTTTGCCCTGCCTGCAGAGTATCAGAGTGCGAACGTGCTGGTGGAGATCAGTGGTGGTGGGGTGACGCGGGCGGAGGCGGCGTATGCGAATGCGCTGGATGTGCAGGTGAGCGAAGGGTTCGGGCGGCTGCAGGTGCGGCGTGCGGCGGACAAGAAGCCGCTGGCGAAGGTGTATGTGAAGGTGTTTGCGGAGGTGAATGGTGCGCCGGTGTTCTACAAGGACGGGTACACCGATCTGCGCGGGAAGTTTGACTATGCGAGCCTGAGCACGGGGGATCTGGATGGGGCGACGAGGTTCTCGATCCTTGTGATGAGCGAGGAATTCGGGGCGACGGTGAAGGAAGTGCAGCCACCGAAGAGGTGAGTTGGGTGGGTTTGGGGTCCGGGAGGTTCCGCGGGGAGCCTCCCGGACGGTGGAGAGGCGGTGGAGGTGGGGGCAGGGGCATTGGGGGCACGGGCTGGATGCCTGTGCCACTTTGCTTGCGGCGGGCGGAGGTGGTGCTAGAATGGAGGCACCATGAACTATTATGAATCCCCAGCGACGGTAGCAGACATTCCAGAATCGGGACGGGCCGCATTCATTCGGCGGACGTACGGGCACCTTGCGGGTGCGGTGGCGGCGTTTGTGGTGCTGGAGACCCTCTTGATTGCGAGCGGGGCTGGGCGGGCGCTGGCTGGGTTGATGCTGGGTGGGCGGTGGACGTGGCTGATTGTGCTGGGTGGGTTCATGCTGGTGTCGCAGGTGGCGACGACGTGGGCGTCGTCGTCGGTGAAGCGGAGCACGCAGTATGCGGGGCTGGGTCTGTATGTGGCGGCGGAGGCGATTATTTTTGCGCCGCTGATCATGGTGGCGCTGAGCATTGATCCGCAGCTGCTGGGGAAGGCGATGCTGATTACGGTGGGTTTGTTTGTCGGGTTGTCGTGGGTGGCGTTTGCGACGAAGAAGGATTTTTCGTTTCTGAGCGGGTTTCTGAGGATTGCGGGGATGGTGGCGCTGGCGACGATTGTGGCGTCGCTGATTTTCGGGTTTTCGCTGGGGACCTTGTTCTGCGTGCTGATGGTGGCGCTGGTGGGTGGGACGATTGTGTATCAGACCTCGAATGTGATTCATCATTACCATCCTGATCAGCATGTGGCGGCGTCGCTGGCGCTGTTTGCGTCGTTTGCGACGCTGCTGTGGTATGTGATTCAGATTGTGATGGACCGCGACTGAGCGTGGTGGTGTGAGGGATTGATGACGGGGGCAGTGGGCGCGGCTCGCTGCCCCTGTTTGCGTTCCGGTGATCCGGTGCTTGCCCTTGGCGGGGATATCGTCCATGAACGGCGGATGGAAACACCCCGGAAAGCGATGACATCAGGCTCGGAGCGAGGTGATGTGATGGCGTGGATGCTGGCTGGCTCGATCCTGCTGACGCTGGCGGCGTTTTTCGGGCTGGTGCCGAAGTTTGCGGCTGGGAATGCGCAGGCGACGCTGCCGTGGCTGACGAATTCGTGGAACAACGAGAACAAGCTGTATGAGCACGGGTGGATGGTGGTGCCGGTGATGGGGTGGTTTCTGTGGAAGGCGTCGGTGGAGATGCGGAAGGAGCCGGTGACGCAGGGGATGGCGGGGTTGTGGTGGCTGGCGGCGGGGGTGTTTTTGTGGGTGGGTGCGTTTCGGGGGATTCAGGCGCGAGCGGCGGTGCTGAGCCTGCCATTTCTGGTGATGGGGGCGGCGCATTTTGCGCTGGGGTGTAAGGCGGCGCGGCATTTGTTTTTCCCGCTGAGTTTTGTGTTGTTCATGATTCCGGTGCCTGGTTTGGAGCAGCGGACGAACGATCTGGCGATTCTGTCGACGAAGCTGGCGCATCATGTGGGGAACCTGATCGGGAGTCCGACGATTCAGTCGGGGACGCAGCTGCTGGATCCTGACGGCGGGTCGTTCAAGGTGGACGATGGGTGCAGTGGGATCCGGTCGATTGTGGCGCTGCTGCTGATCAGTTATATTTATGCGATGGTGGCGCACCGGCGGTGGGGGGAACGGGCGGTGATATTTGCGGCGGCGCTGCCGCTGGCGATTCCGGCGAATGCGGTGCGGATTGTGTCGATTCTGGTGGTGGCGAAGTTTGACCGGACGTTTGCGATGAACACGTGGCACAATTATTCGGGGTTTTTCAGTTTTGGGGCGGCGTTGGCGTTTCTGCTGGTGATCAGTGCGGTGATGCGGGGAGGGTTGAGGGCGTTGCGGCCGCAGGTGAAGGTGACGCGGGTGGGTGGCGATGAGACGGGAGGTCAGCCATGACAAAACGACTGATGATTGTGCAGGTGCTGCTGCTGGTGGGGTTGAGTCTTGTGTTTCTGCTGCCGCAGACGCCGCCGATGCGTGAGGCGGCGTTGCGGGCGGAGTTGCCGACGTGGGTGGGTGGTGGCTGGGAAGGCGGGAGTGATTTGGAGGCGTCGAAGGAGGAGCGGGAGATTCTGGCGAAGGACACGGAGTTTTTCCGGAGGAGTTATTTCCGGCCGGTGGGGGGTGGGCTGGAGACATCGCTGCTGGACGAGACGCAGGGCGGGCGGATGAGTGATGTGGTGAGTGCGGGGATTGTGCTGTCGGGCAAGGATCCGAGTAACAGCATTCATGCGCTGGAGCGGTGTCTGACGGCGCAGGGGTTCAACATTGCGGAGCCGACGACGATGCTGGTGAAGCTGAAGAGCGGGCATGTGCTGCCGGTGCGGCGGTTGTTCTGTACGCGGGTGGATCCGGCGACGCGGGCGATGGCGCGGAGCATTGCGTACTACTGGTTTGTGGGGCACGATGCGGTGACGGGGAATCACGTGGTGCGGGGGATCAAGGATTTCGGTGACCGGATGCTGCGCGGGTATGATCAGCGGTGGGGGTATATCACGGTGACGGCGTATCTGGATGGCGTGCGGTTTGGTGATGACAGCCTTGCGGGGGTGAGACAGCGGCCGGTGACGCCGGAGGAGGCGGACCGGACGGTGGAGGAGTTTCTGGGGGATTTTGTGCCGGAGGTGGTTAGGACCGAGCAGATTACGAAGTGGTATGGCGAGTGAAGGGGGCGAGTGATGAGCTGTTGAGATGACGAAGGAATCTGAGGGCATGGAGCGGAGGTTGCCGTCGGTGGATCGATTGCTGCGGGCGGTGCCGGGGTGGGCTGGGTTGCCTGGGCCGATGGCGGCGATGGTGGTGAGGCGGGTGGTGAGCGGGTGGCGCGAGGCGGCGATGGGCGGGGTGGCACCTCCGGATTTCGAGGTGGCGGTGGAGGTGGTTAGGCGGGAGATGGAGACGCTGGCGCGGCGGCGGATTGGGGTGGTGATCAATGGGACGGGCGTGCTGCTGCATACGAATCTGGGTCGGGCTCCGCTGGCGGCCGGGGTGGCGGCGAGGGTGGCGGAGGCGGCGTCGTCCTATCACAATCTGGAGCTGGACATGGAGACGGGCGAGCGGGGCGGGCGCGGTGAGTTTCTGGAGACGGCGCTGGCATTGCTGGCGGGTGCGGAGGCGGCGACGGTGGTGAACAATTGTGCAGCGGCGCTGGTGCTGATGCTGAGGCATCTGACGGGCGGGGGGCGGCGGGAGGTGGTGATTTCGCGCGGGCAGCTGGTGGAGATCGGGGGAGGTTTTCGGGTGCCGGAGATTCTGGAGACGAGCGGGGCGGTTTTGAGGGAAGTGGGGACGACGAATCGGACGACGCTGGAGGATTACCGGCGTGCGATCGGGAGCGGGACGGCGGCGGTGTTGCGGGTGCACCGGTCGAATTTTGTGATGGAGGGGTTTACTGGTGAGCCGGGGCTGGGGGAACTGGCGGAGGTGGCGCGGGAGTGCGGGGTGCCGTTGGTGGAGGATCTGGGGAGCGGGGCGGTGACGGACACGGCGCAGTTTGAGGGACTGGAGCATGAGCCGACGGCGGCGGAGTCGCTGGCGGCGGGGGTGGATCTGGTCTGCACGAGCGGGGACAAGTTGTTCGGGGGGCCGCAGGCTGGGTTGATTTTCGGGAAGCGGGAACTGGTGCGGGGATTGAAGCGGGATCCGATGTATCGGGTGCTGCGGTGTGACCGGTTGGCGTATGTGGCGCTGCAGGAGACGGCGGCGATGAGCCTGGAGGCTGGGGTGGGTCGGGCGGCGGGTGGGGTGCCGCTGATGGCGATGCTGGGGGTTGGGGTGGAGGAACTGGAGGGGCGGGCGGCGGCGGTGGTGGAGATGGCGCGGGCGATTGGGGGGAAGGTGGAGTTGGAGGTGGTGCGGAGCGAGGCGCGGTGTGGTGGTGGGACGATGCCGAAGGGAGTGATTCCGTCGGTGGCGCTGCGGGTGACGGTGGCGGGAGTGGGGGCGGACGAGGTGGCGAGGCGACTGAGGATGGGGCGGGTGGCGGTGCTGGGGCGGGTGGCTGGTGGGGCGGTGCTGGTGGATTTGCGGACGGTGCTGCCGGGGCAGGATGGGGTGTTGGGGGAGATGCTGGGGCGATTGGGATGAGGGGTGGGAACCGTTGAAGCGGAGACAGAAGGGGAGGGGCGGGAGCGTTTGCGTTGGCCCGACTGATTCCCTTCGATGCGTGCCTATATTCTTCTGATTGCTGCGGTGGTGCCTGTGTTTGCGCAGGACACGTCGCTTGTCCGTGAGTCTGAACCGCTGACGCCGGTGGAGGAAGCGAAGCGATTCCGGCTGCCGCCGGGGTTTTCGGCGCAACTGGTGGCGAGCGAGCCGGTGGTGAACAAGCCGATGAATCTGGCGTTTGATGAGAAGGGGCGGCTGTGGTGCACGTCGTCGGCGGAGTATCCGTGGGCGGTGAAGAAGGAGCAGTGGGCGACGCCGGAGGGGTTGCTGAAGGAATCGAGGGACAAGATTCTGGTGTTTTCGGATCGAGACGGGGATGGTGTGGTGGAGACGCCGACGGTGTTTGCGGACAATCTGAACATACCGACGGGCGTGCTGCCGTTTGGGAACGGGTGCATTGCGTGGAGCATTCCGAACATCTGGCGGCTGGAGGACACGGATGGGGACGGGAAATGCGACAAGAGGACCGTGCTGTTTGGGCCGTTAGGGTGGGAGATGGACACGCACGGGATGATTTCGAGTCTGAGGATGGGGATGGATGGTTGGGTGTATGCGACGCACGGGTTCAATAACACATCGCATTTCGAGGTGAGGGCGGAGAACAATCCGGCGGCGGCGGGGCGGGTGAAGAAGCCGACGCCGAGTGCGGGGAACACGGGTGTGCCGCGGAGCGAGCTGGACTGGGGGTTTTCGCTGGATCTGCACAGCGGGAACGTGTTCCGGTTCCGGCCGGACGGGTCGGCGGTGGAGCCGTATTCGTGGGGGCAGGTGAATCCGTTCGGGCTGGCGCAGGACAGCTGGGGGAATTTCTACACGGCGGATTGTCACAGCAATCCGATCACGCAATTGATCGCGGGGGCGTTTTATCCGAGTTTCGGGAAGCCGCATGACGGGTTGGGTTTTGCGCCGGTGTTGTGCGAGCACGCGCATGGATCGACGGGGTTGTGCGGGGTGCTGTATCTTGACGGAGGGATCTGGGGAGCGGAGTGGGAGGATCACATGCTAGTGGGGAACTGTGTGACGAGCCGGATCAATCATGATGCGGTCAGGTTCACTGGGGCGACGCCGAAGGCGGAGGAGCGTGAGGACTTCATGGTGAGCGAGGACCCGTGGTTCCGGCCGGTGGATTTGCGGTTAGGGCCGGATGGGTCACTGTATGTGGCGGATTTCTACAATCGGATCATCGGGCATTATGAAGTGCCGCTGACGCATCCTGGGCGGGATCGCGAGCGGGGGAGGATCTGGCGGATTGTGAAGGAGGGAGTGAATGGATTGCGGGCGGTGAATTTCGAGAAGCGGGCGGTGATGGAGCGGCGGTTTACGGGGCCGGAGAAGAGCCCTGCGGGCGCGGGGAGTCGGATGCTGGCGGCGACGGCGGAATGGATCACGATGCATCCGGGGGAGAAGAGTGCGTGGACGGCGGCGGTGGTGGCGGAGAGCCTTGAGAAGACGGCGGGTGAGGATGCTAGTCTGCGGCAGACCTTGAGGGTGGCGTTGCGGGCGCTGCTGCAGGAGCCGGGTGGGTTTGCGGGGCTGGAAGGGATGAAGCCGACGGCTGGACTGGCGGCGGTGATCCGGACGATACAGACCCCGGAGGCGTCGGCGTGGACGTTGAATTATCTGTTGAATGAGCCGCAGGCGGATCGTGGGGAATTGCGGAGCACGATAGCGTCGCTGGCGAGGAATCTGCCTGCGGATGGCGAGGCGAAGCTGGTGGGATTTGTGAGGAAGACCTTTGCGGATGACCATGGGGCGCAACTGGAGCTGGCGGGGGCGATTCGTCAGGGACTGGCGAGGCGCGGGGGCGAGCCCGGGGTGGAGGCGAAGGCGTGGCTGGGGGAAGTGGCGGCGCGGTTGTTTGCGGCGATTGAAGGGACGGCGGAAGGGACTGAGTGGGTGCCTGCGCCGGGGGACGGGTGGGTGCTGCAGAAGCGGCCGTGTGCGGATGGGAGGGAGGCGACCTTGTTGTCGAGCCTTGGGAGCAAGGGGGAGGGATTTGCCGGGGTGATGAAGTCGGCGGTGTTTGCGTGTCCTGACAAGTTTGCGTTCTGGGTGAACGGGCATCGGGGTCGGCCGGAGAAAGAGGCGACGGAGCGGACGTATGTGCGGCTGGTGGCGGTGGACGGGGATGTTGAGTTAGTGCGGGCGTATCCGCCGCGGAATGACACGGCGCAGCGGGTCGAGTGGGAGTTGGCGGGGCATGCTGGGAAGCGCGTGCGTTTTGAGATCGTGGACGAGGATGATAATGAGAAAGGCGAGGCGTATGCGTGGCTGGCGGCGGGGCGGTTTGAGCCTGGGGTGATTGCGTTGCCGACGGAGGACGGGGACGGGTTTATCCGGACGGCGGCGGGGATGGCGTCGGAGCTGAGGTTGACCGGGCAGATTCCGGTGCTGGCGAAGCTGCTGGCGCGGAAGGGATTGAATGGGGAGACGCGGAGTTCGGTGGCGACGGCGCTGGCGTCGATGAATCAGCCGCAGGCGATTGCGACGGTGTTGAAGACGGCACCGGCG
>JAIXVE010000270.1 GCA_027483175.1 Verrucomicrobiaceae bacterium | reverse complement strand
GGGAGTTCTGGGAACTGGAGCCGGTCGTTGCCGGTGGACATTTCGTAGAGGACCATGCCGAGACTGTAGAGGTCTGCGGAGGCGGACCCCGGGCCTTCCGGAGGGACGAAGCCTTCGGTGCCGACATAGGTGTGCTGGCCTTCGGCGGCGACGAGGCCGATGTCGGCGAGTTTGGCCTTACCGTTGACGAAGATGATGTTGGAGGGCTTGATGTCCCGGTGGGTGAGCCCGTGTTCGTGGAGGTGGACGAGGGCGTCGGCGAGAGTGATGCCGTGGTCGATGCATTCCTCGATGGAGAGACGGCGGTGGGCGGTGCGGTCGGTGCCCATGGTGCGGGCCTCGTACTCTGCGGGGTCGATGCGGCTCCCGCGCTCGCGGTCGTCGCCGAGTTCCATGACGTAGTAGTAGAAGCCTTCGTCGTCGTTTCTGCCGACGTGGAGGATGTGGACGAGGCCCTGGTGGTCGCGGGAGATGGGTTCGAATTTGCGGATGCCGTCGAATTCGCGTTCGAAGGTACGGTCGAGTTCGAAGTCTTCGCGGCGGACGACTTTGACGGCGCGGAGTGCGCCGGTGACGCTTCTGGCGAGCCAGACCTCGCCATAGCTGCCCCTGCCGATGCAGCGCAGGACCTCGTGGTCGGGGATGCGCGGGGGATCGGTACGGATGGCGACGAGCTTAGATGAGCTGCTTTTCAAGTTCCGCGATCTCTTTCTTGATGAGGCCCCCGACGCGGTGTTTGGCGAGGTAGACCTGAGCCATGCTGACGCCGAGTTCGGTCATGACTTTTTTGACGGACCAGCCCTTGATGACGTAGGCGTCGAAGATCTGGAACTGGCGGGGGGAGACTCGTTGTTTGACGGTGGCGACGGCGCGGTCGGCGAGATTCTGTTTCCATTCGAGGTCCCAGATGCCGTCGAGTTTCTGGGCTTTTGGGTCGGCGAAGCGGTCGAGGGTGGACGTTTTGCGGTCGTCCTCGTCCGGGAATTTCTGCATGGCGGTGTCTTTGGCGCGCTTGCGGAATTGGTCGCCGATGCGCCAGCGGGTCATGTTCATGAGCCAGACCTTGAAGGAACCGGCTTTGGGGTCGTAGCGGTGTTCGCGGCTTTGTTTGGCGATGGCGAGGATGGTTTCCTGGACGACGTCGAGGGCTTCTTCGGGGCGGAGGCCGCTTTTGAGGCCTACGCCGTAGATGAGGCGCCAGTAGGTGCGGTAGAACTCGTCCCATGAGCGTTGGTCCTCCCAGTTGCCGAGTCGTTCGATGAGACTCTTGCGAGTCTTCTCGTAGTGGGAGCGCACGACTTCTTCCGCTGGTTCAACCACCTGTTCAGGGGGGGCTGGATCGGCGGCGGGAGGGGGATCGTCCGCGATGTCTTTCCGACGGGCCATGATGAGAATTTACGCCGGAAACCTTAAAGTCTAATGCTGTTTGATGTCGAATGAAAAAGGGGGAAGGGGGTGGTGGGCACTGCGCAGCGGGCCGAGGACGATTGTGGAGGTGGATTTCGGGCGGGGTTTTTGGTCAGTTGACAGTTCGTGAGCACGCTGGGTGAGCCGGGTCGGGAGAATGGCAGTCTGATGGGCTTGGGTTGCGGGGGTGGTGACGGGCCATTTGATGCCGAGGTATGGTCCGTGGGTTTTGGTCGTGAACTAAAGGGGATGGCTCTCGAGCGAACTGGTGCGGGGTCCCGGGCGGCTGTGGTGGGGAGGGGTGGGGAGGTTGTCGGGCAGAGGTACCATGTGGTTACCGACTCAGGTGACGGGAGGGTGGAGGGTTTCTTGCTGACAGCTAAGGGCGGCGGGGGTGGGGTGGTGCTGTGGAGGGTCAGATCGGCGCACTGGTGGGGAGTTGGGGCAGTGGTGTGGTGGCGGCCTTTGCGGTGTGTTGTGGTGATGGTGGCGGCGTATAGCCGTGAGCGTTGTGGCAGTGCGACGGAAGCGAGTGTCGTCTGGGACGATGGTCTGGACGCGGAAGGTGATTGAGAGGACACGGCGGAGTGAAGTTACCCGGATGGGGCGAATTGTTCGGCAGGAAATGCGGTCGGCCTTGTGTGCCTAGTGTGAGGGGTGAGGTGAAAATCGGTGATGGAAAGACAACGAAGTGAGAATTCTCTTGGCAAACGGGTGAAAGAAAGATACTCCGCGTGGCATGGTCGAAGACTTTTGCAGTGTGCACCCTGCGTGGGGAGTCTTTGTTCTGCGGGTTCAGGCGTCGAGCCAATTGAACTGTTTCGCGATTCGGAGCGTGCGGGGGGCTGGGTGCATTCCGCAGCGAGGTGCGGTAGCGTGATTCGGCAATCAACCAACTACGATTTGTTTACATGAAGCATCAACTTCCGTTAACTGTCCTGCTGGGCCTGTTTGCCTGCGGCATTGGCCGAGCGTTTCCGCCGGCGCCGTACTACACAATTTTTGGTACGGTGCGGGATCAGGTTGGGCAGACGCTGAATGTTGAGGGGGCGGTGGTGGTGCTGCTAAAGGGAACGGTGGAGATCGGGCGGTCGCCGATCCGGAGCGGGTTGCTGCTGGATCAGAATTATGATCTCAGTGTGCGATTGGATCACAACCGCAGTGGTACGGCGTTGTATACGGACAAGGCAGTGGTTACCGAGGGACAGTTCAGCCTTGCGGTAGAGATGAACGGCAGCCGGTTTCTCCCGATTGAGGTGAGTGGCAATCTGAGGGCGGGAAAGGGAGGAGAGCGGGTGCGGTTGGATTTGAATCTCGGCGAGGATGTGGATAGGGACGGACTTCCGGACGTTTGGGAGCAATGGCAGCTTTATCAGGCGGGAGTGTTGCCGGACGAGAACGGAAACTGGCCGATCAACCTATTGAGCATGCGAGGGGATTTCGACAAAGACGGGCTTTCGGACTGGACGGAGTATCTGGCGGGGACCTTTGCTGGAGATGCCACGGAGCGCTTCAGCCTTGAGATCAGGGAGAAGACAGCAGGCAGTGTCCGGTTGGAGTTTTACGGCATCACCGGGAAGACCTACACGATTGAGCGGAGCACGGATGTGAAGACGTGGGCAGCTGTGGAATTCTCCATTGGTAGTCCGTCCGCAGGTGCAGGGGCCTATACTGCCCGGGAGGTGGGAATCCTCCGGGCGTTTACCACCCCGGCGCCGGGCAATGAGAAGGAGTTCTACCGGTTGACCGTGCGTTGAGAGTGAGCGCGGAGACCGGACAAGCAGAGAGGACCGCAGAAGCAGGAACCAGATGAAAAAGCAGTATACAGTACACAAAAAGGCCGGGTTCGGTTTTCGGGCGATTCTGGCCGCGGTATTTCTGATGGGTTCGTTTGCCGAACGGGCCTCCGCGCAGTGGCAAACGGTGTCCTATGCGTTGAAAGGGGGCTGGAACTCGATTTATCTGCACGGGGATGCCGGTTATGCGCCTATAGAGTCACTGTTTCCTAACGCTGGTGCGACGGCTGTCATTCAAGAGGTCTGGCGGTGGAATCCCAACCCGGATCAGGTGCAGTTCACGGATTCGCCGCTCATTCCGGCGACTGGCACTCCGGAGTGGAGCGTCTGGATCCGTGGTGGCGTTGCGAACACGCTGAACACCCTCAACGGGCAGACGGCCTATCTGGTGAAGTGCTCCGGGGCCGGGACCACATCGCATCCGGCGGTGACTATCAAGCAGTCGCCGAGACTGCCGGGGAACACATGGGTGCGCAATGGAGCGAATTTTCTTGGATTCCCGGCGTTCTGGAATGGAAATAGCTACCCCCTGTTTTCGAATTACTTTGCGACTTTTCCGGCAGCCATTGCGGCGAATGCGAGGGTCTTCAGGTACGTAGGAGGGGACCTTGGAGCGGGCAATCCACTGCAGATTTTTTCCCCTGCTACCGAGCGACTGGATGCGACCCAGGCCTACTGGTTTTCGGCGGAGGTGGTGGGCAACTTTTCCTCGCCGCTGTCCATCAGCCTGAGTACGGCTGATGGCATGGATTTCGGACGGAATGGGAGTATTATCACCGCCCGATTGATGAACCGGAGCGCGGCCGCGATGACGGTCACGATATCGCCGGTGGCATCCAGTTCCGCGCCGGCGGGTCAGGAAGATCTCAGTGGCAGCACCAACAATGTCGGCTTGCCCACGGGCAACGTGCCGGTCACTCGACGGGCGTTCGATGCTGGCACTGGCCAGTGGGTTGAAACGCTGATCAGCAGCAGCTATACACAGGCAATCGGCCCTGGTGGTTCGGTGGAGCTGTCCTTTGGGATTGATCGTACGGCCATGACTGCGGCAAGCCCGGGTGCGCTTTATGCGTCATTGCTCCGGATGACGGACAATATGCTGTACGACATCCTGGTTCCTGTCAGAGCGCGCAAGACCTCTCTTTCCGGTCTTTGGGTGGGCGATGCACTTGTCAAAGCGGTCGAGAGCAAGCCTGCTGCGGACGCGGTGACGGCGAGCGCCCGTCCTTATCCGCTGCGCTACATACTTCATGTAGCCGATGACGGCACTGCGCGGGTGCTTTCCCAGGTTTACCTTGGACGGCTGAGCACGCCTGGAAACAACTTCGGTGTGTGCACGAAGGAAGCCGGACTCCTTGGGACTGAGAAGGCCAAAGCTGCCCGGATTTGCGCTGTGCATCTCCCGCTGGACCGCGTGCTGGACGGAAGCGTTGGCAGTGGCAGCGTGGCGGTGCCGGGAACCCTCAGTCGGAGCATCAGTCTGCCGTTTGATGATCCGACGAATCCATTTGTTCACAAGTACCACCCGGATCACGACAACAAAGATCCGCGCGGCCAGCCACTTTCCGCTGGTAAGGAAAGCTACAGCGTCACCCGCGAGGTAACCTTCACATTCACCAGCACCCCACCGCCTGGCAGCACCGTCACGTCTGGCTGGGGCAGCACGGTGATTGGCGGCAACTACGCGGAGGTGATCCACGGGCTGCACAAGGACAGCGCGGGGGTCGGTGCCGGGAACGGCCTGAACATCAAGGGCACGTTCGAGCTGCGCCGCATCTCCGAACTAGGGAGTATTTCGATCAATCCCTGACTTAATTGCCGAAGAAGCACTTTCAACAACCGGAATAGCCAACCCATCAAGCCATGACCACGACCTTCCGCCAGTTTCTGACAATGTTTCTGCTCGCGCTGCCGGCGAGCGTGACGGCCCAGACTGCCACCACTGCCATCCCGGGTTCGATCAGTTATCAGGGACGCGTGCTTGACTCGACGGGAGCCCCGGTTGGCGGCACGGCCCAGAACCCTAATCCCGTCAACCGTACGGTCATCTTCCGTGTGTGGGACCATCCGTCCAACACGCAGAATGCCAACCTGATTTACTCCGAGCAGCAGACTGTGACCATCTCGGCTGGAGAGTTCAGCGTGCTTGTGGGCACCGGCACTGGCACGAGCATCACGCCCTTTGGATTTTCGGAAACGCCGAAGGGGCCACCCGTGGTGAGCATTGCGGATGCCTTCAACGGTTCGAGCCGCTATCTTGGTGTGACTGTGGCGGCCGGGGCAGCGATTGCTGCGACGGACAACGAGATCAGTCCACGTCAGCAGGTTGTGACGTCTGCCTTTGCCTTCCGCTCGAGGTTTGCCGAGTCTCTCGGTACGAGCGCCCGTACGGCCCTGACCACTTTGGATTCGGGAAACATTGGTGTCGGGAATGCCTCGCCGCCGGCGCGGTTCACGGTGACTGACGCAGGCACTGGCACCGGCAGCCCGCAGTTGGTCATTACAGCGGATGATGTAACGGAGCGGCTCCGTATTGGGGTGGACAGCACGGGCAGTGGGACTGGCTATATTCAGTCATTCAAGGAGGGCAGCGGGGCGCAGAATCTTCTGCTGAATCCGAACGGCGGGAACATCGGCATCGGGATGACAACGGCACCGACATCACGGCTCGATGTGAATGGCGGCATCAAGGCGACGGGTGCGGGGGGGTACTCGTTCAACTCGGGAGACACTGGTGGCGGACTGTTTTCGCCGGCGGCCGGCGTTGTGACTCTTCAGACGAATGGGTCGGAGCGAGTCCGGGTGGATGCCAGCGGCAATCTCGGCATCGGCACGACCAATCCTGCGGCCCGGTTGTCGCTTGGCTCGACCCTTGCCAACACCAAGCTGGCCCTCTTCGACGATGGGACAACATTGCTAGGTATGGGCATCCAGGGGAATCAGTTTCGGTTTCACACTGGGAATGCCACCGACCGCTTTGTGTTTCTGAATGCGCCGAATGGAGCGGAAACGATGACAATTACTGGCAACGGGAATGTCGGTATCGGGACGAACAACCCTTTCGCGCGGCTTGAGGTCGTCGGTGGAAACGCGATGATCCGCGGTGCGAACCCCGCAGACAATCTGGGTCTGACCCTCGTGAGCAGCGCGGGGACGGAACGCGGTGCCTTCGGAATGGGAGGAGGCCCTCAAGCCTGGTCCACCGATGCCTTGGCTGGTGATGCCGTGCTGCGGGCGAGCAGCGGCAGGCTGCTGCTGCAGTCGGGAAGCGGACCATCTGCGATCTGCATCAATGCGATCAATGCTGTGGGGATCGGCACTCCTTCGCCCGCCGATCTGCTGCATGTTAGGGGCGGGTTCCGGATCGAGCATGGGTCCAATGGAAACAACTACCGGATGTTTGTGGATAACACCAATTCGCTCATATTCCGGTGCAATCTGACGGCCGGAAACAACTTTTCATTCCTATCGCCGACATCGTTCGGTTTGATCTCCACGTCGGACCGCCGCGTGAAGAAGGACATTGAGCCGATGACCGATTGCCTTGCGCGGCTGATGAGACTTACGCCGAGCACATTCCGCTACAAGCACGCGTCGGACGATTCGCCTCTGATTCACGGGTTCATTTCCCAGGATGTGGAGAAGCAGTTCCCTGATCTCGTGCAGGAGAAGGACGGACTGAAGCATCTTGCGAGCGCTGGTTTCGAGGGCATCAACGCGCGGGCGATTCAGGAACTGAAGCTGGAGAAGGACGCCGAGGTGAAGGCGCTGCGTGAGGAGAACGAGGCGCTCAAGGCCCGGCTTGCGGCGCAGGAGAAGCGACTCGCCGGACTTGAAGCCCGCGACAAGGAAGACAAAGCCCTCGCCGCGAGGCTGGCTGCTCTGGAGAAACTGGTGCAGAGCGGGGCCGGAGGAAACGCCCGGCCAGTCGTTCTGAAAGCGGGTGCCCGGCGCGCGGAGTGATTAGCTTTCTCTTTCCATTGTTGTGAAACGAGGAAATCCAACCATGAGCCCGAATCCTCGGGAACGCTGGGCCGCGGCAGCGATGTGGGGGGCCGCGGGTCGCGCGTCGCTGGTTCCGCCGCGTCAGGGCCTCTTTGTCCGTGTCCCGGGCTGTCTTATTCATCAGAACTGGTCATCGTTCCCATGAAGCGTTTCCTGTTACTAACGATACTTGCGCTTTTGCCTGCTGCTGTGCGGGCGCAGTTTGAGATCCGAGGAGGGACTACGAACCTGCTTGATTCCCGGAGAGCGGGGGCGTCAGCGACGATTGCCGGGGGTTCGGTGAATGCCATTACGGTGCGGGCGGGCGGGGGTACGTACACGGTGGCTCCTGCGGTGACGATTGCCCCGCCGCCGAGCGGTGTCACGGCGACAGCCACGGCAACCATCAATGGTTCTGGTGTGGTCAGTGCGATCACGATCACACAGGCGGGATCCGGGTACACCTCGCCTCCGGCGGTGACGATTGCCCCGCCGCGGACGCCTGCGGGTGCACCGGTGACGACGCCGCAGAGTGCAGGGGTGGCGGCGACCTCAGCGACGGCAGGTCCCATTTCGACGGCGGGATTGCTGAACGGGCGGTTTCCGCGGGCGCGCGACGTCACGAACCCTGGCAATCCTGTGGTGACGGCGGTGCTGGAGGGGGCTGGTTTCGGGCACAGCTTTGCGTCTGGCACACCGCTTTATTACATGGGAGACGAGATCCAGCGCCCGCTGGTGCGGCGGGGTGGGACCCTGCTGCCGCATGATTACTGGCGTGCGCAGCCTGTGCAGCCGGGGGAGACTTTTAGTCCGCAGGGCACGAGCAATCTTGGTCCGCTGAGCGATCCTCCGTATGCCCGGGACAGCGTGACGGTGACCAGCAGCACGGCGGGGGGCAAGACGGTCACGGTTTCAGGGGTGCTGCCTGCATCACTGATGAGTGGAGCGGTGCTGCTGGGTGCACCGATTGCGACTGTGAATGGCAACACCGTGACCCTGCTGAGCGGGGCCAATGAAACGATCAGTGCTGCCAGTGAGAGGCCGCTGACCCCTTATCAGCCTTATTATTACAGCCCGCATGCGAACAAGGTTTTCGCCACCCAGCCGGGCCGGGTGACGATCACCTGGGTTTCGGCGGTGCCTGACACATCCAACAGCATCAATGAGGGCAGTGCGCCAACTTACAAGTTCCACCGCGAGGTCTTTTCCGTGTCTTCGGGATCGAAGGTGCCGGTGCGCACCATATTCTGGACGGAGAAAGGGTTTGATTCCGGAGCGGTATCGATCCCTGCGGGGCGCATTGTGCGGGCCAATCCGGTGTTCAACACGTTTCTGCCCAGCACCGTACTCAATGAGTATGTGCCGGTGGGAGCGAACCCGGGGATTGGCCTTGCGGCGGAGAACCGCACAGTCTGGTATGAGAACGAGCTGGGTCCGCCCTCGCTGCGGGCCTACAATCTGGAGGGCAGGCTTTTCGTCGAGTATCTCGGGGCGGAGAAGCCGGGATCGAGCGGCGTGCATCAGTTCATTGGAGCGGACATTGTCGATGTGCGGCGGGTGGCTGAGGTTGCGACCGTCCAGACCATCCTGGGCGAGGAGCTGAAGCCGAGGGCGGGGCCGGCTCAGAGTGGAGATGAACAGCTGGTGCCGAGCCTCCTGTTCAATCCAGTGGTCAGCGAGAAGAACCCGTACGGCAGCCATCAGCGGCCTGACGGCGTGTTCCGTTACTTCGCGGAGCGTGAGAGTCTGGACCCTGACAAAGTGACCATCTACTGGCTGGAGCCCAGTGATGCCGGGATTCACTTTCTGCCCGCTCCCGAGGCTCCTCGGCTGAGTATCCAATGGCCGAAGCTGAAGCGGAACTACACCTTTGTCTGGCCTGAATCCATTGCGGCGTTCCAGCCTGTCAACGTGATGAGTACGGGGAGCGGGGTCGCGAGTGCGCTGCAGTTTGCGGCGACCAGCCTGCCTCAGGTTGTCTATCAGGATGATCCTGCTGAATCGGAGACGGAGGTGAACCCCGAGGTGCAGCGCCTTGTGGTCGATTTCAGTGCGTCGAGGGACAAGACCAACCGGAGCCTACTGAAATTCACGTCTGCTGAGGGGCCGTGGTACGAGCGGTTATTCATTCAGTCGCAGGACTTGCTTGGGTCGCCGGAAGTACCCGATCCGGATGGGAGCGGACCTGGGAACGGGATTCCGGCGGTCTATACGCTGAATGACCGGAATGCCGACGGCATTGCGGATTTTTCACCGGCGGGGAGTACCGTCACCACGGCGGTTGTCGGCAGTCGGCTGGAACCGCCGGGTCCGGGCTATGAGCTGGGAGGCTATGTGTCGAGTGGCCGCTGTTACTCTGGTGCGGCCTATATTGATCCCTTTGTTTCCGGAGTGAGTGCGGCGGGGGCGGGCGGCATTATCCCTGTGAATGCCTTGCCGACGGACAAAAGCCTTGTTGTCTGGTGGTTCAAGAAGGTGGTGCCTCCGACCGATAAGTTCAAGGCGTTCCATGTGCCGGCGATTGCCGCTCGCTACATGGTGAGCTATCCTGACAACCCGCAGGAGCTTGTGATTGCATCAGGAAGGGGCGTGGAGAATCCGGGGCTGACTGCGGAACAGGCTGCGGGCAGCATCTATGTGCAGAACGATGTGTCTGCGGTGGGTTTCAATCCGAATGAGGAGCACGCGCTGATGATCACGGGGAATGCTTATGCGTTGAGGGACGACTTGAACAATGCTGCGACGACTTCTCAGCCCTTTGTACTGATTGCGTATGCGGATGCGGACAAGCGGCCGGCGATGCGGGCGCTACGCGTGGTGCGGGAGAATCAGACTTATCCGTTGAGCTACAACAAAGCAGCGGGGACACCGCTGCAACCGCCCATGCCGCTGACCGTCCTGCCGCTTCCGATCAAGGCAGATGGGACTGTGCGGAATTCTGAAGTGGCAGCGACCGACAACGCGGTGGGTGCTGGTGCCCCGCCTGGGTACAACAGCTTCACGTTCGAGGACCGCAAAGGCCAGCACTGGCTTTACCGCGGCCCGCACAATGGCGGCAATCCCAGTTTCGGGATGAAGTTCTACTACTACAGCCGCGAAGGGTTTTTTGTACCTGGGCTTGCTCCGCAGCCGCCGGTTGGCACGATCATGCCGTTTATCGCGACGGCGGTACCGAACGCTGACAAAGTTTCGGGAGATGCCGTCACGATCACTTACCGACCGAAATGGCCGGATGATCCTGTCTTTGGTGCTCAGGCGGCCACGGTCGGCGTGCTGAATACTGCGGAGACCCTGACGCTTGCGAAACTGGGCCTGCCTCAGGTGCGCGGTCAGTCGAGTGCCCAGGTGCTTTACCAGCAGAGTATAGCGAACAGCGGTGCCAGTGCTCCCAGCGTGTTTCTCCAGGACCCGACGCGAGCGAAGACGTTTGCGTTCGGCGGCAGCGGGCGGCTCCAGTCACTGCCCTCGTCGGTGGCGACGACGGATTATGCTGGGCGCACCTACTTCCAGGGGTTGCCGCCGCATTTGCAGAACCGGTTCTATTTCGATCCGAACCTCGGCACGAAGGGCGGCCTTGTCCTGATTGGAGAGTTCATTGATGAAGTCGCGGGGGATGACTATCTGAATCTCAATGCCCTGACGGCCGCCGACATGGTGGATCTTAATAATGTGTGCCCTGCGTCCGACACCGCGAACCGTCCCAATTGGGAGGCCGCGGTGAATGGCCTTGCCACGGAATTGGAGACCTACCGCGAACACCTCACGGCGACGGCCACGCTGAATGTGGCACGGGCAGCGACAGCGGTTCCGGTGATGCGGGAGCGGATCGCGACCCTGCAGGGACTGGAGCAAGTCTACCATGAGGTGGCATCTGTGGCGGTTACGGATAGCGGGCTGGGTTACACGGCGGCGCCGGTGGTCACCTTCTCGCCGGCGACGTCGACGATTCTTGGATTGTCGGCCATCCGCGCCACTGGTACGGCAACCATCGGGAGCGGCGGAGTTACGGGCATTGGTGTCGGTGCCTTCGGAACGTATGACAGCCTCCTGCCGCCCAGCATCACTGTGGCTCCGCCCCCGAATGTCGGCACGGTGCTTTCCGTTACGGTGAACAGTGGCGGCACGGGATATACCGAGGTGCCAACGGTTACGATCTCGAGTCCGGGAAGCGGCGGCGTGCAGGCTACGGCCACCGCGGTGCTGACCAGCGGAGTGGTTACCGCGATCAACATTGTCAACCCAGGTTCAAGGTATCACGAAGTTACCCCGACGATCACGATTTCTCCACCTTCGCGGCCCTTCGCGGTCAGGAGCGTACAGGCGATCCCCGCCCGGTCGATCTCTGTGATCAACGACCCGGATATCCCAGTGGATAGCTACGCGCTGAGTTCCACCGGCAGCGGTACTGGCTACGTGACGCTCGTCTTTGGAAATGGCGCGGTTTTCACGGATGAGGCGGATCCGGTTTCCATGCAGATCATCAAGGTCAGCCCCACGCTTTATCGGGGTGATCTGAAGGTTCTGCTGAGCAGCAACCCGCTGGATGAGCAGGTCACGCTGCGCCACAGCGGCGACTATGGCGGGAGGCCGGAGAACTTTGAGTTTGCATGGCGTTATGCTTTCCCGAACAACGGGGTGCCGCCTGCGGTTCCTGTGGCGGACACCGATCCGGCGTGGTTCACGCCAAACGGGACCCAGGGTCCGGGCATGAGCAGCATCAAGGTGGGTGGGTCTCCATCGGCGGCAATCAGCACCCCTGCGGTTATCATGGCGGATACGTATTTCACGATGAAGTACCGCAGAGGCAGCAGTGGTGCCTGGTCTGACTGGATGCCGCCGAAGCTGGTGGAAGGCTGGATCAAGCGGGTGCTAGGGAAGATCACACCGTTCAACCAGCGCATGACGGATCTCTATAACAACGCGGTGAACACAGACGTGTCGCTCATCGCCCAGGCTGGCACGCGATGGGAAGGGAACCTTGCTCTCAACCTCGAGAACATCAACAATGCGGGATTGATCGAGATCTACGAAACGGTGCTCAATCGGGGGAAATCGTTCACCATTGGGTCGGGCATCGACTTTTCGGCCTCGAACGATGCGCTGCTGCTGGCTGCCGGGTATCTGAACGACCTGTATGTGATTCTTGGCAATGAAGCCTATGCCGATGGGGTCAATCCCACCATTTCCGTCGACGATCAGACCACCGTCACGGAGGTGAATACGAGCCGCTTTTCGTTTGAGGGGCAGGTGGCCAGTGCGCTGGACGAGGAACTGGCGATGCTGCGCGGGCGGGACAATTTTGCGAGCCCCGGCACAGGCATTGCGCCCGCTTACAACCGTCTCTTCTGGAACTACACACGAGGCATCAACAGTGGAGAAGCGCTTTATGCGGTGAACTACAACATCAGGGAGAAGGCAGGCAGCAGCACGGCGGACGGCATTCTTGATGCGGCGGATGCGCAACGCATGTTCCCGCAGGGACATGGTGATGCGTACGGGCACTATCTGACAGCGATCACTGGTTACTACAAACTGCTCACGCACCCTGACTTCACGTGGTTGCCGCGTGCGGAGACTGTCACGGTGCTGGGACAGCCGGTGCTGGTGGATTACCAGGATGAGCGGAAGTTCGCCGCGGCCGCTGCTCTGCTAGCGAGGACTTCCCAGCAGATTGCGGCGCTGACGCACCGGCAGGTTTACCGGGATGATCCTGCGCAGGGTTGGGGTCACCTGAGGGACACGGCGGCGCGGCCGGGATCGAGTCCACCTGACAAGCGGGACTGGGGACTGGATGAATGGACCAGCCGGAGTGCTCAGGGGAGTTTCTTCCACTGGGTTACGGGGAATGCCCTGCTGGTGGCGGAAGACACCGTGAACACCGGCGTGCAGAAGATCGACCGCACGACGGTGCTAGAGCTGGATGAACTGCCTGGGGCAGCAGAGAACCTGCAGGCCACGATGGACAATGCGAACGCGCACCTCAATCCGCTCGGTCTCAGCCCGGGGGCGATCGCCTTCGACATTTCACCTGCGAGGATGCAGGCAGGCGAGTCGCACTATGAACAGATTTACGGGCGGGCGCTGCGGTCGGTGCTGAACGCCAGGGGCAGCTTCGATCAGGCGGCGAGAATGACCCGGCTGCTTCGCAATCAGGAGAATCAACTGGCGGACCAGCACACTGCCATTGAAGATCAGGAAGGGGCTTTCGATGGCCAATTGACTGAGATTTACGGGCGGCCTTACGCGGGTGACATCGGGCCTGGCAAGACCTATCCGCAGGGGTATGTCGGTCCAGACCTAATCAACTGGAATGTCATCGACCGGCCGACCGACCTCGTGGATCCGACGGCTCCGGTGACGGTCAGCCTTCGGGTGCCGGTGGGTTCGGTCGAGTTCGGCAGTCTTTCGGTGGCGGACATCCGGGGCAAGTATGCCGGGACCCTGCCTGGCACGACGACCGTGCAGAAGAGCTTCACGGTCACGCCGAATCAGATTGCGCAATATGCCACGGTCCGTGACCCGAGTGGCGGGTTGGGTTCGCGGCCGCGGACTGGTGCGCTGCAGGACGCGCTGCTGGAGTCTCAGATGGCGCTGAATGCGATTCAGGAAGCGAATCAGCAGCTGCAAGTGCTGCAGGGGCGCTTCAAGAGGGAGGGGGAGTTGCTGGCGAGCCTCATTGAGAGCCACAAAGAGACCCTGTTGAGGCAGTCGAACGCCAGCTACAACATTGCCTCGACTCAGGCAGCCGCTGCGGTGCTGGCATCGCTGGGGATCGGTCTGCAATGGGCTGGGGAGGCGGCGCGGGATGCTGCGGAGGCCGCGCAGGAAGCTGTGCCGACTTCGCTGATTGCGGGTGTTGCTGCCGGGGGGGACCTCACGGCCCCTGCCCGCAGTGGCATCAAATTCGCCGGTTTTGGGGTCACCTCGGGGTTCGTCGTGGCTGGTCTCTCAGCGGGTGCCGCGGCAGGCCTGCTGGAGGCCACGGTGACCGGACTGGGCATGGAGCTTGAGGGGGCGCTGATGAAGATTGGATTTGATCAGGACGAGCTTCAGGCGGCATATGAACTGGAGCTGCTGATGCAGGATCTGCTGGCGCAGCATCATGTTTTCAACAACCTGATCGCGGCCAAACAGACTGCTGATCAGAAGATCAGGAACCTGATTGCCGATGGGCAGTCCGCGCTGCTTGACCGAGAGAGCTTCCGCCGGCGAGCGGCAGCGGTTGTTGCTGGTTACCGGACGCGCGACCTGACGTTCAGGACGTTCCGCAATGAAGCGCTGGAGCAGTACCGGACGCTTTTTGATCTTTCCAGCCGCTACACGTACCTTGCTGCGAAAAGTTATGACTACGAGACAGGGCTGCTTGGGACGCCGCAGGGGAAGGCATTCATTTCGGGGATCGTTGCGAGCCGGTCGCTGGGAGACCTGAGCGGCGATGTTCCGCAGGCGACGACGAGCGTGCTGGGAGACGGCGGGCTGGCGGGCAGCCTTGCGCGGATGAATGCGGATTTTGCGGTGGCTGAAGGTCGACTGGGCATCAACAATCCTGACCCTAACGGCACCTTGTTCAGCATCAGGCAGGAGCTTTACCGCATTCCGACCAGTGCAGCCACGACGGCGGATGACGATGCCTGGCAGCAGAGCCTTGAGCTGGCGATCCGGCCAAACCTGCTGAGCGACCCGGACGTGACCCGCTACTGCAGCAACATCAGGAAGCCCGATGGTTCTCCAGTGCCTGGATTCATCATTCCGTACAGCAGCACGATTCAGCACGCCAAGAACTACTTCGGGCTACCTTACTCTGCCGGCGATCACAATTTCAGTCCCAGCAGCTACAGCACGAAGATCAGCAGCGCCGGCATCGTGCTTCCGGGCTATGTTGGCATGGATCCGTTTGCCGGCGGTTCGCCCGTGGCGGGCGGTCCGGCTGCCAATGACCCGAACGCGCTTGGTGCCACGCCGTATCTTTATCTGATTCCGTGCGGAGAGGACTACATGCTGGCCCCGCCGCTGGGGAACACGAATACTGTGCGTGCGTGGACCGTGCATGATCAGGCGCTGCCGTTGCCGTACAATCTCGGCGCGAGCAGCTTCAATTCGAGCAGCTTCTTCACTGCGAGCGGCACACTGAGCGAGCAGCCGTGGGTTTTGCGGAAGCACCAGGCATTCCGCGCGGTCAATGATCCTGCCTTTTTCTACAGCAGTGTGCCTGCTGAGTTTACGAACACCCGGCTTATCGGTCGCAGTGTCTGGAACGGGCAGTGGAAGATCGTCATTCCTGCGTATTCTCTGCTGAGTAACGAGCAGGAAGCGATGAACCGCTTCGTCCGCAGTGTGAAGGACATCCAGATCTTCCTGCGCACTTACAGCTACAGCGGGAACTAGTGAGATCGGCCTTGTCAACGGGTGGTTCCGTCGTCCGGGGAGGGGTCAGCCTTGCTTTCCGGGAGGCAGACGGGGAGTCTTGCTGCTACTGAAGGTACACTATGAAACCCCTGAGGATTCTGATCGCTGGGCTTGCTGCTGCGGGTGTCGGCGTGGTTGCATGGCAGATTGCTGAGAGGGTGGGCGCAAGGCCTGACGGAAGGGCCTTGGTGACCGGGCCATTTTCAGGTCCGCCTACGAACACGGTGACCGATCCGGTCGCTGTGTTTCAGAAAGCCTTCTGGAAGCGGCCATCTGCTGCGGATGAGATCCTGCATGCCGAGCGCCGCGAGTGGCATGACGCGGATGGCGTTTCCAGGTGGCAGTGGTTCATCGGCGTGAAGCCCTCTGCGGCGCTTGTCGAGCACCTTATCACAGCCAACGCGTTCATGCTGGCGCCGGCGTCTGCTGGTAAGGGAGCGGCACCTCGCCCACCGGCGGGGGCTCCGGATTGGTTCCCGGCCGAGGCTCCCGAGACGTTTGCCAATGCGGCCGGATCGTTCCTCGTGCTCTGGGACAAGGAGAGGAACATCCTTCATGCCACTGATGGCGGCACTGGTTTCCGCCCTGGCGCGCCGGAGCCGGCGAAACCTGTTCCCGCTGCGCCATCTGAAGGCCGATTGCCGGCCACGCCGCCGCCGCGGGACGGCGTTCTGTCTGCCCCTGAACCCGACTGAAGGATAGGGTTCGGTTATCCGGGAGTTGGGTTGGGATGAGGAAAAAAAAGACCGCCGCGGTCTGGTGACGGCGGCGGTCTTGAGAGGAGCGGAGGGTGTGGTGGGTCCGGGAGGGGATTTAGAATTCCTCCATACCGAAGTCGTCGCCGAGGTCTTCTTCGAAGTCCGGGCCTGGGGTGGCGAGTTCGGTTTTGGCTCCTTTTTTGCCTTTGGCTCCCTTGAGGGGTTTTGGGCCTGGGTCTTCCTTTTTCTGGAGGGCGCGGCGGAGTTTTTTGAGGGCGATGTTCTGGAGCTGGCGGATCCGTTCGCGGGTGACGCCGAATTCCTGACCGACCTCTTCGAGCGTTTTGGGCTTGTGGCCGTTGAGGCCGAAGCGGGCGTCGATGATTTTCCTTTCGCGTTCGTCGAGCACGTCGAGCAGCCCGTCGAGCTGATCGTGCATGTTGCGGTGGCTGAGGATTTCGTGAGGTGTCTGGGCGCGGTCATCGCCGATGATTTCGCCGAATTCGGTGGAATCGTCGTCGGAGATGGGGGCGTCGAGGGAGGCAGGGCGGAGACTGGCGGCCTTGAGTTGGGCGAGTTTGGCGCGATCGATGCCGATTTCTTCGGAGAGCTCGTCATCGGTTGGTTCGCGGCCGAGGTCTTCCGACATCGACATGGCGACCCGCCGCATTTTCGAGATCTTGTCGACCATGTGGACGGGGAGTCGGATGGTCTTGGACTGATTGGCGAGGGCGCGTTTGATGCTTTGTTTGATCCACCATGCGGCGTAGGTGGAGAGTTTTCCGCCTTTGTTCGGGTCGAATCGTTCGACGGCCTTCATCAGGCCGATATTGCCTTCGGAGATGAGGTCGAGGAGAGGGAGGCCGTAGTTGGCGTAGTCCTGGGCGATTTTGACGACGAGGCGGAGGTTGGCCTTGATCATGTGATCGCGGGCGCGCTTGCTGCCTTTTTTGATTTTGGCGGCGAGTTCTACCTCTTGTTCCGGGGTGAGGAGCGCGGTCTTGCCGATTTCGCGCAGGTAGATTTTGATGCCACCATCCAGTTCGACATTGGCCATGAGATTAGGTCAGGAGAGAGAATTGATTGAAAGATGCGGAAATGACGGGACAGCCGAGACACGCGCCTTTTTGGGGCGGGAGTCATGGCTGAGATCAGGAACGGTACGCGCCGCTGAGGGTCCAATCATCGCAATAATTGCAGGGGTTCTTCGAATTCCCGAGGGCTGAGGCGGCGCTTTGTTGTTGAATACCGTTGGTGGCGGTCCGTCAATGCCGAAAGCGAGGAAACGAAAGAAAGACTGACAATCAGGGGAGGTGCTGAGCGGAGGGGAGCGGGCCGCGGACGATGTCGACTCTGGTGCCGCGAGGGACGGCGTCGTAGAGGGCGATGACGTCGCGGCTGGACATGCGGACGCAGCCGTAGCTGGCGGGGCGGCCGAGTTTGTATTCTTCGGGGGTGCCGTGGATGTAGATGAAGCGGCGGAACGTGTTGCGGTTCTGGGGTTCGGTGCCGCGGAGCCAGAGGATGCGGGTGACGATGGGGTCGCGTCCGGGGGAGTTGGGTCGGACGATTTCGCCGGTGGGTCGGCGGCTTTTGAATTTCATGCCTGAGGGTTGGCCGCCGCCGACCTTGTGGGCGATGACGAGACGACCGAGGGGGGTGAAGTTCGAGCGCGGGCGGTCGCCGATGCCGAATTTGGAGGTGGAGACCCGGTAGCGGGCTTTGAGTTGATCGTCTTTGTAGAGCCCGAGGCGTTGCTGGGAGACGCTGACGACGACGCGGGTATTGGAGTGGGAGCAGGCGGAGGCGAGGAGCGTGAGGGCGGCGAGGCCTGCGAAGGCGAGGGCGCGGAGACAGCGGTGGAAGGGCGGCATGGCGAGGACGAACTGGGTGTCGTCATGGCATGCGGGCGGGTGGCGGGCAAGGGGGTTAAGGAGGCGAGGCGGGAGAAGAGGGTTGAGGGGATGGTTGAGGGGAGGGCGTGAGATTGGCGAAGACCCCGGAGGCGGCCTTGAGGGAGATGTGCTGATTTTTGGCGTAGGCGGCGGCGGCGGCGGAGCGGATGGAGGCGGTGGAAGCGCCGGAGTGCCATGATTCGATGGCGGCTTGGAGGAGGAAAGCGCCGGGGTACATGAGTTGGGAGGTCATGAGGATCGGGCGGCAGCCGTTGGCGGTGAGGCGTGGGGAGAAGTATTTGTCGCTGAGGCAGCAGAGGACGGCGACGTCGGTTTTGTTGCCTTGGGTGACGGGAGGAGGTGGGATTTGGAAGTCCATGAGACCGTTATGGCCGATGAAGGCGACGAGGTCGAATTTGCCGGAGGCGGCGGCGGCTTCGAAGTCCTTGAGGCACTGCTGGATCTGGGAACCGCGGTAGGCGTCGGCGACGAGATCGAGGTCGGCGGAGGTGTGGTGGAGGGAGAGACGGCGGAGGATGGTGGGGGAGACGTCTTTGCGGGAGTCGGTGACCTTCCAGAGCTTGCTGCGGGAGAAGAGCGAGCCGAAGCCGTCGGAGCAGCCCCAATAGAGATTGGCGTCGGGGGTGTCGCCGTTGCCGATTTTTTCGCCCACGGGGATGATGCCCTGGGATTTGTTATCGCAGAGGGCCACGAAGACGCGGATTTGTTTCGGGGCGGCGTGGGAGGACAGGGTGGATAGGGCGAGGAGGAAGTGGATGAGGAGGAAGAGGGGTTTCATGGGATGGAGCGGCGGGGCGGGGCGGGTTGGGAGGGGATACAGCTTTGTGGCGGTGGAGACAAGGCCGGGACGGCTTGTTATGGCGACTTTGGCATGGGGTCACAGGCAGGATGCCCGTGCCATTTTGCTGGTGGCGGAGGGGGAAAGCAAAAGAGGCAGCCGCGGGGAGCGGCTGCCTCTGGGGAGTTGAGAGAGTTGAGGGGAGAAAGGTTATTTCTTTTCCTCGGCTGGGGCGTCGGCGGCGTCCTTTTTGGGGGCGTCTGCGGGTTTGGCGGTGCTGTCTGGTTTGTCCGAGTTGTCGGGTTTGAGGAACATGCGGCCTTCCTTGTAATTGATGACGGCGTCGAGTTCGCGGAGGAATTCGGCGCCGAAGAGGGCGTCGTGGTTGCCTTCGCCGCCGATGCCGCCCTTGTGGATTTCGGCGCTGATGGCCTGACGGTCGCGGATGACGGCGTCGCCGAGAGTGATGACGGGTATTTTGGTGAAGGCGGCGGGGGCTTCGCCGCCGATGCCGCGGACCATGGTTTCGCCGAGTTTACCGACCTCGAGTTTGGCGGTTTCCTTGGCGAACTTGTAGTCCATGGTGCAGGAGTGGGCGCCGGTGTCGATGAGGAAGCGGGTTTTGGTGTCGCCGATTTTGCCATCGACGAGGATGTGGTTGCCTTCGAGGCGGTATTCGAAGGATTGGTAGGAGCGGAGTTCGAGGAGTTCCTTGACAGTTAGGGTGCGCCATTCCGGGCTCTTGGTGAGGTCGTCGCGGAGCTTGCTCCATTTGGCGACGATTTCGCGGTCGGCCTCGCTGAGTTTGTCGAGTTCGAGTTTGACGAGTTTGTCGCCCTGCATGCGGAAGGTGGCGTCCTTGTCGGATTTTTCTACGAGAGCGGCCTGGAAGGTTTTGGCACCGTCGGAACTGGTCCAGCGGCGGAAGTCGGCTTTGGGGCCGGTGGCGGCGGCTGGGGCGGGTTTGCCTTCCGGGGCGGCTTTCTTGACGATGTTGTCAGGTTTGAGGAAGATGCGGCCTTCGCGGTAGCTGATGACGGCGTCGAGTTCGCGGAGGAAGTCGGCTCCGAAGATGACTTCGAACTGGCCGGGGCCGCCGCCGATGGGGACGAAGTCGGTGGCGAGGAGTTTACGGTTTTCGACGACGGTGTCGCCGAGTTTGAGGACACTGATGCGGGTGACGGCGGCCTTCTGGGAGCCGGCGACGCCGCGGATTTCCTGGTCGTAGGGCCCGATTTCGAGGCCGGCTTCTTTGGCGGAGCCGTCGTGGATGATGGACGAGTGGGCGCCGGTGTCGATCATGAAGCGCATGGATTTGCCACCGACCTCGCCGTCGACGAAGATGTGGTTGCCCTCGATGTCGAATTCGAACGACTGGTAGCCGCGGAGTTCGAGCATTTCCTTGACGGTGAGGGAGGCGAACTCGGCGTTATTGAGGAGGTCGTCTTTGAATTTGGTCCATTTGCGGACGAACTGCTGATCGGGTTCGCTGAGGGCGCGGATCGGCTGGGTGCTCGGTTTGCCGTTCTGGAGGGTGAAGGTGACGGAGGTCGAGGATTTGGTGGTGATGACCCCGTAGAAGGTTTTGCCGTCGCGGAGGGTGAAGCGGCGGAAGGCGGCGGCCTGCTGGGCGTCGGCGGTGGCGAGGAGCGAGAGGAGGGCGGAGGCGCAGAGCGCGGAGAGGGCGAGGCGGGAGCGGTTCATGATGGGAAGGTGAGGAGGCGGAGCTGGTGTTTAATTTTCGGTGTTGAATCTGCCTTCGCCGGGGCACTTCGGCAAGTGAATCCGGCGGAGGTCCGCGATAGGGCGGAAAGCAGAGAAGCGACGCCGGGGCGCGGGTTTATTTGATGTTTATTTGATGAATTCATCGTGGACAACGGAGGGGTGAGCGGGATTATTGAGGGAAGCCTATGAAGCCGAAATTCCATCGATTCCTGATGACGCGCGGAGCGGGAGCCGCATTGCTGCTAGCGATGATGATGCCGACGGGGGCGGCGGAACCGAGGACGTGGATCAGTATTGATGGTCGGATGATCGAGGCGGAGCTGCTGCGGCGACTGGGCGCGGACGTGGAGTTGCGGGACAAGGACGGGCGGATCAGCAAAGTGCCGATGACGAGCCTGAGTTTTGCGGATCAGGATTATGTGAACGAGTTTGCGCCTGAGGACAAAACGAAGAGCCTTGCGCCGAGCGGGGCGACCGGGCCGAAGCCGAAGCTGCCGAATCCGGCGAAGGATGCGAAGCTGGACACGAAGGTTTACAACAAGGCGGCGGGGTTGTTCAAGGTGAACGATCGGTCGTACAACGTGTGCGAGACCCCGCATTTCAAGGTGCTGTACATGAAGCCGGTGGATCCGATGGATGTGGCGGAACTGGCGGAGCGGCTGTGGCTGGACACGGCGTTTTTCCACAGCACGTTCACGCAGAAGTGGAAGGACCGGAAGATGGCGATCATGCTGGTGAATGACGAGGAGGCGTACGAGGACGCAGGGAGCTGGTTTGCGGACATGTTGAACGAGGCAGGTCAGAAGGATCAGGCGGGGAAGACGCGGGCGACGTGGCCGAAGAGTGCGTCGGGGACGATTTATCTGCCTGCGAAGGTGGCGGACGACCAGGGGGTGCATACTCAGCTGCGGGTGTTCCGGGCATTTGAGCGGAGTCAGTATGGCGGGAAGGCGAAGCCGAACTTCATCAAGGGCGTGTGGATTCCGTTCCGGACGCACTGTCTGGCGTCGGACATGCTGAACATTCAGGCGGGCGGCGTGTCAGGGATCGGGGCGGCGGGGAGTTTTGCGATTTTCACGGGCCATGCGTATTACAAGGAGATCCTGCTGACGGGTCGGTCGGAGACAAGCATTCTGCGGGCGACGGGGACGGGGAATGATGTGTCCGGGGTGGGTGGGTTCAAGGATGCGAAGAGCTGGGCACCGGAGTTGAAAAAGCGGGTGAAGAAGGGGGATGCGCGGGCGGCGATTGCGGAATTGTTCGGGAAGGACCAGGAGAGCGCGGATGAAGTGACGACGGTGCTGGCGTATTCGTTTGCGCGGTTCCTGCAGAGTTCGCAGGAGAAGCTGTCGGCGTTCAACAAGTTGTGCGAGCGGATCAGTACATCGAATCAGATTCCGGAGCCGGACGACATTGCGAAGTTCTACGGGCTGGAGAACACGGCGGCACTGGAGAAGGCGTGGGTGGCTTACATTGAGAGTGCGGAGTTCCGTTGAGGGGCCGGCAAGGGCCTTCGAGGGAATGGTGCGGTATGGGGCGGCGAGTGACGGTGGAACATCCGGCAAGTGGGTGTGGTCTGTTCGATGGGGCCGGTGGTGAGAAGGGGCGAGACCAACCCGGCAGGATACCGGGACAGGTCGTGGTACGCCCTGTCCAGCACGCCGCGCATCAAGAGCCTGCGAAGCGCATGAGATCACCGCTCAACGGGCAATTAGGGCACGCGCGCCAAACACGAAGCGCATAGATCGTTCCGGGTGCTATTGCCGGGCTTGTTCAACCACGGGGGCGTTGGCTGGCTCGTTCCTCGCAGCCATGCAGCCTTGAATGTACGGCCTTGGGGTGGTGTGGCAGTCGTCATGAAGCTGATTATGTCACCCAACTGAATTTAGTAGCAGGAAACTCGGCGCTAAGCAGACAACCCTCCTCTCTGCTCAGCAAGAAATGCCATCGTGTCGGCCGTCTTGCGGGCAAAACCGCTGATTGAGGTGAACGAGAAAGAATCTCATCCAACCTGCTCGTCTGCCGCTGACTCAGGAGTGAACGAAATCGATCACAGCACAGCCGAATCAGTTCCACCTCATCCAAAAGATCTTGCTCTGCAGTGTGCTGTCCGGCTGCTGCCTCCAGCAAACACCGATAAATAGCCGTCTGAAAGTCCGGCGCATAAACGCTGCCCTCCTCACAATCATGCGGGCACTCGACCACGTGGGGCTCTGCGAGGGCATCGGGAACTGAATGCCAACACCAAAGGTCACCATCAGCGGTGAAGGCGAACGGAACGAGTCCCGGCAACTGATAGTCCTCGAAGCGGTAGTCGATGATGTCCTGAAGCGGCATCCACTCCATGTCGGGCATTATCAAAAAGGTGTCGCCGGAGCAGAAACCGAGTCGCCAAATCTCGCGGAATAGGGGTGGTAATCGGAAGGAATAGCGCTGCTCAATCTCGGAAAATGCAGACTCGATGTCGTTTGTCACGGGATGCATTGAGGTTGGGAGAACGTCTCAAGCGCTAGCAGCCTCCGGGCGGGGCAGCGCGTGGAACGCGGGGTGAGGATTGGAGTTAAGGAGAGTCACCGAAGATAGCAGACAGCCGGAGGCTTTCCAGTCGCGCCATTGTTCGCCCTTCGTTGGGTATTGGTCTGCTCCGCTGTGGTCATGGATTAAACTGCTTGAGGCGACCTATGGCAATTTCGCTGACAGCGTATCTCCACTGACTAACTGCGCTTGGGAGTGGCTGGCGTGTCGAGTCAGTCAAAACTATGGTCTCTGGGGTCCCTGTAGCGTCCACGGCCACAACCTCCGTTGGAAAGCCATAGAAGCCATCACGAATCCACCTGGCCTTGTTCCGGCCCACCCGCAATCCGACCGAAGCGACGGAGATCGTCGCCAAGGCAAGTAGTGTTGCGGGCAAGAGCACTTTCATCGGTGAATCACGGGGAATGTGTTGCGTTGGGCGAACGTCAAATGTGTTGGCATGGGCTGGTTTGTTTCTCGAAGTCCTGCAGTCTTCAATGTTCGGTCGTGGTTTGCCGTTGGCTGGGTTCATGGATGCATTGAAGTGGCGATGTCCTGAATGACGTGGGGAATAGTCAGGATCGTGGCTGCGAAGAAGCTGGATACCTGCGATGGAAGCAATGAAGAATAGATGCGCTGAAACTCAATCATATGGCTAGACAACTGGTGTCGAGGGCCGGGATAGCCGGAGGCTTCCGCCTCAATCTGCTCCATTGGCGTGGCTCTGTAGAAATCCAAAAGGCCGCGCAGTGCCGGTCTCGTCTGCGTCCAAATGGTCTGATACGCGGGAAGAAGCCGTGACTCAGCCTCTGAGGTGCATCGGCAAATGATGCGGTCAGCTCCGGTGCGAAACTGATGAGAATCACTCATCCGAAATGGAGATACGGGATCGACTGGACTGAGGCCAAGGTCTCGATGGCACGCGCTGGTAATGGTGTAGTTGTGGTCGGAACGCCCACCAATCGTGAAGGGACTGTAAAGGTATGGGCCGACAGGTGTGTGATGCAGGGACAAGCAAAAGCAGTGATGGAATGTGGCACGGATGCAAATCACGCTATGAATTGCAAACAGACCATCTCCAAGCTCTCTGTGGTATTCGTGCCGGATACCTTTCACCTTCGTGTTCCGGCGATAGGCCGGATGAATGGAAACGAGATGCGACTCCAGAAGCGCGAGGAACTCTTTCGTTGATTCTTTAGGCTGCGAGAGACGCATGGAGTTGGGCGACAGTTTATTGTTTCACTGTATCTGGTGGAGTGTCGATTTGCAATCGGTGCGTTCGGCCAAGTGTCCATGTTTTCCAACTGCCTGAAATTCAGTGGATATGACTGCCTTTCGTTCATAATATCCGAACCAACAGGATTGGCAACGACTTCCCATGGTGTTTTGGCATTGGTGATGATCGAGGTGGTACCGAGGCCGGGGGTATCATGGTTTCAATGGATGATACGCCGCAGATGCGGCAAGCGTGCATTTGCAGTTCAAGGTGAGAGGCTGGAGGGAGCGCTCGAAGAAGTCTTGGCAAGAATGGAGGTGCTCGGGGCGGTGGCTAACGAGTGTGGGGCGGTTCGTCGGACCGTTGGGATTGTTCCGGGCACCTGATCTGCTGGTATGTCCACGAGAGTACGGTTTGACGCCTCCTCGCTGAGTCGGCTGGACAGTGGAGGCGTCTTGCGCTGGGCCGCAACGACGTGAGCGCCGCCATGGTCTGCACGCATTTGATGAATCGGCCGGGTGTAGGGATGCGGCGTTCCTACAGAACGCCGGGTTTGGGTGGGGTGGTACCCAGCGCGTTGCGCTGGGCTGGGATGCGGTGTCCCGATGGGACACGGGTCGGCGCAAAGACGGGAGAGATCGTTGGGAGAGATTGCCTGACTTATCTTAGGGGTCATTCGGGTTTGAGGTCACAGGCAGGATGCCCGTGCCACTTTGGTTCAGAGCGATGCTGTGGGCTGGGATGCGGTGTCCCGATGGGACACGGGTTGGGGGTGCGAAGGGCTGGTGGGGGAGGGAAGTGTGAAGTGTGAAGTGAGATTGGCTTATTGGGAGGGATGCGTGTTGGGAGGGTGGGTTGACGCGAACCGGGGAAGGGCTGGTTTGGAGAGGGGTGAATGGAGGGGTGGCTTGATTTGGAGCCGGGCCAGCGGGCTGGCTCCGGGAAAGCGGCAGCAGGCTTCCGCAGTCCAAGGGCCTTCGGCCGGGCTGGTGCGGAGGGGCTGGCAGGCGCACTCCGTGCGCAGGGAGAGCTGTGATTCTCCCAGCAGTCCAGAGCCTGCGGCGCGCGGGGGGATTTGAGATTTGAAATTTGAGATTTGAGATTTGAGATGGGGCG
>JAIXVE010000178.1 GCA_027483175.1 Verrucomicrobiaceae bacterium | reverse complement strand
TGTCACCGTTGATTTTCCCAACCCCTGCAACCTGCTGAAACTCAGCCCACGACCGCAGAAACTTTCCGGAACGCGATGAAACGCATTTGGCACCATCCTGAAGAACCTAAGACTGGCAAGCGCTTCTGGCGCAGCCTCTCACAGCTTGCTAAGACCCCTGCGTCCCAGGAGTGGCTCGACCGCGAGTTTCCTGCCGGGGCGGCGGACATGAAGGACGAGGCGGATGCGGAGACGAGTCGGCGGTCATTTATTAAGCTGATGGGGGCGAGTACGGCGATGGCTGGGATGGCGGCCTGTCGGCGGCCGGAGTTGCATTTGACGCCGTATGCGAAGTCGCCGGAGTGGGTGATTCCGGGGAAGATTCTGTTTTTTGCGACGGCGATGCCGAGGTCTGGCGGGGGTGTTCCGCTGGTGGTGCACACGCACGAGGGACGGCCGACGCATTTGCAGGGGAACAAGCTGCATCCGGACAGCAATGGCGGTCTCGACAGCCAGACGCAGGCGTCGATTCTGAATTTGTATGATCCTGAGCGGGCGAAGGAGATCCTGAATTTCGGGAAACCGGTGAAGACCGAGGACTTTCTCGGGTTCATTGAGAAGAAGAAGGCGGAGTGGGCGGGTAAGGAAGGGGATGGGCTGGCGATTCTGATTGATGAGACGGTGGCACCGACCCGGGATCGGTTGCTGGGTGAAGTGATCAAGAAGTTCCCGAAGGCGAAGGTGTACCAGCACGAGGCGTTCGGGTCGGTGAATGCGAAGCAGGCGTACGCGGCGGCGTTTGGGCCGGGGAGTGCGGCGCTGTATCATTTTGAGAAGGCGGATCGGGTGTTTGCACTCGACTGTGATTTTCTTGGACTGGATCGGCTTGGGAACAAGTCGGTGGGTGAGTTCATGGCACGGCGGAAGGCGGCGAGTCCTGAGGACGGGGCGTCGATGAACCGGCTGTATGCGGTTGAAGGGCGGTACACGCTGACGGGCGGGATGGCGGATCACCGGTTGCGGGTTCCGGCGAGTCAGACGCTGAAGGTGGCTGTGGATCTGGCTAAGGCGGTGGCGACGGCGACTGGTCATGCTGGGCTTGGCACGGCAGCTGGGGCGGTGAAGGTGGCTGGGGAGTTCAAGTTCCGCGATGATTATGCGGCATGGATCAAGTGTGCTGCGGATGATTTGGTGGCTGCGAAGGGCAAGTCTGTGGTGGTGGCTGGCACGGCGCACAGTGCCGGGATGCATGCGCTGGTGGCGCTGATGAACGATGCGCTTGGAGCGTATGGGGCGACGGTTGAGGTTGTGCAGACGGGTGCGCCGATCGTGGTCGGCGGAGTTTCCGAGCTGATCGCTGCGGCGACGGCGAAGCAGATTGAGACGCTCATGGTGATCGGGGAAAGCGACCCGGTGTTTGAAGCGTCTGCTGAGAAGCTGGGTGAGGCATTGAAGGCGGTGCCGAATCTGGTGGTGCATACCTTGAGGCATCGGACCGAGACGGCGCGTGCGGCGACGTGGGTGGTGCCCGCGACACATTACCTTGAGCAATGGGGCGACACTCGTGGTTATGACGGGACGTACGCGGTGGTGCAGCCGATGGTGGCTCCGCTGTATGCTGCTGCGATGAGTGATGTGCAGTTGCTGCAGGCGCTGGTGACTGGTGAATCGCTGACGGCTCCGGCGGCCCCTGCGGCGGCTCCGGTTCCGGGAGCCCCTGAGGATCCGGGAGCGGCGGCGAAGGCGGTGCGTGACACTTTCGGGGTGCTGGTGCAGGGGGCGGACGACGCCAAGTGGAACAACACGCTGCGGGACGGATTTGTTGCGGGGACGGTGTATCCGGCGGCTGGTGCGTTCAATGGGGCCGCGGCGGGTCAGTTGGCGGCTGCGGCGGTTGATGTGGCGATGCCTCAGGGTGAGTACGAGGTGGTGTTTGCGCCATGTGCGAAGATTCACGATGGCCGGTATGTCAACAATGGCTGGCTGCAGGAAGCTCCGGATCCGATTTCGAAGGTCACGTGGGACAATGCGGCGGTGATCAGCGTCAAGACGGCGAAAGAGCTGGGCATCAACCTCTTCAACGAGGATGCGGCGGACATGATCGAGGTGGAAGTGAACGGCGTGAAGCGCTGGTTCCCGGCCATCACGGTCCCAGGTCATGCTGACAACAGCATCCTGCTGACGGCGGGTTACGGGCAATCTGATCCTGGAGAAGTTGGGAATGGTGCCGGGTTTGATGTCTATGCGCTGCGTCCGTCGAAGTCGGCGTATTTTGCAGTGGGTGCGAAGGTTGCGAAGCTGAAGGCAGCGGTGACGGGTGATGCGCTTGCCGGGGTGGCGGGAAGGACTGAGATTCCTGCGGTTTATCCGGTCGGGGCGACGTCAGAGCACCACAGTATGTTTGGCCGCGCGCTGGTGCGGGAAGGCACAGTGGAGGACTGGAAGGGCAATGCTGACTTTGTGCTGGAGCAGGGCACGGACGGTCACCTTCACGGGAATCGGGAAGAGAAGTTTGCGGAGAACGCCTACAGCTTCTACAAACCTGAAGGGGCGAAGGATTCGGATGGGAACCGGATTCCGCATCTGAGCGACATGACTCACCAGTGGGGCATGGTGATTGACCTGAACAAGTGCACTGGGTGCACCTCGTGTCTGGTGGCCTGCCAGTCTGAGAATAATATTCCGATCGTCGGGAAGGATCAGGTTCGGCGTGGACGGGAGATGCACTGGATCCGGATGGATCGGTATTTTGCGACCGATCTGGATTCCGATGCGGCGCTCAACAACCGTCGAGTCGAGCGGAATCCGTTCGATCCGCAGGACAACGAGTGGAACGAAGACGAGATGGACGATCCGGAGATGCTGATGCAGCCGGTGGCTTGCCAGCACTGCGAGTCCGCGCCTTGCGAGACGGTTTGTCCGGTGAATGCGACGGTGCACAGCGAGGATGGGCTCAATGTGATGGTGTACAACCGTTGTATCGGGACCCGGTATTGCGCGAACAACTGTCCGTTCAAGGCCCGCCGATTCAATTTCTTCGATTACAATAAGCGGAACCCGCTGGTGACCAAGAAGATTGGCAGCCTCGAGTTCAACAATCTGTATGCTGGTCCGGCTGGCGACCGTGTGGACACGGAACTGAGCAAGCTTCAGAAGAATCCGAACGTATCTGTCCGGATGCGTGGGGTGATTGAGAAGTGCACTTACTGCCTGCAGCGGATTGAGAGTGCGCGGATTGAGACTCGGGCGTCTGCTCGCAAGCAGAAGTCGCGTGCGACCGGATCGGTGGATGAGACCATGGTCATCGAGGAGAAAGACCTCATGGTGGCGACGGACAGCATCAAGACTGCGTGCCAGGAAGCCTGTCCGGCCGAGGCGATTGCCTTTGGCAACCTGAAGGACGACAAGAGCACGGTAGTGGCGTGGAAGAACAATTCACGGAACTATGAGTTGCTTGGGTATCTGTCTGTGAGAGCGCGGACGACTTACCTTGCGCGGATCAAGAATCCGAATCCGGCCCTCGTGGCAGCGTCGCCTCGCGAGGCGCGAAAGGTCGGACAGGGTTCCAAGACCCGACACATTCATCTCGAGCACGGCGGTTCGCCTGGCTCTCACTGATTATTCTCCTCCATCTCTTCAACTTCTCAGTTCCGCCAGCCTATGGCCACCGCCGAAGCCCATGATCACCCGCCTGCAGGCGCCCCTTCCCGAGCGAAGGTGCTCCTCCGCGAGCCGCTGGTTCTCAATAACCGCAACTACAGCTGGATCACGAATAAGATCGCCAGTGTCATTGAGGAGCCTCAGCCGCTGCTCTGGTGGATTCTGATTGTTCCCAGTTTTTTCCTGACGCTGATCATGGTCGGGTGTTTCACCTACCTGATTTCGACGGGAGTTGGGGTCTGGGGACCGAATCAGCCGGCAGCGTGGGGATGGGACATTACGAATTTCGTGTTCTGGATCGGGATCGGTCACGCTGGGACGCTGATTTCGGCGATTCTGTATCTGACGCGCCAGAAGTGGCGGACGGCGGTGAACCGATCTGCGGAAGCGATGACGATTTTTGCGGTGATGTGCGCGGGTTTGTTCCCGGCGCTGCACGTTGGCCGGGTGTGGATGGCGTGGTTTCTTGCGCCGATTCCGAACAGCAATCAGATCTGGCAGAACTTCAAGTCGCCGCTGCTGTGGGACGTTTTTGCGGTGTCCACGTACTTCACTGTGTCGGTGATTTTCTGGTTCCTTGGATTGGTTCCGGATCTTGCGACGATGCGTGACCGGACGAAGCATCCGGTGAAGCGGACGCTGTATGCGTTGTTTGCGCTTGGGTGGAGAGGTGGCAACCGTCAGTGGCGGCACTATGAGATTGCGTACGGACTGCTGGCTGCGCTTTCGACCCCGCTGGTGCTCTCAGTGCACACGGTCGTTTCCTTTGACTTTGCGACCTCGGTGGTTCCGGGATGGCACACGACGATCTTTCCTCCGTACTTTGTGGCGGGCGCGATTTTCGGTGGGTTTGCGATGGTTCTGACGCTGATGATTCCGGTTCGGAAGATTTACGGGCTGCAGGACCTTTTCACGATGAAGCACATCGACAACATGTCGAAGATCATCGTGCTGACGGGAACGATCGTTGGATACGCCTACCTGATGGAGTTGTTCATCGCGTGGTATTCGGGAAGCCTGTTTGAGTTTGATGCGTTCAAGTGGCGGATTCTGTACGGGCCATACACGTGGGCGTACTATGGGATGTTCTTCTGCAACGTGATTGCGCCGCAGGCGTTCTGGTTCAAGAAGTGCCGGGAGAACCTTTGGGTGGTGATGGCGGTGTGTATGTGTGTGAACGCGGGGATGTGGTATGAGCGGTTTGTGATCATCGTGACGACGCTGACCCGCGACTTCCTTCCTGGAGCGTGGGACATGTACCATCCGAGCTGGGTGGAGATCTGGTCGTTCATCGGCACCTTTGGATTCTTCACGATGCTGTTCCTGCTGTTCCTGAGGTACCTGCCGGTGATCGCGATCGGGGAAGTCAAGGCGGTGCTTCCGGAGGCTGACCCGCACTTCAATCCGAAGCTTAAGGAGCGGGATGCGGTGGTGCCGGCACCGACTTACGATGGGGATTACGAGCACACTGGCGGCCGGGCGGCCGGAGGAGCTGTTTCCTGAAACCAATGCCTGCTGAACCTTTCACCGGATCACTGCTTTGAGCACACCACTGAAACGAGTCCACGGATACCTCGCTGAATTCACCAGCGTGCAGGACGTCTACCATGCAGCCGAGAAGGTGCGTGACGCTGGGTTTTCCAGTTGGGATGTCCATTCACCCTTTCCGATTCACGGCATGGACGATGCGATGGGGCTACCCCGGAGCATTCTGCCCAAGTTTGTGTTTGTCGGGGGCATCACCGGAACGATGACGGCGTTTGCCCTGCAGTACTTCACACAGGTGATCGATTATCCGACGGTGGTGCAGGCGAAGCCTGCGAACATATATACGATCCCGGCTTTCTTCCCGGTGATGTTCGAGCTGACGATTCTGTTTTCGGCGTTCACGGCACTGTTTACGTGTCTGGTGATGATGAAGCTGCCGCGGTTGCATCATCCGCTGTTCAATTCGGCGGCGTTCGCGCGGTTTTCGGACGATCGTTTCTTCCTTTGCATTGAGGCCCGCGATCCCCGGTTTTCGCTGGAGAAGACCAAGGCATTTCTTGCCGAGGTTGGCGGACAAAACATCGAACTTGTGGAAGACGAAGTCTAAACGGCTGATCCTGACTGACTTATGCGTTACTTTTTCCTGGCTTTGCTCCTTGCAGGAGTGCTGGTGGTCGGCACCGCGGGATTCCGCGGAGACAAGTCCACGCGCACGCCGATTGAGATATTCAACGACATGGACCATCAGGCGAAGCTCAAGCCTCAGGCAGCGAGCCGATTCCTTGGCAATGGCGCATC
>JAIXVE010000031.1 GCA_027483175.1 Verrucomicrobiaceae bacterium | reverse complement strand
GGGGCAGGGGAATGCGGGTGGCAGGGGAATGCTGGTGGGGAGAGGGAGGGGCAGGGGAATGGGTGGCAGGGGAATGCGGGTTGGGAGAGGGAGGGGCAGGGGAATGGATGGCAGGGGAATGCGGGTTGGGAGAGGGTACGCGGATCTGGGGAGTGGCTGGGGTTGATGGTTGTGGGGTGGGCTGGCAGAGAGGGGAATGAAGCGACGAATGGAGACAATGGGTTGGGTGATGGTGGTGATGGGGTTGATGGTGGGGTGGGTGGGTGCTGGGCCGATGAGGGTGGTGGTGACGGTGGATGATGTGGGGTTTGGGGAGGCGATGGTTGGGGCGTTGAGGGCTGGTGGGGTGGAGGCGAAGGTGAAGGGGTTGGGGGAGGTGGATCCGGGGGAGGCGGATGTGTGGGTGGTGGAGCGGCGGGAGTTTGAGGCGGTGCCGGAGCGGACGAGGGAAGCGATGCGGGCGTTTGCGGGGAGGGGTGGTGGGTTGGTGGCGGTGCATGGGGCGGTGGCGGCGGGCGATGCGGCGTTTGGGCGGGCGATGTTTGGGGGGGCGTGGGGGGAGGGGAGCCGGAAGTTCGGGAGTCGGATGATGCTGTATTTCCGGCCGGATGGGGGAGTGGTGGGAGCGGGGGTGTCGTCATTTGATGTGGATGACGAGACGGTTTATGATCTTGAGATGGAGGATGGGGTGATGGTGCTGGGGTCGGCGTTTACGCCGAAGGTGACGAATGCGCGGAATGCGGAGCGAGCGGCGGCGGAGGCGAAGCGGACGGGGACGGAGAGGGCGTCGGTTTATGATATTCAGCCGCAGTGGTGGACGTGGGAGGGCGAGCGGCATCGTGCGGTGGTGTGCCTGCAGGGATCGGAGGGGACCTTGCGGCATGCGGGGGTTAGGGCGCTGCTGCTGAGGGCGGTGGCGTGGGCTGGGAGGATGGAGGATGTGGATGCGCTGCTGCCGGCGGGGGCGGAGGATGTGCTGCGTTATCCTGAGGGAGGGCCGTTGCGGCCGGGGGAGGCGGTGAAGGCGATGGAGCTGGCGGAGGGTTTCCGTGCGGAGGTGGTGGCGGCGGAGCCGCTGATTGCGAAGCCGGTGGCGGTGCAGTGGGATGTGCGGGGGCGGCTGTGGGTGGCGGAGACGCCGGAGTACCCTAACGGACGGCGGCCGTACACTGGCGAGGCGTGGAAGGACACGGGGTCGCTGGTGCCCGGGGCGTATGAGCGTCCGGCGCGGGACAGCCTGAGTATTCTCGAGGATGGGGATGGTGACGGAGTGTTTGATAGGAAGCAGGTGTGGTACAGCGGGATTGAGCTGGCGTGCGGGTTCTGTTTTCACCGGGACGGCGTGATTGCGGTGAATTATCCTGACATATCTTGGATTCGGGACAAGGATGGCGACGGGCGTGCGGAGACGGTGGAGCAGCTGTTCGGGAATGTGCCGTTTCCGAATCATTTTGTGCTGAATCATCTGATCGTGTCGCCGGATGGCTGGGTGTATGCGTCGAGCGGGACGCGGTGGGAGCCGACGCGGCCGGGGGAGAAGATGCCGATGGCGAGCCTTGCGCCGGGGATGATCCGGTTTCGGGCGGACGGGAGTGCG
Organism: Verrucomicrobiaceae bacterium; assembly: GCA_027483175.1. Taxonomy (GTDB): domain Bacteria; phylum Verrucomicrobiota; class Verrucomicrobiia; order Verrucomicrobiales; family V1-33; genus V1-33. The sequence continues at coordinate 4,453 of JAIXVE010000031.1, read as the reverse complement.
ATTGAGCAGGTGGCGTCGGTGGGTGGGAATTCGTTCGGGTTGGAAGTGACGAGTGATCTGGAGAGTTATCTGGGGATGGCGACGAGTGGGAATCCGCTGCAGCATCTGGTGCTGCCGGAGTGGGTGGTGGCGAAGGCGGCGGGGATGAAGGCGGGGACGATGAGTTCGGTGAATCCGGGGCGTGCGGTGGAGCGGAAGGATCTGCCGGAGCGGGCACCGCTGATGCAGATAGGGGGGGTGGGGCATTACAGTGCGGCGTGTGCGTCGATGGTGTATGAGGGCGGGGCGTGGCCGGACGAGTGGGCGGGGACGATCTGGTGCACGGAGCCGATTCTTGATGTGGTGCATGGCGAGAAGCTGCGGGCGAAGGGAGCGAGTTTTGAGGGCGAGCCGATGGTTAGGGGAGGCGAGTGGATGCGGTCGCGGGATTACTGGTTCTGTCCGGTGGATGTGGCGACGGGGCCTGACGGGGCGGTGTATGTGCTGGATTTCTATACGCCGGTGGTGGCGCACAATGACACGCGGGGGCCTGCGCACGGGAAGGCCGGGGCGTCGATCCGGCCCGATCGAGAGCATTATTTCGGGCGGATCATCCGGGTGCAGCACGAGAGGGCGAAGGAGTGGCGGGTGCCGGATCTGAGTGTGATGGATGGTGCGGGGCTAGTTAGGGAGTTCGGGCATGCGAATCGGTGGGTGCGGTTCACGGCGATGCAGCAGCTGATGGAACGCGGGGATGCGGGGAATTTTGTGAGGGAGCTGGAGGGAGTGGTGCGCGGGGGGCGGGTGGAGGCGCGGGTGCTGGCGGTGTGGGCGCTGCAGCGACTGGGGAGGTTGAGTGAGGGGATGCTGGCGGACGTGCTGCGGGATTCCGAGGCGGCGGTGAGGAAGAACGGGTTGCTGGCGGCGGAGGCTGGGCGGGTGCGGTTGAGCCGGGAGCAGAGCGAGCGGGCGTTGCGGGATGGGGATGTGAGGGTGAGGCTGGCGGGGTTGCGGGCGCTGGCGGCGGCGGGATTGGATGATGAGAGCGGGGCGGTGCTGACGGCGGTGCAGGGGACGTTTGATGATCCGTGGCTGCGGGCGGCGGCGGCAGCGGCGGCGTCGACGAATCCGGGGTTGCAGCTCGGAGCGGCGCTGGCGGCGGGCGGGGAGGCGGATGAGGCGATGGTCGGGTTGGTGCGGTCGCTGGCCCAGGGGGTGGCGGAGCGGGGGGATACGGGAGCGGTGGTGGTGGTGGTGCGGGCGGCGGGAGGGTCGCCGCGGCTGGGGGCGGTGGCGTTGCGAGCGATGGGGGAGGTGCCGCCGCGAGGGCCAGCGGTGACTGGTGAGGTGATGGAGAGGCTGAGGGGGTTGCTGGTTTCGGGGGATGCGGTTCTGGCGGCGGCGGCGTTGCCTGTGGCGGAGGTGTGGGATGCGGATGGGGTGTTAGGGAGTGAACGGGCGATGTTGCGGGAGCGCTTGAGGAAGCTGGCGGCGGATGGAGCGGAGCGGGTGGAGACGAGGGTGGCGGCGGTGGAGGCGCTGGTGGCGGTGCGGCGCTCGGAGCCGAGGGTGATTGAGGAACTGGCGGCGCTGCAGGGTCGGGCGCAGACGGAGGTGTTCCGGGAGGCGTTGACGAATGCGCTGCTGGCGAGTGGTGATGATGCGGCGGCGATGGGGTTGATGCGGGTGTTGCCGGGGTTGGGGGCGACGGCGAGGGACACGGTGATTGCGGGATTGCTGAAGCGGGCGGGCTGGGCGGGAATGCTGCTGGAGGGGCTGGAGACGGGGCAGGTTAGTGTGGGTTTACTGAGTCCGACGCAGCGGTCGAGACTGGCGGGGCATCCTGATGCGGCGACGGCGGCGAGGGCGAAGCTGGTGCTGGCGAAGCTGGGGAGCGGGTCGAGTGGGGCGAAGGACGAAGTGATTGCGCGGCTGCTGCCGGAGGTGGAGCGGCCCGGTGATCCGGTTAGGGGGAAGGTGCAGTTCGGGGTTTGTGCGGCGTGTCATCAGCTGGGAGGTGAGGGGCAGGTGTTCGGGCCGGCGCTGGACGGGATGGGTCGGCATCCGGTGGCGGATCTGCTGGTGCATGTGGTGGATCCGAACCGGTCGGTGGATGACGAGCACCGGACCTTGCAGATCACGATGAAGGACGGGACGCAGTACAGTGCCCTGGTGGCTGGGGAGAACGAGAGTGTGGTGACGATCCGTCAGCCGGGGGGAGTGGTGCTGGAGTTGCGGAAGGAGGAGATTGCGGGGCGGCGGGTGGTGGCGGAGTCGCTGATGCCGGAGGGACTGGAGATGCTGGGAGCGGAGGTGCTGCGGGACATTTTCGCGTATCTGCGGAGTGCGGCGGGGAGTGGTGCGGCGACTGGGGAGAACGGGAAGTACCGGGTGCTGGATTTGTCAGGGTTGTTCACGGCGGACAACCGGATGGGATTGTACAGTGCGCAGGCGAACCGTGACAATAATCTGCCTTTTGTGAGGTTAGGGCGGGTGACGGCGAATGGGGTTCCGTTTGAGATTGCGGATCCGGCGGTGGAGCGGGATGGGAAGACCCTGATTGTGCTGCGGGCGGACCGGCCGGGGACGCATGCGGCGGAGTATCCTGTGAAGGTGGAGATACCGGTCGGGATTGCGGTGGGGCGGCTGCATTTTCTGGGTGGCGTGGGTGGGTGGGGTGGGCAGGCGGGGGCGAATGTGCCGGCGATGAAAGTGACGCTGCATCATGCGGGCGGGGTGGAGCAGACGGTGATGCTGCGGGCCGGGCATGAGTTTGCGGATTATGTGAGGCGGCTGGACGTGCCGGGTTCGGTGTTTGCGGAGGGGATTGTGAAGGGCAGGCAGGTGAGGACTTTTGGGATTCGGGTGGAGCGTGGGGAGGTCCTTGAGAAAGTGGTGCTGGAGAGCCCGATGAGTCGGGTGGCGGCGACGACGGTGGCGGTGACGGCGGAGCTGAGGGACGGGGCGGTGGTGGTGCCGGGAGAGGAGCGGAAGCGGGAGGTGCCTGAGCCGGTGCCCGTGCCTTCGTCGGTGCCGGCGCCGGTGCCTTCGCCTGTGCCCGTGCCTGGTGCGGCGGCGGGTGGTGGGGTGGATGGCATTGGCCGGGGATCTCGCTAACTCGCTGGCGCTTGTCGACGCGGATGAGGATGCTTCCTCATGAAGGGTGATTGGAGGGGAAAAGCTGGGACAGCCTGCCGAGTAACTGTTATTTGAGCTGCGCGGCTTCGACGAGTTGAAAGCTCATGACCGCGGCTGCTTTCGTGATCATCGGCATGGGGTCACAGGCAGGATGCCCGTGCCACTTTGCTTGCTGCGGAGGGATGCGCTGATTGGAGGGATTGCTCAAACACTGCCCAGGTCGATGACGAGGGATGGATTGAAGGCGGGATTGGGATCGACGACGTAGGATCTCGGGTTGGAGAGGATGCGGGTTCTGCCAATGGTATAATCCTGGGAGTGGTGGATGTGGCCGTGGATCCAGAGGAGAGGTTCGTGGTGTTCGATGAAGGTGTCGAGGTGGGAGGCGTAGGCGCAGCTGACGGGATCCTGTTTGCGGTGATCCGGGAGGGAGCGCATGGAGGGGGCGTGGTGGGTGATGACGACCGAGCGGCGGGGATCGCCCTCATTCAGGAATTGCTCGATGTTGCGGACTGAGGCGGCGTGCTGGGCTCTGGTGTCGGCTGGCCGGAGTTTCCGGTAATCCGAGGACCGGCGGATGCTTTTGTAGTCGTTCATCGCGAGGGCCTCGAGAGATCCGATGTGGGGGTCGCCGTGGAGTTTCATGTCCGTCCAGAGCGTGGCTCCGAAGAACCGGAATCCGCCGAGGTCGATGGATTCGTTTTCGAGGAAGTGGATGTTAGTGCCGGTGGTTTCGGCGCGGATTCTGTCGAGGAGGCCGGGGAGTTTTTCGCCGTAGTACTCGTGATTGCCGGCGAGGTAGATGACGGGGGTGTCGGGGAATTGGTGGCGGATCCAGCGGACGCCGTTCAGTTTGAGGTGGATGTCACCGGCGAGGATGACGAGGTCGGCGGGGGTTGGGGGAAGGTCGATGGGACCGAATTCGAGATGCAGATCGCTGAGGATGTGGATGCGCATGGAGGTTTTCCGGCGAGAAGGTTAGCGGAGGGATTGGAGGTTGGAGATTGGGAATTGAGATTGGTGAAGGTGGGCTGGTGGGGGATGGGGCGTGTTGGGAGGGGGTTGCCGCCCCTGCCGGGGCGGTGTTTCATTTGTGTGTTAGACCCGGGGCGTTGCCCCGGGCTGGTATGGGTTGTCCCTTTGGGCCAAGTGGAGAACGGGTTAGGGTTGGATGGTGAAAGTTTTGAACTGGGAATGGTGAAGGTGGGTTTGTGGGGGACGTGTTGGGAGGGGGTGCCGCCCCTGCCGGGGCGGGGGTTCATTTGTGTGTTAGACCCGGGGCGTTGCCCCGGGCTGGTATGGGTTGTCCCTTTGGGCCAAGTGGAGAACGGGTTAG
>JAIXVE010000147.1 GCA_027483175.1 Verrucomicrobiaceae bacterium | reverse complement strand
TCGGCGCGGCGCATGGTGCGTTTGTTATGGGTGACGATGACGAACTGGCTTTTCTCGATGAATTTATCGAGCATTTTGAGGAAGCGGCCGATGTTGGATTCGTCGAGCGGGGCGTCGAGCTCGTCGAGGATACAGAACGGACTGGGTTTGACCATGTAGATGGAGAAGAGGAGGGCGACGGCGGTCATGGAGCGTTCGCCGCCGGAGAGGAGGGAGATGCTGGTGGGTTTTTTGCCTGGGGGTTTGGCGATGACCTCGATGCCGCTTTCGAGCGGGTCGTTTTCGTTGACGAGGATGAGGTCGGCCTGGCCGCCCTGGCCGAAGAGTTCCTTGAAGGTGCCGCGGAAGTTGTCGCGGACCTTGATGAAGGTTTCGACGAAGCGTTTTTTGGTTTCGTCGTTAATGCGCTGGATGATGCCGAGGAGTTCGGATTTGGCGTTGGCGAGATCGTCGTTTTCGCGCTGGAGGAAGTTGTGGCGTTCTTCGAGTTCCTCGAATTCCTTGATGGCGTCGAGGTTGACTGGGCCCATGCTGTCGAGGCGCTGTTTGAGGTCGGTGACGGAGGATTCGACGAAGTCCCAGTCGATATCGGAGGCGAGGATTTCGTCAGGGGATGGGGTGTCGGAATCGTCGCTGTGCGGGGCTGGGGAATCGGAGTCCTGGAAGCCTGCGGCGGCGAGGGCGGCTTCGGCGATGGCCTCGTCGTCGGCGTCCGGTTCGTCGTCGGAGGATGAGCGGGCGTTCGGGTTCTGACGGCGGGAGGAGGGTCTGGATCGAGCGGCTTTGAGACTGTCGATGGTGGCGACGAGGGCGGGGAGGGTAGGTTCGAAGGAGGTGAGGTCGATTTGATAGCGTTCCGAGGCATAGGTGTGGAGACTTTCCATGCGGAGGGAGACCTTGGTGACGCGGACTTCCTCGCGGCCGCGTTGTTCGGCGAGGGCGTGGATCTGGCGGCGGGTGGAGTCGAGGGCGCGTTCGCGTTCGGAGAGGGAGGCGGAGCGGGAGGTGCGTTCTTCCGAGCGGCTTTCGATCTGGTCGGCGAGTTCGGAGACGAGGGAGCGGGAGGCGGCGATTTCCTCGTGGAGCCTAGCGTTTTCTGCGTCGGCGTTGGCGATGCGCTCCTTGTAAGTGATGATTTCGTGTTCGCGGCGCTGGATGACGTCGAGGAGTTCGCGGAGCCGGGCGTCCATGGGGGAACGCTGTTCGCGGAGGGCTTGTTCGGCGCGTTGTTCAACGGCGAGGGCGGTTTTGAGTTCGCCGAGGAGGTCATTGGCATCGGCCTCGTTGCGGGCGGCGGCGTCCATGGCGGCTTCGAGACTGGCGGCTTCGTCGCGGTGGGACTGGAGGGCGTCGGAGGCGTCGGCGAGACGGGCGGAGGCGTCTTCGAGTTTGAGGGCGACGGCGTCCTGGCGTTTGGCTAGTTCCGAGCGTTCCCAGTCGAGGGATTCGAGTTTTGAGGAGAGCGCCTGGAGGTCGCGGGAGACGAGGGTGAGTTGGCCGGAGAGCTGGCTTTCCTGGACCCTGCGGGCCTGGAGGATTTCGCGTTGTTCGTCGAGAGCGATGCGGGCGGAGCGGGCGTCGTTCTGGCGGGCGATGAGTTCGGCGTCGGCGGCGTTGAGATTGGCTTCGAGGGTAGCGACCTCGGCGTCGAGATCGGCTAGTTCGGTCTGGCGCTGGAGCATGGAGCCGGCGCGATCGGCTTCGGTGCCGCCGGAGACGACCCCTTCGATGCTGATGAATTCGCCGTAGAGCGTGGCGAAGACGATTTCGGGGTTTTCGCGTTTGAGGCGGAGGGCGGTGGCGACGTCGGGGACGATGAGGACGTTCGCGAGGAGCTGGTGGACCATGGGGCGGACCGATTCGCGAGCGCTGACGACGTCGGCGGCCCATGCGAGGCCGCCTTCCGGCGGGGTGAGCATCTGGTATTCGCCGGTGGTGCGGAGGAGGTCTTCGGGGAGGACGAGGGCCTGGCCTAGCTGATCGCGGCGGAGGGTTTCGATGATGGATTCTGCGAGGAGGGAGTCGGAGACGAGGACGGCCTGGAGGTTTTCGCCGAGAGCGGCTTCGACGGCTGGGATGTACTGACGTTCGACCTCGATGAAGGAGGAGAGGAGCCCGCGGACCCCGGCTTTGAAGTGGTCGGGCTGGTTGAGGCCTGCGAGGACCTTTCGGGTGCCTTTTTCGAGCCCTTCGCCTGCGGCGATGAGCTGGCGGAGGACACCGGCGCGGCTGGAGCGTTCGCTGTGGAAGCGGGTGAGTTCCTGGAGTTTTTTATTGAGTTGAGCGGCTTCGATGTCGGCGGCCTGGGCTTCTTTTTCGCGCTGGTGGAGGGCGAGTTCGAGGGATTCGATTTCGTCCTTGAGGGATTCGATGGATTCCTTGAGGCGGGATTCGTCGGTGAGTCTGGATTCGCGGTCTGCGGTTAGGGAATCGGAGTCGCGCTGGAGCTGGTCCTGGCGGGAGCGGTCGGTGTCGCCCTGACTTTGGTGACTGGAGATGGCGGCCTGGGCGGAGGCGATGTTGCTCTCGGCGAGATGCATGGCCTTGCGGGCCTCGCGGAGGGAGGATTCGATGCGGAGCCGGTCTTCGCGGGTGGCGGCGGCGATGCGGAAATGTTCCTCGATCTGAGCTTTCTGGCGGACGAGGTTTTCGGTGATGGCGGAGAGGGCGGAGTCGGTGGAGCGGAGTTCCTCTTCCTGATGGGAGAGCCGTTCGTTGCTGGCGGCGATGTCGTGTTCGTTGCGTTCGATGAGGGAGGAGAGCTCGCGTTCGCGTTCGGAGTTGAAGCCGATGCGGTTTTCGGCGGAGTGGATGAGGTTCTGGCGTTCGTTGAGCTGGTGGCGAAGGGAAGTGAGGAGGGATTCCATTTCGCGGAGGTCGGCGCGTTCGGCGGCGACATCGGCTTCTTCGTCGCGGATGCGTTCTTCGGCTTCGGACTGGGTGGAGCGGAGGGTAGCGATGCTGGAGTCGAGGGCGTCGCGTTCCGAGGAGAGGTCGCGGAATTTTCTGGAGTGGAGGTGGGAGTCGAGGATGAGGACATCCTTGTGGAGGTCCTGCCAGCGGCGGGCTTTGGCGGCCTGGCGTTGGCTGGTGCCCATCTGGCGTTTGAGTTCGGCGAGGATGTCGGTGACGCGGAGGAGATTGGCTTCGGTGTATTCGAGTTTGCGGAGGGCCTCGCGTTTTTCGGCTTTGCTTTTGGTGATGCCGGCGGCCTCCTCGAAAACCTGGCGGCGGTCTTCGGGTTTGGCGCTGAGGAGCATGTCGATTTTGCCCTGCTCCATGATGCTGTAGGCGCTGCGACCGACGCCGGTGTCCATGAAGAGCTTGTTGATGTCCTTGAGGCGGCAGGTGTTGCCGTTGAGTTCGTATTCGCTTTTGCCGTCGCGGAAGACGCGGCGGGTGATGCAGACCTCGTTGAAGGCGACGCCGAGGTCTTTTTCGCAGTCGTCGAAGATGAGACTGACCTCGGCCATGCTGAGGGGTTTGCGTTTATCGGTGCCGTTGAAGATGACGTCGGCCATTTCGCCGCCGCGGAGGGCTTTGGCGGAGGTTTCGCCGAGGGCCCAGCGGACCCCGTCGACGACGTTGGATTTGCCGCAGCCGTTTGGGCCGACGATGGCCGTGACGCCTTCATGGAAGTCGATCTTCGTCTTATCGGCGAAGGATTTGAATCCGTGGAGTTCGAGACGTTTCAGGCGCATATTTTAGAAATCTTGACAATTTCGTTCCCTGAGAGAAAGGGATTGGGGGATAAGATGGGGGAGTGGGTGGAGGGTGCCAAGCGGATTCTGAGGAAAGGCACAAAATGTTGTGGTGTGGATGGGGTGTGGGCGCAAGATATCGGGTTGATTTTTTTAAAAAGACTCAGGAGGAAGGGATGGGGGTTGGGTGCGATTGACAGAGGGATGGAGGGGAGGGCAGAGTGATGGGGATGATTGAGTTTTGCGTGCTGGGGAGCGGGAGTGCGGGGAACGCGGCGCTGGTGCGCTGTGGGGGGGCGGTGTTGCTGATTGATGCGGGGTTGAGTGCGAGGGAGTTGCGGGTGCGGATGGAGGCGGTGGGGGTGGAGCCGGGAGGGTTGAGCGGGATACTGCTGACGCACGAGCACGGGGATCACGTGAAGGGGTTGGCGAATTTCACGAAGGCGCATGGGGTGCCGGTGCTGGCGACGCCGATGACGCGGGCGGTGCTCGGGGAGTTGGTGGTGGATGGTGGGAAGTGGCGGACGATTCCTTGTGGGGGGAAGTTTGAGTTTGCGGGGATGGGGGTGGAGACGTTTGCGGTGCCGCATGATGCGGTGGGGCCGGTGGGGTATGTGTTTTCGGCTGGAGGGGTGCGGTTGGGGGTGGTGAGTGATCTGGGGCACGCGACGCGATTGGTGGAGACGCGGTTGGCTGGGGTGGATGCGTTGTTTCTCGAGGCGAATTATGATCCGGACCTGCTGGCGAAGGACACGAAGCGGCCGTGGTCGACGCGGCAGCGGATTGCGGGGAGGCACGGGCATTTATCGAATCAGCAGGCGGCCGAGCTGGTGGTGGCGGCTGGGGTGGGCCGGTTGCAGCGGGTGGTGCTGGGGCATTTGAGTCGGGACTGCAATCATCCGGAGCTGGCGGCGGCGGCGGTGGCTGGGGTGGTGGGGGGTGAGGGTGGGGTGCCGGTGAGTTGCGCGAGCCAAGGGGAGCCGACGCCGTGGTATGTGGTGAGGGCGGTGGAGGTGCGGGAGGAGGTGGTGGTTGGGGAGGAGAAAGGGGCGGCAGCGATGGGGGTTCCTGAGGCGTGGTTGCGCGGGGAATTGTTCTGAGGGTGAGAGGAGGGATGAGTCCTCCGTTGCGGGCAGGGAGTTGGCGGGGCAGTTTAGGGGAAACCGACCATGACCCCGCTTTTCCGCAAGTTTCTTGGCATGCATTGGATCCTCTTTGTCACGATGGTGGCGCTGCTGGGGTCCGGGGTGTATTCGATTTATGCGGCGGTGCATTTCCGGGATGGGGATCTGGCGTTTCTGACAGGGAAGTGGCGGGAGCAGATCAACTGGGCGATGATTGGGTCGCTGGTGTTTTTTCCGGCGGCGCTGATTGACTACAAGTGGCTGAGGTGGGGGGCGTTTCTGATGTATGCGGGCGGGATTGGGATGGTGGGGGCGCTATTCAAGTTCGGGATTGAGGTGCACGGGCAGCCGATTGCGCTGCGGTTGCCGGGGATTGGTCAGTTTCAGCCGGCGCAGGTGGCGGTGGCTTCGACGATTCTGACGATGGCGGTGGTCCTGGGGGAGGGACACAAGCGGTTCATGTGGATGCGGAACTATCTGGTGAGGTTTCTCGTGAGCGGGGCGGTGTTTGCGGTGCCGTTTCTGATGGTTTTGAAGTTGGGGGACATGGGATCGGCGATGGTGATGCTGCCGATTGCGGCGGTGATCATGACGGTGGGGTGCATTCCGTTCCGGGTGTTGATCTCGGTGGGGTTGGCTGGGTTGGCGATGGTGCCGCCGGTGTATTTTCTGGCATTGCAGCCATATCAGCAGGACCGGATCCGGGTGCCGATCGACATGGCGGCTGGGCGCGCGGTGAACGTGAAGGGGGAGGGATGGGCGCTGGATGCGCTGCTGAAGGCGGTGGGGTCGTCGGGTTGGGAGGGGAAGGGAGTGGATGTGGCGTCGCAGCAGGCGAATCTACCGAATCTGACGCAGCTGGGGATTGTGCCGAAGCTGACGGCGCACGATGACTTTATCTTTGCGGTGGTGTGCGAGAGCTTCGGGTTTCGGGGTGCGGCGATGATGGTGGGTGGTTTTGTGTTTCTGCTGATGATGTGTCTGACGGTGGCGTTTTTTGCGCGGGATGCGCTAGGGAGGCTGGTGGTGGCTGGGGTGATCGGGTTGCTGTTTGCGCATATCTTCGAGCACATTGGGATGAATATCGGGCTGATGCCGATCACGGGGATTCCGCTGCCGCTGGTGAGTTACGGGGGGACGTTTCTGGTGATGAATCTGTTTCTGTTCGGGCTGGTGCAGAGTGTGTGGGTGCACCGGAACATGGCGCTGGATGAGAAGCCGGTGATGAAGCCGGTGGTGCGGCGCGGGCCGGTGCCGGGGTTTGCGTGAGGGTGGCGGGGATTGTGGTTCCGGAGCGCTGTCGGCCAGTTTTGACGGAACGTGAAGCCAGCCTGGTTCTGACATAACCGGGAATTGATTGACAGGGAGGTTAGCCGGGATATGGTCGCAGAAATCCGTTTATGTCCAGTGATTCAGAGCTTGTTGCAAACGTTGAACGTTCACCGGAATGACTCAGTGCCAATGGGCTGTTTGAACGGTATTTCCATGCCTTCGCCATGAATCCAGACTGTCCAAAGTGCGGAGATCGCAATTTCAAGATTTGGCGGCTGCCCAACTTGGCGCTGATTCACTGGATATTGAACCCTGGATTGGTCGTTAATGAACTGATGCTTGGCCAGCGCATTCCGAAGGAGGCGCTTGAGTGCAAGAGTTGTGAGCTTGCCATTGGGGAACGAAGCTACGTGGTCTGTCCGCACTGCCACGAGATGCACCCTTCTAGGGTATGGGCGGGAAAGAATGGGTTTCGGAATTGGCTTGGGTTAGTGTGTCCGAGCTGTCTCCGCCGCATCCCGTGCCTCTGGAACGTCTTTTCCTTACTTATTCTGGCCGTTACTTCGCCACTCTGGTATTTGCCATACCGAATGTACTTCCGAGACCGGCAGGTTTTGCCGCCTGCTATGTCGACCACACCAACCCAGCTGAGTCCCGGGAAGGTGTTCATTCGGATGGCCACGTTTTGGGGTGGTTTCATGTGGATCCTGATGTGTTTGATTCCAGAAACTCTCAAGGCACTGAGAGGGCAGGCGATGAGCTACGACCGATTGGTCACGGGCCTTGTGGTGTGGGCACTCGGGGGGGTGGCCGTTGGAGGATTCGTGAGCTACTACGTGGCGAGGAAAAATGGACAGAAGCACACAACCAAACCATGAACGGGCGAACAAGGCGGGGATGGACAACCGCTAGGGCAGCTTTGTGGGCCGTGTTTTCCGTGAATGAACCCGCCTCCCGTTTCGACGCTCACCCCGTCCCGGCGGTTCGAGATATTGAAGGTTAGGACTATTCGCAAGCCATGAGCTCTCAAACGATTTGCCGCATCTGCACCACCACGATTCTGCCTGCGACGGCGAGTCAGACGGGCGGACTGTGTATGCCATGTGCGAAGGGCAAGAGATACCGTTTCGTTGCTTACCTTTCGATTGGCGAGTTCTTCTCCAGGTGTTCAGGTGATTGCTGCCTAGCACCAAATCTTGAGCCGCATCCCAGCAACGCCGATTTCCAGGCGGCACTGACCAGATTGAGCGAGGAGTCGGGAGTGAGTCGCTGCGTGATTCCGGTGGGTGAGTTTGAGGATGCAGATGGTGAGTTGGAACCGTACAGTGACCGCGTTTTCGTGGCAGGAGCAATAGATGAGGCAGTCATTGCGAGATGGGCAGCCGAGCTTCGAGCCGATTTTTATCGAGAGGAGAGGCCGGGAGCGGAGATGCCTCGTGAATATTCCAACGACCAGACCGGATGGTTTTTAGTATGGGGCTGACACATCGGACGGCGGGTGGCGGGGCTGATGCGGTTTGTTTTCGGGCGCGCTTGGCAAGCCGGTTGTTCGCGTGTTGCGTGCGGGTGTTGAAGGCGATGGAGGATGTGGCTGGGAGCGGGCGGTGGTTGGTTTTTGGTGCTGAGAGTGTTATGGAAAGTGAGGGGCAGATGGGTGGAGAGCGTGGCAGGTTGGTGGTGTTGCCGCCCCTGCCGGGGCGGGGTTTATTATGATGTTAGACCGGTGGCTGACGCCACCGGCTGGTGGGGAGAGGGCGGGTAGGCGCACTCTGTGCGCGCGAGAGAGCTGTAATTCTGACAGCAGTCCAGAGCCTTCGGCTGCTGGTTCGGAGGGGGGCTTGTGGGGAGGTAAGCGGCGGGACGCCGCTTCCACTTTGGGGCTTGTGGGGAGAGGGCGGGTAGGCGCACTCCGTGCGCGAGAGAGAGCTGTAATGCTGACGGCAGTCCAGGGCCTTCGGCTGGCTGGTTCGGAGGGCGTGTGGGGAGTGGGAGGAGATGGTGGTATGCGGCGTCCCTACAGGACGCGGGAGGATTGGTTGGGGCTTTCCTGGGGTGTTACCCAAGTCCTTGGGTAACACCCCAGGCTGGTATGCGTTGTCCCTTTGGGACAAAGGGATGATGTGCGGGACGGGAGAGAGGGCTGGTGGGTGACTTTTTTGGTGATTGGGGGATGGGAAAAAGAGATTGCGGGCGGGGGGTGAAACCCGCACGATTGTGGGGACGCCTGAGTGTGGCGTTGAGCCCCCCCGTTCCCCATGAAACGCCTACTGATTGTCCTTGGCCTTGCGGCTGGCCGTGTGGCTGGTGCGCCGACTGCGACTGCTGATCTTTACACGACTTCGGAGGATGTGCCGCTGGTGGTGGCGGCTCCGGGGATATTCGGGAATGATACGGCTGCGTATCCGAAAACGGGATTGAATGCGGTGGTGACAGTGCCGCCGGCGAATGGGACGGTGAGTGTGGCGGGAGATGGGTCGTTCCGGTACACGCCGAATGCGGATTTCAGCGGGACGGAGACGTTTTCGTACAAGGCGATCGGGGCGCGGGATTTTGTGATCGACCGGGCGCGGTCGACGGTGAATGTGAGGTTGTCTGTGAATGTGAGTGGACTGGGGACGGCGACGGACAACAAGAATGG
>JAIXVE010000144.1 GCA_027483175.1 Verrucomicrobiaceae bacterium | reverse complement strand
TGAAGTGCGGGTGAAATCCGGGATTGCAAGGTGGGGAGGCGGGGCATGGTGGCGGTTCTAAGAAACTCACATGGTTGCCTTTGATTTTGTCGTGGTTGGAACCGGCATTGCCGGGTTGTCGTTTGCGCTGGACGCGGCGCGGCACGGGCGGGTGGCGGTGTTGTCGAAAAAGGGGGCAGGGGAGTCGAATACGGCGTGGGCGCAGGGTGGGGTGGCGTGCGTGATGGGGGAGGATGACAGTTTCGAGCTGCATGTGGCGGACACGCTGGATGCGGGGGCTGGGTTGTGCCGGGAGGAGGTGGTGCGGACGATTGTGGAGGAGGGGCCGACGCGGATGGCGGAGCTGATTGCGCTAGGGGTGCGGTTTGACGGGAGCGGGGAGGGTGAGAACCGGGTGGTGAATCTGGGGCGTGAGGGCGGGCACACGCGGCGGAGGATTCTGCATCACGAGGACACGACGGGGCGGGAGATTGCGGAGCGATTGCTGGAGCGGGCTCGGGAGACGGCGGGGATTGAGTTTTTCGAGGAGCATTTTGCGATCGACCTGATCACGGCTGGGAAGCTAGGGTATGCGACGGAGGATCGGGTGCTGGGGCTTTATGTGCTGGATGAGCGGAGTGGGGAAGTGATCACGTTCCGGTCGGACCGGGTGGTGCTGGCGACTGGGGGTTGCGGGCGCGTGTATCAGTACACGACGAATCCGGTGATTGCGACGGGGGACGGGGTGGCGATGGCGTGGCGTGCGGGGGCGACGATTGCGAACATGGAGTTCGTGCAGTTTCATCCGACGTGTCTGTATCATCCGTCGGTGAAGAATTTTCTGATTACGGAGGCGATGCGAGGGGAGGGCGGGGTCTTGATAGGTGCGGACGGGAAGGAGTTCATGCACAAGTATGATGTGAGGGGATCGCTGGCTCCGCGGGACATTGTGGCGCGGGCGATTGACCGGGAGATCAAGCGGACGGGGAATCCTTGTGTTTATCTGGACATGCGGTCGAAGGATGGGGCGTTTCTGCGGGAGCGGTTTCCGAATATTTACCAGACGTGTCTGGAGGCGGGGCTGGATATCACAAAGGAGCCGATTCCGGTGGTGCCTGCGGCGCACTATCAATGTGGGGGGGTGCGGACGGATGTGAATGGATCGACGAGCCTGCGCGGGTTGTATGCGGTGGGGGAAGTTGGATGCACGGGGTTGCACGGGGCGAACCGGCTGGCGAGCAATTCGCTGCTGGAGGGAGCGGTGGTGGGGCGGCGGGCGGTGGTGGACATGGTGCGGCGGAGTCCGCTAGGGCAGGTGCCGGGGGTGGCTCCGGTGATTCCGGCGTGGCGGGCGGGGAATGTGACGGACGTGGACGAACTGGTGGTGATCTATCACAACTGGGACGAGATCCGGCGGCTGATGTGGGATTATGTGTCGATTGTGAGGACGACGAAGCGGCTGCAGCGTGCGGCGACGCGGCTGAGGAATCTGCAGCGGGAGGTGCAGGAGTTTTACTGGAATTTCAAGATCACGCCGGAGCTGCTGGAGTTGCGGAATCTGGTGCAGGTGGCGGCGCTGATTGTGGACAGTGCGCAGTCGCGGCATGAGAGCCGGGGATTGCACTGCACGCTGGATTATCCGGAGACGGATCCCCGGTGTCTGGACGACACGGTGCTGCGGCGGGTGTTGTGAGGAAAGGAGACGATTATGATACCCTGTGGGATACTGACGATTTCCGACCGCGCGGCGGCGGGAGCTTATGATGACCTTGGCGGCCCGGCGGTGCGGGAGGCGGTGGAGGGGCTGGGCTGGGTGGTGATGGCGGAGGGATTGGTGCCGGATGATCTGGAGGCGATTCAGGTGGCGGTGCGGTCGTTCATTGCGCAGGGTTGTGAGCTGGTGCTGACGACTGGCGGGACGGGGATCGGGCCGCGGGATGTGACGCCGGAGGCGGTGCGGGGGATGATGCGGGTGGAGTTGCCGGGGTTCGGGGAGGCGATGCGGATGGTATCGTTTGCTGCGCTGCCGAATGCGATTCTGTCGCGGAGTCTGGCGGCGGTGGTGGATGATGCGCTGGTGATCACTTTGCCAGGGAAGCCGAGCGGGGCGGTGGAGTGTCTGAAGATTGTGGCGGCGGCGGTGCCGCACACGGTGAAGGTGGCGCGGCGGGTGCCGACGTCGTGCTGAGGGGAGGCGAAGTGAGAAGTGAGAAGTTAGAGATTTGAGAGGGGGCTTGTTGGGAGGGGCTGGCAGGCGCACTCCGTGCGCAGAGAGAGCTGTGATTCTCCCAGCAGTCCAGAGCCTGCGGCTGCTTGAACGGAGGGGCGGACCCCTACGGGGTCCTGTGTTATGTTGTTGGGAACCGGGGGTGCCGCGAGTGGCTCGCGGGACCCCCGGCTATTGACCGGTCGTCCCTACGGGACGGGGGCGTGTGGGGAGAGGGGGCTTGTGGGGAGGGGCTGGCGGCGCACTCCGTGCGCAGGGAGAGCTGTAATGCTGACAGCAGTCCAGAGCCTTCGGCTAGCTTGTGCGGAGAGGGCGAGAGTACAGAGCCGCGCGTTCCCGGGGCGTGTTGGGAGAGGGGCTTGGCTGGGAGAGGTTGGTGGAAAAGGCAACAGGCGGAACGGGTGAACCGTTCCGCCTGTTGTGGGGACAGACTATCGTATGGGGGGATTACTTGGCTGGTGGCAGGATGACGGAGTCGATGACGTGGATGACGCCGTTGCTGCCGACGATGTCGGTTTTGACGACTTTGGCACCTGCGATGGTGACGCCGCCTTCGGTGACGATCTTGGCGGAAGCGCCGTTGACGGTCTTCACGTCACCAGCCTTGACGTCTTTGGCGAGGACCTTGCCGGAGACGACGTGATAGGTGAGGATAGCGGCGAGCTTCTCCTTGTTTTCTGGCTTGAGGAGGTCTTCGACGGTGCCCTTAGGGAGCTTGGCGAAGGCTTCGTTGGTTGGGGCGAAGACGGTGAAAGGGCCTTTACCGGAGAGGGTTTCGGCGAGACCGGCGGCCTTCACTGCGGCGACGAGCGTGGAGAAGTCCTTGTTACCGGCGGCGATTTCGACCACGGTTTGTTTTTCGTCCGCGGAGGCGGTGATGGCGCTGAACTGGAAGGCAGCGGCGACGGCGGAGAGAAGGAGGAGTGTTTTCATATGAATTAGGTATTGGTAGTTTTGATTTATTCTGCCATCCTGGCAGCGGATGACAAACGGTGCGGGTGCGGCGAGCGGTTGCGCTGGATGCGAAGATTGGAGAAAGTATTTCCTGCATCCGGCGGGTGGGTTGGCGGCGTTGGCGGGGCCGTGATTCCGGGTGAAAAGGGAGCATCCGGGGGGAAAGGAATGGATGGGTAGAGTGGCGGCTTATGAAAGGTTAGTGGAGATGGGATTGTCAGGATCGGGTGCTGGCGGGTGTTGAGGGGCGGGTTGGGAGGAGTCGGGGGGGCGGGGTGGGATGCGGGTGGGGCCGCGGTTCCGTGAATGGCAGAAAATCAACAGTTGCGCGGGTGGGGGTGGCCGATAAAATCGCCGCCCCTTCCCCGAACCTTAACTTTCACCTGGCTCCCCGCAGGGCTGGCACGACCATGATTATTGCAGCATCCGAGTTTCTACTTCACAACGGCATCGCGCTGGCG
>JAIXVE010000035.1 GCA_027483175.1 Verrucomicrobiaceae bacterium | reverse complement strand
TTCGCTCCACTCTACCTCTCCAACGAGTGCGTCAATAACTGCGCCTACTGCGGCTTCTCCCGCGACAACCCCATCTTCCGCGTCACCCTCAGCATCCCCCAGGTCGTCCGCGAAGCCGAACACCTCCTCTCCCTCGGCTTCCGCCACATCCTCCTCGTCGCCGGCGAACACCCCAAATTCGTCAGCGACGGCTACCTCGAAGCCTGCCTCGCCGCCCTCCGCGAAAAAGTCCCCACCCTCGCCATCGAGGTCGGCCCCATGGAAACCCCCGAGTACGCACGCATGGTCAACTCCGGCGCAGAAGGCCTCGTCGTCTACCAGGAAACCTACTGCCGCACCGCCTACGCCGCCTACCACACCGCAGGCCCCAAAAAAGACTTCGACTGGCGCCTCGATTGCCCGGAACGCGGCTACGCCGGCGGTTTCCGCCGTCTCGGTCTCGGCGCCCTCTTCGGCCTCGCCGACTGGCAACGCGAAGCCCTCAGCCTCGGCGCTCACCTCGAACACCTCGAATCCCAATGCTGGAAAGCCGCCTGCACGGTCGCCTTCCCTCGCCTCCGCCCGGCCGCCGGCGACTTCAAACCCCAGTACTGGCTCGATGACCGTACCTTCGTCCAGCTCGTCTGCGCCTTCCGCATCTGCTTCCCACACACCGGCATCGTCCTCAGTACCCGCGAACCCGCCGCCCTCCGCGACGCCCTCCTCCCTCTCGGCATCACCTCCATGAGCGCCGGAAGCCACACCGAACCCGGCGGCTACACCGGCCAGGGCCGCGACGACCTCCACCTCACCGTCAAAGGCCGCCGCGTCGAACTCGAACAGAAAAACAGCGACGACTCCGCCACCGGCCAATTCGACATCGCTGATCACCGCTCCCCAGCCGAAATCGCCACTCTCCTGCGCAACCGCGGCTTCGACCCCGTCTGGAAAGACTGGGACCCAGCCATCCTCGCCAGCGCCTGACCGCCCTCAGCGCCCGGAATCCACCACCGGCAGCGCCTCACAATGCGTCTTCAACCCGCCAAGCCCTTCCGCCACCAACTGCCGGACCGACGACCTCACCAGCAACCCGAAGTACCGCCGCGAAAGGTTCCGACACGCTCCTGACGTCAGTCGGCATCGCACCTCCGTCCCCCCGCCCGCCGTCCCCGTCAGCGTCACATGGCACCCGGCATCCCCTGTCTCCCCGAAATCACACGCCACCATCAGCGCCTGCACCGGAACCGCCCCCGTCACCTTGATCCTCCCAGTCCCCTGCGACCGACTGCTCCACGTCATCATCTGCCCAGCCGGCGGAATCGCCCCAGCCGGCGACGTGTACTTCGTCTCCACCAGCGTGTCCCCCCGGAACCACGGCCCCCACGCTTCCCACTTGGGCAACTCCGCAATCTGCCCCCACACCACCGCCGGTGGCACCGCAATCACCACCGTCTCCTCCACCTCAATCGTATCAGGCAGAAAAAAAGCACCAAACACCGTCACCACCGCAGCAGCACAGGCAAACAGAAAAAGCCGTCGGACAAGCATCGGGGCAGGTCGCATCCCCACCCCCTAAATCAGCTCCACGCTTCGCGCCACCCCTTCCTGCCCCCCCGAAACGGTTCGGGGAGGCAGAGCTTTCGCCCCACCTCCCCAGGTCCCTGTATTACCCTGATTCTCGCAGCAATCCGGTCTCTGTTTCAAGACTAGGCCAGCTCGGTTGCCCGACACGCGCTGCTCACGAGAACACATGAACATTGTTTCATTGTTCCGCAACGGCAATCGCCACCCCCAATTGGGATGGCTCACTGCGTCACACTCAACAGCCGCAGCGCCTCGTCCACCGTCAGCCGCCCATGCGGAATCTCAAATCCAAGGGTGTCGCCCGACGCCTTCCAGCCATCGCCGTCGCAATCCACATAAACAGGATTGTGCCACGCCATCGGCTTCAGCACCGCCTGCGCACTCGACCCAAACGCCGCCCGCAAATCCCCCTGCATCCCCGCCGCCATCACAATCAGATGCGCGTCCGCCTCAAGCGTCACCGGAATCTCCCGCTCAAACCGCACCGTTCCAGACCCAAACCAGTCAGGATGACTCGCGCGCGTGAAATCCAGCTCCCTCGGCTGCCGCCCATTCACAAAAATCTGCACGCGGTCAATGTCCAGCCATCCCGCACACTGCACCCGGACCTTGATCACCACTTTGCCCCCCGGCGCATGAATCTCCGACCCGGGCGGCGCACCATTGCACGAAACCTCCATGAACGGCCCCGTGCTCAGCACCGAATGCCCGGCCTTCGCCGCCCGGGAAAGCTCACGCCAGTCCGCCTTCTCAGGATCATCAGTGCCCGATGGCAGCCACGTGCGCCAGCCACCAGCCCCGTTCCCATGCACCGAATGCGCATCCGCCACCGCCACCGCCCGCATCCGATGACCCTGATTCAGCAACTGCAGCCAGATGAACCCGCGATTGTACAGCACCTTCCGCGGCTTCCCCGGCGCGCCGTCCACCCGGAACGGCGCCGTCGCTAGCAATCCCTGATCGATGAAATTCTCAATCTCCCACGCATCCACCATCGGCACGATCCCGTCATACCCTCCCTCGACCACTCCGTCCGCAT
>JAIXVE010000267.1 GCA_027483175.1 Verrucomicrobiaceae bacterium | reverse complement strand
TGCGTCCACCTCCTCTTCGAACACCAATCCACCCGCGACCCCTTCATCGCCCTCCGCCTCCTCCGCTACATGGTCCGCATCTGGGAAGAATGGATCCGCCTCTTCGGCAACTCCAAACCGCTCCCAGTCATCGTCCCCGTCGTCCTCGCCCAGGACCGCAAAGTCTGGAACCTCAGCACCCAGTTCTCCTCCCTCTTCGGAAACTCCGCCGCACTCGATTTCCTCCGGCCCTTCATCCCCGACTTCGCCTTCCGCCTCATCCAACTCGCCGCCATCCCCTTCCACGCCATCCGCGGCACGCCCGACGGCATCTTCGTCCTCCGCGCCCTCAAAGCCGAACCCATCGGCCGCCTCCTCGGCAACGCCGTCTGGGACAACAACCTCCTCGCCAATGTCTCCCGCCGCCTTTTCGACCGCTTCATCCCCTACGTCTTCGATCGTACCGACCCAATTGACAGGCCCCTCGTCTTCCGCAAAATTCAAGGCGTCCGCAACCAAGCCCACCGCACCAGCGCCATGACTCTTGCCCAGCATCTCCGCCAGGAAGGCCGCCAGGAAGGAATTCAGGAAGGAATCCAGCAAGGCTTCAAGACCGGCGAACTCAAAGGCCGCCAGGACGGCACCCTCGCCGCCAGCCGCCAATCCGTCCTCGAAGCCCTCGATCTCCGCTTCGGCCCCATCCCCGACGGCCTCCGCGACTCCCTCAACGCCATCGCCGATCCCGAAAAACTCCGCGCCCTCCACCGCGCCGCCATTGTCTCCGATTCCCTTGAAGCCTTCGCAGCCTCGCTCTGAAATAGCACAATGAAGGACTTGCTAGGACAGTTTGCCCCGACACGGGTTGTGACGGAGCCGCAAAACCCCAGACGCGTGTTCCGCCCAAAAGAAGCGTTCCGACCAGAAGCAGCAACACCCGCGAGGCTGGCAGGGAGGCTTTCTCCTTTAGCCGCACCGGTCATCAGGCCGCTAAGGAAGCAGCTAAAGCAGCAAAAAGAAAGAGGTTCTGCCGCTTGCTATACGTGTATAGCGACGGTAGGATTCCCTCTCATGCTCGCCATCCGACTCGATCCCGAAATCGAAAGGCGTCTGGAACGTCTGGCCAAAATGACCGGACGCACCAAGACCTTCTACGCCCGCGAGGCGATCCTCGAACACCTCGAAGACTTGGAGGACGTTTATCTGGCCACGCAACGTCTGGAGCGTCCGGGCAAGACCTATTCCGCAGAAGAAGTGAAGCATGAGCTGGGTCTATAGGTTCGACGAACGGGCGCTGAAGGAACTCCGCAAGCTCGGCAAGCAGGCCCAGCGCGACATCATTACCTATCTCGACGGACGGATTGCCAGTGATGGTGATCCGCGCCGGTTCGGCAAGGGTCTCAAGGCAGACCTGGCAGGGCTGTGGCGCTACCGGGTCGGCCATTACCGCATCCTCTGCCAGATCAAGGACGGAGAGCTTCTGGTCCTGGTGGTTGCGGTTGGACACCGCAGGGATGTTTGCGAATAACGGATCCACGGCTTGTCTCCTTCCCTCGGGCGGGCCGCTCGATTTCCGCAAGGTGGCAGGCGGTGTGCACCTGTTTCAACTGCCGGATGCTGACCCAAGTGTAGATCTGCGTGGTGCTCAGCTCGGCCGAGCAACCGCATCCCCTGGCAACCAACCGTTTCCGCCCCCATTCCGGAAGAATGGCAGCCTGCGGCCGGTGGTCGAGCGCAGCGAGAGAACGGTGCGCAGCAACCGAGGCAGTGGGTCGGCGGGTGGGCCGCATCAGCATGAGGCGTGACACGGGCGCTGGGTGGCGAGCCGACCGAAGGGAGACAGCCATCGAAAAAGCACCCGCTACCTGATGGCAACCATGGAGGGCCGCTGGCGCGACTCATGCGCGGCGGGGCTTGGGGTGGGAGCGGCTGGAGCAGCGGCACGGGGCGCTTGCACCTAGATTCGCAACCGACGAGCAACACAGGAATCGGGAAAAAGACCCGTCCCACTCCCTCCCCAGAGTGGCTGATTCCTCCTTCCTTCCCACAAAATCAGAAGATACCATCTGTACGACGGGCTGCACTACTGCCGCTGGGGTGCGGAGCATCATCAACAAAGGCGGAGCCGCGCAGCGCTAGAGTTGCGAGGCGAGCGACAGACTCCCGACGGCACGCAAGACATGACCGAGCCAGCCGAGCGGAGCGAGACAACCAGCCGCCAGGCTGCCCGAAGGGCGAGGGTCCCGTGAGGCGGGACCTGAGGCAACGCGGGGTTGAGGACGGCGAATCCAGGGTTGGTGTCATGCTTGTTCTGCTGCATCAGCCAGCTCAATCTCCCACCACTGATTCAAAACGGCCTCAATTCCTGAGAGCGGCTGGAGGTCTCCGAATTCGTGATCATATAGAAAGAGCACATTATCGGAGAGCTTCAGGCCATAAATGAACAGCCATGACCCTTTCTGCATAAACACTTCAAGCCCTGCGGATTCTGGAAGCCCAAGGTGAGCAGCGGTGGCAGCCATTTCGGCAAGATCGGGAATGCGATAACCGTGACTCACATCAATCCCGCCCGCGATGGGCGTTCCAATCACCACATGTCCATCGCCAATACTCCCTGCCCAATAGTCCGCGTAAAACGAAGACAAATCCTCGTGCGCAGCGGGCAAAATGCCGTCGATCCAAGCATCTCGCACAACAAGGATGCTTGTTGATCCGGTATGGTGATGGAACCTGAGTTCCGCGCCATCCCTCACAACAGACGTTGAATGGCTGTTCAACCAAGTTAAGAGGCTCTCCAGCATACAATTTAGGGGCAAGCTGCATTCAGGGGACCTGAAGTTGGATTCTGCCAATTATTTCCGTGAGTTTTGAAATGGGACGCCCTTGTGGCTTCTGGCGCAACGTTGCTTGGTTCCGCAGCGAGATGCGGATGCGTCTGCACGCTATTAATGTGGTGGCCAATTTCATTCGGTTTCAACACACCAGCAGCCCTAGCCCTAGTTCTAGTTCTTCCGGCTTCACGAGAATCTGCGTATTTCTCAGAGGTGTCGAAGTTGAACTGGAACATCTCTCCAACTTTTGTAGCTGGGGGATACTGGGGCGACTCGGGATAGCCGTTGTAAACCAACACATGCTGATCTCCGACGAAGTAGTTGTGCTCGTCCTCGACGATCAAGTTGTAGGTCGTCTCCGGAGTGGCGAGAGCTCGAACCCAGACCTTTGAGACCGAACCAAAAGATCCATTCCTCAGCCGGACAACCATTCCCGGCTTCAGTTCAGCGGCTTCTATCCAATTCTTGGCGGACTCGACCCAAAACTTGTGACCGCGCGTAGCTTGGAGCACATCACCTGCGACCTCTACATCAGCCCAGTAGTGGGTGTAGTTGGAGACGGTCTCCAAGACCCGCCGCTCCACAACTCGGCCTGTCTCAAAATCGTAGGCGTATACGGTGTCGCCCGCCTTGATGTCTTCGATGTCCTTCTCGCCATCTGGTGTTTCAACGTCGGTTCCAGCCGCGAAGCATTTCCGCAGTGGTGTCTTTGCGGCCCCCAACCCTCCCGCCAATTTGCCGACAACCGCCCCTCCTAGGAAGGCACCGGCGGTCTGCGTCCACGAATACGGCTTCACCTCGTTTCCGGCAATCGCGTCCACTACCCCCAGTCCCCCCTGAAGCACCAAATCGGAGCCGGCACTTGCCAAGCCCATCGCCCCCGCCGCCGAACCCGCCGCATACGTCCCTCGCATTGCTCCGAGTGCCGCGCCCCCGAAAGCAACCGACAACCCGCCCACGCCGATTCTCGCGGCCACCTCCAGCGCCGACTTCCCATTGTATGCCGCATCCCCCGCACCGGTGAAGTCCATCGCGTTGATCAATCCCAGCTTCGCTGCGTCGGCTCCCCCCTCGTAATACTGGTTCTGCCAGTTGTCGAACTGCACGATCGCCGCTCGCCGCATGTGTTCCAGCTGCCCGTTGGCGTGCCCGCTCTCCATCGTGCTCCGCTTCAGCGTCATGTACGTCCACATTCCCGCACCCCGCTCCTCGTGACTGTCAAACATCAAGCCCCCCCGATCCAGCGTGCCCGCCGCGTGCCTCACATTTAGCGCAATGTCACCGCAATCACTCCGCGCAACTGCCAACCCACACGGAAACCAGCACACCAACGGCCCAGCATCCTCCAAACCAGCCGCCTCCTCAACTTCCAGAACCGCCCCCCGCGATGCACTCCGCACATCCTCCGACTCCCTCTCCATCGCCTCCACCTTCCCAACCCTCTCCACCATCCCCGGCCGCCCCATCACCACAACCGCCCGCGCCTCACCACCCATCACGGCAGCAAGGATCACGAACACCATCAGCACCCAGCGCATCCCCCCACCATGCCCACCCCGCCCCGCCTTGTCACCCGCAACCTCACCCCCTCTCCTTACCTGCATTCCCCTGCCACCCATTCCCCTGCCTTTCACTCTCCACCACCCATTCCCCCGCCAAGTCACCCTCGCCCGAATTTGCGTCTCTTGCCGCATTTCCGCTTGCCACCGCATCCCACCACCCTATCCTCTCCCCAACACCATGGCCGACGAGGACCTCCACCAGCCACACGACAAGCTCTTCAAAGAAGGCTTCTCAGACCCGGCCAACGCCGCCGCTCTCCTCCGCCAGCATCTCCCGGCAGAAGTCGCCGCACTCATCCAATGGGACCAACTCAAGCTCATCCCCGGCTCTTTCCTCGACGACGATCTCCGCCACTCACACAGCGACCTTCTCTT
>JAIXVE010000357.1 GCA_027483175.1 Verrucomicrobiaceae bacterium | reverse complement strand
GGTGGATTGGTGTTCGAAGAGGAGGTGGACGCAGACGGAGGATTCGGGGTCGGCGGCGAGGGGAGCGGAGAAGAGGAGGTCGCTGTGGGAGTGGCGGAGGTCGTCGTCGAGGAAAGAGCCGGGGATGAGCTTGAGTTGGTCCCATTGGATGAGGGCGGCGACTTCTGCGGGGAGGTGCTGGCGGAGGAGGGCGGCGGCGTTGGCCGGGTCTGAGAAGCCTTCTTTGAAGAGCTTGTCGTGTGGCTGGTGGAGATCCTCGTCGGCCATGGTGTTGGGGAGAAGATAGGGTGGTGGGATGTGGTGGCAAGTGGAAATGCGGGCCATCACGCACATGCGGGACAAGTGAATCGGCAAGGGAATGCTGGTGGGGAGAGGGAGAGGCAGGGGAATGCGGGTGACAAGGTGGGTGCGGGTGGGCATGGTTGGGGGATGCGCTGGGTGCTGATGCTGTTTGTGGTGCTTGCTGCCGTGATGGGTGGTGAGGCGCGGGCGGTTTTGGTGGATTGGCGGTGGCGAGGCTTGATTGCGGTGACGGGCAGGTGGAGTTTTCTGGCGGGACGCTGTCGCTTCTGCTGGCGAGGGGCGTGGACATTGGAGGCGGAACGCGCGACCTCCTCTGGACCGCACGCCGGGAAACGGGCAGCGCGGTGACGCTGCGGTTCAACCGCTACAACAGTCGCGGCGACGTGGTGGGACAGAGCGATGCTGCGGGCGTCACCACATGGGCCGCTACCTATCAAGCCGATGGCCGCCGCACGGGCGAGGTCGGCACGAACCTCAATCCGAAGCATGCAACCGGCCGCGTTCGGGAACTGGGAGTCAATCGCGACCGTCACCGGGCGAACAGTAAAGAGGAAGACCCGACGGGCCTGCTCAATGAAGGGTTCCGCTACCGCCACGGGGTACCGGTCCCTGAAGTTGATCCAGAATTAAAAAACATGAAACCAATTCACTTTGCCGCCTTGATCTCAGCCCTGTTTGCCTCCGCGTCCTGCACCAGTCCAAACACCATGAGGACGCCACGCAACTACCACTTCGAGATCAGCAACGCTCTGCAGATTTACTTGGGGTGCGACCGGCAAATCATGTGGGCGAGCCTGCCAAGCATGGGAGCGCCGCCGTCCCGAGCGGCCTTTCGACTTGCCGCAGGCCATGCTTCCACTCCGGGGCGCAGTGCGGCTGGGCCGGTTGGTTCAAGCCGCTCGAGGACGGCGGCGCTCCCGGGGAACACATGATTTCGCGGTCACACCCTTTACTTGGAGGAAGTAAAGGTCTCCATTGCTGATGGATATTGGTACAATGCCGGTGTCCTTTCTGCGGGCATACAGTCAACCCACATGTATTACAACCTGCCTTTGAGCCGTGAAGTGAAGGCGGAATACCGCGAGAGTGCCAGCGGACCCCGCCGCACGGCGACAGTCATCATGCCAGCGCCGCCCTCTGGAGGCTTCAGAACGATTCAGGTGGAAATCAGACCCGGCGGCACGCTGGCTGTGACGTTCCTTCCCGGTGCCGCGCGCTAGCAACCCCGCGTGGCTGAGCTAGCAGGTCTGGTATCGGGCGAGGGTCTGGGGTGCTTGTCGGGAATCGTTTGGCCGCTGCCATACCTAGTGTAGGCCGTCTTACAGATGGTATCTTCTGATTTTGCGGGAAGGAAGGAGGATTGAGCCGCACTACGGATGGGGTAGGGGACGGGTCTTTTTCCCGATTCCTGTGTTGCTCGTCGGTTGCGAATCCTGGGCGCTGCAGCTCTATGGCTCGCCTCGCAACGTCAGGCTCGTTGCTTCGCTTCGCTCACCCCTGGGGGCAGCCTGTCGGCTGGCTGTCTCCGCTTCGCTCCGGCTCGTCGCGCGGAGGCTGCAAAAAATTGCTCGACCACCCTGGAATTACAGATATCCACGAGAGGCCCCGCAAATGAATCCACACGACCTGCATCCTGAGTCTTTTCGGGATATTGCTGACATTGAAAGAATCGACTCGGCAGAGTTGCTCGATTATGAGCAGACATGCCCGGCGTGGGCGAGGCAAGTAATGGATAACATGGGTGGTGTGAGACTCGTGCCGCACGATCCGGATGGGTTTGATGTCGAGTTCCATGCTGGGTTTGGCGCATACTGTCCGAGCGATATCCAGCAGGTCTCAGCCATGCTCAACCTTGAGCTTTATCCGATAGCGGCGTCCGATAACCGGAATGGCCTGTTGCTGCTCGCTGCGAATGGAGAGTGCTACGGGATGCCCGCTGGTGGATATGATCTGAGCTGCCTCGGGCAACTTGATGGCGCAGTGCGAACCATGCTCACGGGGAAGGCGCTCCAGCCGGTGCTTCCGGTTAGAGATTATCCTCAGTGGCATAACGTCGATGTTTATCCGCCTGGAGATGAGCGTGTCCGGTGGGTGGCTGTGGATAAGTGGTGGACTGATACCAGAGCATGATCGTCGATGGCTCGGGTCCCGCGATTCTTAACGTCTCCCAGCCCCGCGTGGCTGAGATGGCAGGTCTGGTATCGCGGGAGCGTCTGGCGTGTTTCTCGGAGTTCTGTGGCCCGCTGCCAGACCTAGGCGCCCCTGCGTTGCCTCGCCCGCCGCCTCACGGTGGGTTCGCCCTTCGGGCAGCCTCGCGGCTGGCTATCTCGCTCCGCTCGGTTCTGATCTGCCCGAAGATGTTGCGGAGCATCGGAGAACGGAGCAAGGCCCCGACATTGTTCTGGATCGGCGCAATGGCTTCCTTCATGGAGCGCGGGTCGTAGTTCTCGTGATGAGAATCACGCGTCGCCTCAAGCCTGGAGAGTGGCAGCTGTATCGGGCGGTGCGATTGGAGGCGCTCCGGGAGTCGCCGGGGGCGTTCCTTTCGCGGTATGAGGATGCGTTGGGGCGGAGTGATGAGAGCTGGGCGAAGCAGGCGGATTCGGGGGCGGCGGGATCGGATCGGGCGACGTTTGTGACGATTGCGGACGGGGCGGTTGGGGTGGTGTCGCTTTATCGTGATGAGGATGAGGCGGAGGTCGGTGAGTTGCTGCAGATGTGGGTGGCGCCGGAGGTTCGTGGCGGGACGGTGGCGGGGGAATTGCTGATGGCGGTGTTGGGGTGGGCGGAAGGGAATGGTTTTGCCTTGGTGAAGGCGGAAGTGATGGGGAGGAATGCGAGGGCGCTGAGGTTCTATGAGAAGTTCGGGTTTTTGCGTTGTTCTGGTGACCGTGGGGGAGGCGGTGTGCTGCTTTCGAGGCGTGTGACAGCTGGCTGCGGCGGAGGGGCTGCGCCGGAAGGTGGTTCTAACAAATAGTGAGGGGGAAAGTGAGGTGGGCGTGTGGGGAGAGGGTTTGGCGCCCCTGCCGGGGCGGTGTCTTGTTTGTGTGTTAGACCTGGGGCGGTGCCCCAGGCTGGTATGGGGCTGCGCCGTTGGCGCGTAGGACGCGGGGGGATGGAAATTGAAAATTGAAAATAGTGAATAGTAAAAGGGGGCGTGTTGGGAGAGGGGGTTGGAACCCCTGATTTCACGAATTGGAACGGATGGGCAGGTGGGGATGCGTGTTGGGAAGTGGGCGCGTTGGAAGGGCGTGCCTCGCGCACTCCGTGCGAGAGAGAGCTGTAATGCTGACAGCAGTACAGAGCCTGCGGCTTGCTTGTTCGGAGGGGGCGTGTGGGGAGAGGGTTTGGCGCCCCTGCCGGGGCGGTGTCTTCTTTGTGTGTTAGACCTGGGGCGATGCCCCGGGCTGGATTGGGGTTGCGCCGTTGGCGCGTAGGACGGGGCGGGGGTGGAAATTGAAAATTGAAAATAGTGAATAGTAGAAGGGGGCGTGTTGGGAGAGGGGGTGGGAACCACGGATTTCACGAATTGGCACGGATGGGCAGGTGGGGATGCTTGTTGGGAAGTGGGCGTGTTGGAAGGGCGCGCCTCGCGCACTCCGTGCGCGAGAGAGAGCTGTAATACTGACAGCAGTCCAGAGCCTGCGGCTTGCTTGTTCAGAGGGGGGCGTGTTGGGAGAGGGGCTGGCGCCCCTGCCGGGGCGGAGTCTAGTTTGTGTGTTAGACCTGGGGCGATGCCCCAGGCTGGTATGGGGTTGCGCCGTTGGCGCGTAGGACGGGGCGGGGGATGGAAATTGGAAATTGAGAATAGTGAATGGTAAAAGGGGGCGTGTTGGGAGAGGGGGTGAGAACCACGGATTTCACGAATGGGCACGGATGGGCAGGTGGGGATGCTTGTTGGGAAGTGGGCGTGTTGGAAGGGTGGTGTTAGCGCGGGGAGATGCGGAGGCGGAAGTAGTGGGTGCCGGGCGGTGGAGGGGAGGGGGAGAGGAGGGTGGTCCACGAGCGGCCGTCGGTGGGTTCGGAGGATGAGGAGTCGGGGAAGAAGGAGGAGGCTGGGGACCATGAGGTGAGGTTGGAGGAGACCTCTGGGGTGATGGTGACGTCTTCGGCGGCTGGGTTAGAGGGGAAGGACCATGCGAGCTGGTTGTTGGTGAGGGAGAGGGAGGGGAGGGAGGGGCCCTGGGCGGGGAGGTTGAGGCCGAGGGCGTGGGCGGCGAGGTTAGGGAAGCCGTCGTGGTTGTCGTCGGCGAGCGGGTTGCCGGAGAAGGTGATGGCGTCGGAGGTGCCGGGGGAACCGCCGGGGTTGGTGGAGGGGCGCCAGTTGGCTGGGTTGGCGGGGTCGGGTCTGGTGAGCGGGCGGATGAGTGTGAGGGAAGGGCCATTGCCGTCGGGGGATTGGGGCCATGGGGTGATATCGTCCCATGAGAATTCGGAGATGACGGAATTGTCAGCGGCGAGGAGACGGAGGGATTCGCCGCCGTTGTCGAGGCGCGAGGCGTTGGAGAATTCGCCGAGGATGCGTGGTGGGGAGGGGAAGTCGGCGGCGCGGGCGGCGAGGATGGCGCGTTCGCCTGGGGCGAGGGAAGTGCCGATGGGGAAGGTGAACTGGATGCCGGAGTCGAAGGTGGCTCCGGAGAGGTCGATGGGTTGGGAGGAGATGTTGAGGAGTTCGAGGAATTCGCCGGGGTCGTCGGGGCCTGGAGGGTTGTAGTGGATTTCGGAGATGACGAGATTGGTGCTGGAGGCTGGGGTGCCGAGGTTGAAGACGGCGTCGTTGAGACCGGACCAGCGGTTGGTGGAGGTGAGCGTGCGGGCTTTGACGCGGGTGGAGGAGGCGATGGGGATGGGGGAGAGGTAGCGGGTGCCGATGGCGGTATTGGTGGGGGATCTGGGGTCGGATCCGTCGGTGGTGTAGTAGATGGTGCCCGGGAGGCCGGAGGTGTTAGAAAGGGAGAGATTGAACGGGGCGGGCTGGGGGCCTGGGGAGGCGGAGAAGACGGGAGGGAGGACGTATTGGGAATCGATCCAGTTGGCGCGCTGGACGAGGAAGGATTTCATGGAGGTGAGGCCGGAGGTCCATGAGGCGGAGGAGACACCTTGAGCGTTGGCGATTTCGGTGGTGATGGCGGCGGCCTGGGAATCGACGATGGCCTGCATGGAGACGTTGGAGAGCGGGCCGCGGCGGAGATCGAACCAGCGGTCGATGTACTCATTGAGAAAGTCCGGGTCGGCGAAGAGCCGTGGGTACCAGAGTTCGGACTGGCGGAAGTAGAGAGTGGTCGTGGGGGTTCCGGAGAGGTGATAGGCTCCGTTATTGAAATCCCACATGGGGCCCATGCGGATGCGTCGGTCGGAGGACGAGACCCATGGGTACATGCTGAGGAGGAGCCCGTCGCCCTGGCGGGCGAGATTGAGGAGCTGGAAGTAGTCGATGAAGTCGCGGGTATCGAGGAAGCGGCGGTAGCCGTTGGTGGGGTCGCGCCAGCGCGTGTTGTCGTAGAGGGCGTTCTCGAACTGGAGGTACCATGCTTCGATGGCGGCGCGCTGGGTTGTGGTGATTTCGTAGCCGCCGGGGTCGTCGAAGTTGATGAAGCAGTTGGATTGGCGGGGAATGTCGTCGCCGGACTGGGTGGGGTTGTTGGGGGTGGTCTGGAGGATGCGGTTAGGGCCGGCGGTGCGGAAGAACTGAGGGGAAGTGGCACCGTTGGCGGCGGGGAAGCCATTGATGGGTTCGGCGTCCATGCGGTTGAAGGAATGGAGCCAGCCGCCGGAGGTGCCGTCTGGGGAGAGCGGTTCGAAGTCGAGTCTGGCGGCATCGCGTTTGACCTCTTCGACGAGTGCGTAGAGACCGCGGCGGTCGGAGACATCGAGGTCGCCTCCGTTTTCGTTGACGAAGACCTCGATGAAGCGGTAGCGCGGGGCGTAGCGTCCGGTGAGACGGCTGAGGTCCCAGATGAATGTGTTAAAGATCATCGTGGTGTCGTAGGACGGGTGCGGGTGGTAGAGGACCCAGTCGGACTCGCTGGGCATGCCGAGGAGCGGGAGGTGTCGGTCGTTATTGAGATCGTCCCATGTTTCGAGGGCGTAGGGTTTGGGGAACCATGTGGAGGAGAAGGCACCGCGGACGCGGAGGCCGGCGCGGGTGGCGGTGGAGGCTGGGCCGAGGAGGGAGGCTCGGTTGGAGGCGGGGTTGCGGTCGTAGAGGAGGAAGAGGGCGGGTTGGAGCGCGCGCTGACGGAGCCCTGCGCCGGTTTGGTTATTGGTGGTCCAGCCCTTGTCGGGGATGGTGCCGGCGTTGAAGTTGTCGATGAGGAGAATGGGGAGCGGGGACGTGCGGGAGGCGAGGGCTGAGGAGAGCCGGAGGTAGCCTGAGGAGGCGGGTGGGCTGAGCGTGCCGGAGAGGGAGGCGACGGCGCGGACCATGGTGGAGGCGGATAGTTGGAGTGGGGCGGTGTAGAGTTGCGCGGAGGCGGGCGAGGGGAGGGAGCCGTTGGTGGTGAAGAGGATGACGGCTCCGGGGGTGGGTGAGGTGAGCGTTAGGGAGAGAGAGCCGGTGAACGTGCCGGCGGGTTGGGAGAAGGTGACAGGTTCGGGCGGGGCGGGCGTGCAGTTGACGGCGGCGAGGAGGCCGATGGAGAGGGTCGGGCGTGCGGGGTCGTTGGAGTTGAGGAGGAATTGGGCGGACCAGCAGCCATCGAGGTTAGCGGGGTTGAAGGAGAGATTGATAGTGCCGGATGCGCCGGGGGCGACGGAGGGAGGGAATGAGGTTAGGGAGAATCGGGCGGCACCGGGGCCGGTGATGACGGGATTTGCCAGGGTGAGCGGGATGGAAGTGCCGGTGTTGCGGATGGTGACTGAGCGGGTGACGATGCCGGGTTGGGTGGGGAAGTTGCCGAAATCGACGATCGAAGGCGAGGCTTCGAGTTGGACGGTGATGGGAGGCGGGGTGTAGGCGAAGGCGATTTCGCCGAGGCCGACGCGGTCGCCTCCGGCGGTGCCGGTGCCGGTGAAGTAGTTGTCGGTGCAGGTGAATTCGACGTAGCGGGCGGTGAGCGGGGTGAGCGGGCGGCTGTCGCGGGTGATGTCGGATTTGAGGGCGGAGAATGGGCCTTGAGGGGGGATGGAGCGGCTGAAGCCGGAGGGGCCTTCGGCGTTGGTGGCGAAGCGGAGCGAGAACGTTTTGAGACCGTTGTCGTTGCCGGTGGTGTAGCCCCATGTGCTGATTTCGGTGAGGTAGCGGTCGGTGCCGAGATCGATGAGGAGGATGGG
>JAIXVE010000201.1 GCA_027483175.1 Verrucomicrobiaceae bacterium | reverse complement strand
TGATAGATGAGCGTGCCGATGTGGGAATGGCCGCCGAAGATGGCGGTGGTGCCTGGTTTGCCTGCGCCGCCTTCGCCGCTGTCGTAGAGAGCGGAGGCTGGGAGGTAATTGCGGAGACGGGGTGCGAAGTCGGGCGCGGTGCTGGAGATGAAGTGGGCGTAGCCGTTGTTGGCCTGATTCCAGAAGTGGCCATTGCGGATGACGCAGGTGGTGCCGCCGCCGCCGAAGAAACTGCGGCAGTGGGTCATGAAGAAGTGGCCGAACTCGTTGTAGTCGAGGCCCCACTGGTTGCTGCCGCCGCGGGCGAAGATTTCGAACGAGTGGGAGAGCGGGTGGAAGCGCCAGACCCCGGAGTTGAGAGGGATGCGGCGCTCGGGTGGGGCGCCGGGTTTGCCGATGAGAGAGGAAGTGAAGACCCCCTGACAGCCGTAGAGCCAGCCGTCGGGGCCCCATGAGAAGCTGTTGAGGGTTTCGTGGGTATCCTGGAAGCCCCAGCCGTCGAGGAGGATTTCGGGCGGGCCGTCGGGGACGAGATCGTTATTGCGGTCGGGGATGAAGAGGAGGTGCGGGGCGGCTCCGACGAAGACCCCGCCGAAGCCGGTTTCGAT
Organism: Verrucomicrobiaceae bacterium; assembly: GCA_027483175.1. Classification (GTDB taxonomy): domain Bacteria; phylum Verrucomicrobiota; class Verrucomicrobiia; order Verrucomicrobiales; family V1-33; genus V1-33. The sequence goes on along the minus strand of JAIXVE010000201.1, from coordinate 2,668 downwards.
GCCGCTGGCGAGGTTGAGCCCCTCGGTGAAGACCGTGCGGGACTCGAAGGAACCGTTGCTGTCGCGGTCGGCGAGGACGACGATGCGGTCGCGGCCCATGCCTTCCGGTTGCTTGTTAGGGTAGCTGAGCCCTTCGAGGATCCAGAGACGGCCGGCGTCGTCGATGGAGAAGGCGATGGGTTGGACGACATCGGGTTCAGCGGCGATGAGGTCGGCTTTGAAGCCGTGGGTGAGCATCATGCCTGCGACCGTCTGCTGGGCGGCGGGGTTGGGGACGGAGGAGGGCGGGCCTGGGTTAGGGCGGAGGTGCCAGAGGACCGGGCTTTCTTCCTGACGGGAGCGGGCGGAGGAGGGGAAGACGGGGGCGTCCGGGTGGAAGATGAAGTCGTCGAAATTGAGATGGCCCCATGGTGCGGAGCTTTGGTCGATGAGGCGGAGGAAGGCGGATTTTCCGGCGAGCGGGCGCATGTCGACGGATTCGCGGTGCATTTCTTCCGAGTCGCGGCCGGAGGCGGAGTGGAAGACGGTACCGGAGGCGGCGTCGACGATTTCGACGCGGACGGCTTTAGGGTCGCTACCGCCGCCGATGAGGAAGCTGGCCCATGGGTGGGAGACGGTGAAGGCGTCGGAGGTTAGGGTGCCGGTGGGGGCGTCGGAGAGGGAGAGTTCGTAGGTACCGATCCACCATTGGCCGGCGTGGCGGCTGTGCTGGCCGCGGCCGCGGGCGTCGACGGAGTCGCCTTCGACGGGTTGGCGAGCGAAGGCGTGGCCGATAGCGGACCAGTGGGTGAGCGAGCCGGATTCGAAGTTGAGCGGGAGTGGTTGGCCGGAGGGGGAGTTGGGGAGGAAGGAGGGCGGGTCGGCGGGGGTGGGTTTATCTGAGGTTAGTGGAGGCGGGAGATCGGAGTGGCCGAGGTTGGTGAGGAGGATGTTGCGGAACTGGATGGAGACGGGGCCGGGGCCCGAGTGGAGTTGGAGGCCGAGGAGACCGGAGGTGCGGGCGACGTTGGACTGGTGGTCGTCGAGTGCGCCGAAGAAGACGTCATTGATCCAGAGTTCGATGTGGGTGTGGGAGGCGCGGATGCGGTAGCGGTTCCATGAGTTGGCGGCGGGGATGGCGCGGAAGGATTTCGGGGTGGCGAATGGGTCGGACCAGCGGCGGCCGTCTGGGGCGATGGATGTGCGGGTGCCGCGTTCCATGAGGAGGGCGCGGCCGTGTTCGTCGTAGATGCGGCCGAGCCATTGGGTGCCGTCGTCGAGGTCGCACTGGAGCCCGTGGGCGGAGTTGTCGGGGCGGCGTTCCGAGCGGATCTGGATGCCGCTGTTGGCGGAGGGATTGCCGGAGATTTGGTATTCGAGGGAGAGTTCGAAGTCGTGGACTGGCTGGAGGAACCAGAGCCACTCGTTGTGATCGAGGGAGGAGCCGGGTTTTATGGTGCCGGTGATGGTGCCGTCTTTGACGGACCAGACGGAGGGATTGCCCTGCCAGCCATCGAGGGAATGGCCGTTGAAGATGGGGGTTGGGGCGGGGTCGGCGGCTGGGGAGAGAGCGGCGAGCGCGACGAGGGAGCAGAGCGGGCGGAGGGCGGCGAGGAGCATGGCGGGGGAGAGTCGGAACGGCGTGAGGGCCATCCGGTTATCACCCGCAGCGGCGCGAGGGCGGCGGACCTTGAGGGCCGATCAGTCTTTCAGGTCGTTGCGGAGGTCGAAGACGGCGAGACGGGACCAATCGCGGTCCGGGGCGTCGGCGCGGGAGCATTCGGAGACTTCGACGTGCCAGCGGCGGTCTGGGCTGGCGGTGTAGGAGAGGAACGAGGGGAGGTCGAGGAAGCCGAGGGAGCCGTGGACTTCAGCGGCGGAGCCATTGGTGATGGAGAAGGCGGCGCGCTCGGTGGGCTTGAGTTGGCCGTTTTCGATGCGGGCGACGCGGACGTCGCCGGAGCTGCGGCCTGTGGAGTCGACGAAGAGGAAGCGGAGGAAGCCTGAGGCGTTGGGGGCAGGTTCGATGGAGAACGAGACGATTGGGATGATGGCGGGGGCGCGGAGGCCAGGGAAGGGGAGGGAGGATTCGATGCGGCCGACGTTGTCGGATTCGCGGGTGGGGCGCCATGCGGCGGAGGCGCTGGTGATGCGTGCGATGGTGCCTGAGATGGGGAGTTTGGGCCAGTGGCTGCTTTCGACGAGCCCGTCCTTGGGGTTGGACTTGATGATGGTGGAGGTGAACCAGAAGGCGAAGCCGAGGAGGATGGCGAAAGCGATGGCGAGGGAGGCCTTTTCGATGAGGGAGAGAGGGGGGCGTGGGGCGCGCGGGGCGGCTGGCGTGAGAGGGGTGATGGGCCGGGCGAGGAACGAGTCGAGGTCCGATTCGGCTGCGGCGGTGGTGGTGGCTGCTGGTGCTGCGGCGGCGGGTTGGTCGGGCAGATCGAAGTCGTGCGCTTTGGCTGGGGCTGCGGGGGCCGGAGCTGGGGTGGGTGCGGGAGCGGGTGTGGGTGTGGGTGTGGGAGCGAAGACTGGGGAAGGTTCCGGGGACGCTGGGGCGCGGCGGTCTGGGAGGGAGGGGCCTTCGTCGAAAGCGAACTCGTCGTCGGCTGGGCGGCTGAAGGCGGGGTTGGATTCGAAGGACTGGGTTTTGGGGACCGGGGAGGGGTTGATGGGGGAGGGAACCTTG
>JAIXVE010000262.1 GCA_027483175.1 Verrucomicrobiaceae bacterium | reverse complement strand
GGCGGGCTTTGAGTCTGGCGAAGAGGGATGGGGAGGAGCGGGGGGCTTTGGCGGTGACGAGGGTGGATCCGTCAGGTTGGGGGGATTCGGAGGTGATGGTGAAGGTGGAGGCGTCCCATGAGGAGAGGTTCTGGGAGGATTCGATGGAGAGGATGGCGGCGTCGGCGGCGGTGGCGCGGGAGAAGGAGAGTTCGAGGGAGGCGTCCGGGGCGGCGTAGGCGGTGCTGGGGGACGGGTTGGGGGAGGCGGGGTTGGAGCCGAGGGCGTACTCCATGAAATCGGAGAGCCCGTCGTTGTCGGAGTCGGCGGTGGGGTTACCGGTGAAGGGGATGGAGTCGGACGCGCCTGGGGAGCCGCCTTGGGAGGCGCTGGCGCGCCAGTTGGCGGGGAGGTTGTGGTCTGGGCGGGAGAGCGGGTTGAGGAGGACGAGACTGTGGCCGAGGCCGTCAGCGGCGGTGGGCCATGGTGGGGAGTCGTCGTAGGTGAAGGACTGGATGGTGGTTCCGTCGGCGGCGGTGAGGGTGAGGGATTCGCCGCCGTTGCTGAGGCCGGAGGTGTTGAGGAAGGCACCTGCGGCGAGGGAGGTGGCGGCGGATGGGTAGCGGAAGAGGAAGGCGGCGCGGTCGCGGGTGGCGGTGATGCGCTGGTTAGGGGCGAGGACGATGCCTGAGGGGAAGTTGAAGTCGAGGCCGGTGGTGAAGCGGACCCCGTCGAGACTGACTGGGTTAGGGCCGGCGTTCATGAGTTCGATGAATTCGAACTGGTCGGGGTCGGTGAAGCCGTTGAGGGCTTCGGTAGGGGAGAGGTCCGGGGGGTTGTACATGATTTCCGAGACCACGAGATTGGAGGCGGTGGCGGGTTCGGTGAGGGAAGTGTTATTGATGGTGATGGTGGCGGTGGCGATGAGGTTGCCGTTGAAGTCGAGGGCCTGGAGCGTGAGCGGGCGTGAGCCTGGTGGGGCTGGTACGATGACGCGCCATGTGGAGTTGGCGGTCCATGTGACGGGGAGGAACTCGGTACTGCCGGCGATCCGGATGTTGCGGACATTGACCCATCCGCTGCCGTTGAGGGTGGCGGAGCTGGAGTTGACGGTGAGTGGAGAGGGTGTGGTGATGGCGAAGGTGACCTGAGGGATGGAGGAGCGGATCTGGGTGAGGACGCTGTTGGAGCGGGAGGTGATATAGGTTAGTTCTGCGGCCCAGTCCTGGGTGGGGTCGAAGGAGGCGAGGTGGGACGTCCACTGAGCCATGTAGGCGTTGGTGAAGGTGGTGGTGGCGAGGTCGTGGAGGTGGCCCAGGTAGAGGCGGCGGCGTGCGGGTGCGGATGTGAGGGATCCGACCTGGCTGTTGGCGAAGATGCTGCGGTTGGCATCGAAGGCGAAGTCCATGTCGTGGGGGAAGAAGATGATGCGGCCGTCTGGTCTGGCGTAGTAGATGCCGTTGTGGGCGTCGCCGGCGGCGGCGTTGTCGCCTGCGCCGGTGCAGACGGCGTAGGCCATGCCGCGGAACCACGGGTCGAGATCGATGCGTGAGGGGAGGGCGTTTTCGAAGGCGGTGCCTGAGGTGGAGAAGAGCTTGCAGTAGTTGATGATGGGGGCGAAGTCGTCCTGCTCGCGGTTGATTTTGTTAAGGAAGTGCCAGCGGTAGCGTTCCTTGTCGTCGCCGAGGTTGGAGATGGTGACGCCGGTGACGTTGTCAGGTTCCGGGAGTTTGGGGCCGGTGGGGGTGCCTGTGGAGGTGGTGGTGGGGAAGTAGACGAGTTCGTATTCGTAGAGTTTGCCGTCTGAGCCGTTATCGAACTGGGAGTCGAGGAAGACATCCTCGTAGCGAGCCATCTGGAGGAGAGCACCGCCGGTGAGGGCGCCGTTGGGGGCGAGGATTTTGATGAAGTCGTTGTAGCGGCTGATGGGGCCGCCGGAGTTGGAGATGGCGATGTCGAAGAGGAGTTCGCGCTGGCCTGGGGCCTGGCCTTCGGAGCGGTCGACGGCGACGCCGGCGTGAGCGCCGCGGTAGAGGGAGTCGGTGGGAAAGTCGATGTTATAGCCGACGCGGCCGGTCTGGTTGCGGCCGCGCTGACTGCTTTTGAGGCGGACGCCGGCGTTGTAGTAGATATCGCCTTCGCGGTCGATGACGGTGGCCTCGATGCGGTCGTTGCTCATGACCTCTGTGGGGGTGTGCATGAGGGTGCGGTCGGCGTTGGTGGTGATGAGGCGGAAGTTGTGCCAGCCGTTGGTGGCGGCGGTGTTGTCATTGACCTTGCAGAGCGTTCTGGAGGCTGGGCCTGCGGCTGGCCAGAGGGCGACGGCGCCGAGGGCGTCGGTGCCGCGGAGGTAGTACTGGATGACGGCGCCGGCGGCCTGGCCGGGGATGACGCCTTCGTAGCGACCGGAGGCGGTTGCGGACATGGAGACGGACTGGAAGGCGGCGTCGTTGACCGAGTAGAAGAGGGATAGGGAGGCGATGTTATCGGGGTCTGAGGCGAAGGCGGAGACGGTGATGGGCTGGGAGACCGGAGGGACGGCTGGGGAGTGTCTGAGGCCGGAGAAGGTGGGTCCGGCGTTGGTGACGGCGGTGGAGTTAGGGGCGGAGGGGGTGCCGCCGTCGGCAGGGCGGTCGATCTGGGTGACGCGGGCGAGACGGTTGAAGTAGAGACGAGTGTGGAGCTGACTGTTGCCTGAGACCCAGCGAGCGCGGAAGGAGATTTCGTATTCCCGGCCATTGACGACGGCGCTTCTGAGTGTGGTTTCGACCTGATTGTGCATGTGTTCGGTCGGGCCGGTGGCGACGAGGCGGAGGATTCTGTTGGTGGGGTTGCCGGGTTCCGGGATGATGGCGCCGCGGCGGTGGTTGCCGCGGAGCCGCCATGCGGTGGCGGAGTCGAAGGAAGTGTCGTTGAGTTTCTGGAGGGCGGTGGTGGCTGGGAGTTCGACGACACTGACGTCATCGATCCAGATTTCGCCGGCTCCGAGCATGCCCATGTTGAACTCGATCCATTGGGAGTCGGGGCCGTTGCTGGCGGCGGCGGTGGCTCGGTAGGAATAGGTTTTCCATGCCGTGCGGCGGGATTCGTTGCTGGCGGACCACGCGCCTGGGGTGGCGTTGTCGGCGTCGAGGTCGGTTAGTTCGAGGGTGGTGCCGCCGCCGTCTGGGGATTCGGGCCAGAAGCCGCCGTCGAAGTAGCGGACCTCGTCGACTGGGTTGCGGCGAGCGTCGCGGAGTTCGAGACGGTCGGAGGTGGAGGAGAGAGAGCCTGAGAAGACCCCGAGGATGCGAGCGCCGGGGTAGGCGGTGGCGAAGGTGGTGGGGTCCTTGACAATGCAGGCGTGTTCGCCGGGGGCGAGGGAAGTGCCCTGAGGGAAGATGAAGTCGACGCCGCTGCCGAAGTCCCAGCCGGAGAGGTCGACTGGTGCGGCGGAGCGGTTGGCGATTTCGACCCATTTGTTGTCCGAGCTGCGGAGTGGCTGGCCGGGGACGGCTGGGGTGAGGAGCGTGCGGAGGGCGAGTTTGAGACTGAAGACGACATCGTTGCTGTCGATGGCGTTCTGGTGGACCTCGACGGAGATGCGGTTGGTGCCTGGGACGAGGGAGGAAGTGGGGATGAGGACGGTGACGAGGGCGGCGTCGGCGACGCCGGGGACGGCGAGGGTTTCCGGGCCGATGGGGCCTGCGGGCATGGTGAAGCGGGCGCCGAGTTCTGTGCCGTTGAGGTAGAAGACGGCTCCGTCGTCGACGAGGTGGGTGAGTTCGATGGATTCTGCGGCGGCGATCTGGGCGGCGGTGACGGAGAATTCGCGTTCGAAGTAGTAGGTGACGGTGGCGGGGTTGTAGGGGGTGAGGGAAGTGGCTAGGGGGACGGGGAGGATGGCGGTTTCGACGCCGAGCGGGGAGGGAGCGGATTTCCAGTTGCCTTCGACTGGGTGGGGGATGGTGGCCCAGTCGGCTGGGAGACTCTCGTCGGCGGCGTTGTAGCGCCAGAGGGCTCCGTGGTCGATGACGGTGGTGGACTGGTAGGTGGCGGGGCGGTCGGCGATGGCTGGGAGGACGGGAGGGTTGTACTGGATTTCGCTGATGACGACGGCGTTGGTGAAGGAGAACGTGTTAGGAGTGCCGGGGGTCGGGGCGGTGGGGTAGAGCCATGCGTTGGCGCGTTCGGAGGAGCGGCCGCGGAGACGACCGGTTTGGGGACGCGTGTCGAGGAGCTGGGCGCGTGCTGGGGAGAAGAGGAAGAGTTTTTCGGCTTCGGCGGGGCGGAAGCCGAGGGATTCGCCGGGGATGAGGAGGAGCGCGCCTGGGGCGAGGGAGGAGGGTGGGAGGGAGAACTGGCGGAGCGGGTCGTTGGAGGCGGTGATGATGATGCCAGTGGTGTCGATGGCGGAGGCTCCGGCGTTGATGAGTTCGATCCAGTAGTTAGGATCGGTGGCTCCGGGGATTTCGTTGAAGCGGAGGGCGGGTGGTGCGCCGGGGACTGGAGCGAAGTTTTCGATGTCGAGTTCAGCGCCGAAGACGACGTCGCTGTTGCCTGAGGCGAACTGGTGGACCTCGACGGAGAGGCGGTTGGTTCCGGGGACGAGTGCGGCGGAGGGGACGGGGATGCTGGCGGAGAGGGCTGGGGCTTCGGCGTTGACGGTGGCGAGGGTGGCGGCGGTGATGGTGCCGGCCGGCATGTTGTGGCGGAAGATTTCGGTGCCGTTGAGGTAGAAGACGGCACCGTCGTCGATGGCGTGGCGGAGTTTGAGTGAGCTGATGGCGGAGGTGAGCGGGGCGGAGAGGTCGAATTCTGTTTCGAAGTAGTAGGTGATGACGTAGGGGTTATTGAGGCCGGGGAAGGCGAGGTCAGTGCCGAAGGGGATGGTGTGGGCGCTGGTTTCGTAGGCGAGAGCGCCTGGGCCTGATTTCCATGAGCCGCCGACTGGGTTAGGGGATTTGTGCCAATTCGGGCCGAGGTCGGTGCCGGATTCGTTGTAGCGCCAGACCTTGGCGACGGGGAGGAGGTTGGTGGTGATGACTGGGGGCGGGGCGGAGGCGTCTGGGAAGTTGGCGGTGCCGGGGGTGCCGCCGGGTTGGGCGGACGTGGTCCAGTTGGCGTGTGGGGTGCTGGCGGTGTAGGGGGCGATTTTGGCGAGCGAGTAGCCTGAGCCGTCTGGGGCGTCGGGCCATGGGTCGGAGTCGGAGAAGGCGATTTCATCCATCATGCGGTCGCTCTGATTGATGAGCCGGAGGGTTTCGCCGCTGTTGGAGAGGGAGCCAGTGAAGGGGCCGAGCTGGCCTTGGCCGGGGGTTTTGGCGATGACGGCGTAGGCTCCGGGGTTGATGATGGTGTTTGGGGGGAACGTGTAGCCGATGCCGTCGATGCGCCAGCCGGAGATATCGGCGCGGATGCCGAGTTGGTTGAAGACCTCGATCCATTCGGCGGCTTCGCCTGTGCCTGTGGGGTTGTAGTGGACCTCGTTGAAGACGACGACGGAGTCCGGGGAGGCGGTGGCGTGCTGGAGGGTGAGGAGCGCGCAGGTAAGGCCGAGGGCGAGCGGCAGGAAAGATGGGGATTTCATGAGGGTGGGCGGTGAGGGGACGGTGGGAAAGAAGAATCCGCCGGAACGCCGGGACCGGCCTTATGAGGGCAGGTGCCGCATTCCGGCGGACTGGAGGTCAATCCGGGGGGAGAGAATTTTTTCAGGGAGGGGTCACATCGCGGACGCGGTAGAAGGCATTGGTACGGTTGGAGGCGACGGAGTCTTCATAGATGGTGAGGTTACCGGCTGAGGGGACGGCGTCGGAAAGTTCGACCCATGAGGCGAGATTGGTGGAGAAATCGACCGCGTAGATGCGGGAAGGACGGGACTTGATGGTGAGCGTGACCTTGGAACCGTCGGTGGCGCGGGAGATACTGGCGATTTCGAGGTCCGGGGGAGTGCCGGCGGCGCGGTTGGTGAGGCCGTACATGTGGAAGCTGCCGTTGGCGGAGGAGACTGGTGGGACGAGGACATCCATGATGAAGTCCGTGGATTGAGCGGTGTAGGTGCAGCTGAGGAAGTAGGCGGCTTCGCCCTTGGTGGCGTCGTTGAGGACGATGTTGGGGCGGTCTTCGAGGAGGAAGAAGTCGCGGGATTCCGAGCCGTTGATGAAGGTGAGGGCGGCTGGGCGGACGGTGGTGTTGGACCACTTGCGCACGTAGAGGCGGAATTCGTAGGTGAGGCCGGGTTCGAGGCCTGAGAGAGTGAAGCGCTGACGGTTGCCTGCGGCTGCACCTGCGCCGGAGAAGGTGAAGGTGCCGAAGAGTTGCTGGGCACCGGGTT
>JAIXVE010000128.1 GCA_027483175.1 Verrucomicrobiaceae bacterium | reverse complement strand
TGGGGCTTGAGAGTGTTTTGGTGTGGTTCACCTGGGGTGAAGACCCCATGGTTGGGGGATGGAGAGGGGGCAGGGTGTGGGTCTATGAAGATGCTGATGGATTCGACGGATGGGTTGCCTGATTCCGGGGCGCTCAATGATCAGGTGATGGAAGATGCGGCGACGAATGGCGGTGGGAATCCGGGGCCGGAGGTGAGTCGGGAAACGGCGGAGATGACGGTGTGGGACGAGTCGGTGGATGCTGCCGGCCATCAGGTTCCCGATCGGGTGGAGGGGGGTGAGGAAACGGATGCGGAGAAGTTGGTGCGTGCGGGGAGTGAAGAAGCGGCGCGGGAACAGCGGGTGGCGACTGCGGTCGTCGACGGTGATTACCCGACGGAATGAAGGTCGAGGAGAGTCGGGCAGAGCCGCATGGGCGTAGCCCGGCGTGTCTTCAGTGGACAAACAACTCACGGTGAATTGGGATGGCGCAGCGAGTGGAGACCAGGATGGGGGACGCGATCTGTCATCGTCGTGGTGACGGGCGGCGGACGTTTCTGCAATGGATCGAGGTCGGCGTCGAAACGCAGACGGATGATGGAGCGATTGATGCGTGGCGGAACGAGGGGAATCCGAACTGATTGAATTGGGGGTGGGGCGATGGTGCGCTTGTGTTTTCACGAAGTCGCCGAGCCTTGATTCCAGACGACGACGACGAATCCCCAACCGACTCGCCCGAACGCTGGGACCAAACCACCGGCACAGGCTGGAAAGCCCCGGAAATCGATCTCGGAGACGGGCGCACTGTCATCCTGGAATACACCTGATGACCGAGGAACAGGCTCGAAGCAGCCCGCCGAAATCAACCCTGAACCCGCTGCCAAAAATATCTTGGCAAGGCGGTTGGGGATGGTAGGCTCAGGTGTCATCAAAACTCACTACGAACCAAGCTGTTACCTGATGCCGCCGGCCAAATTCAGCCGTCTGGAACCTCTGTCTCGGTGCGGTTCATCATTCTTCCCGCAGATTTCGACCTTCTTCTGCCCCTCTCTCCCGCCGGACCCCCTCTCTCCCCGTTCCCCGTCCCGCCGGCGGCGCCGCCGGCGGAAAGCAAATTCCTTCAAGACAGATCAGAAGAAGACACTTTCCAGGCGAATTGAACCACAGCTGCATGAAGCCATCTTCTCTTGCCACCAATCAAATGCTAATCCTGGTACTGTCGTTTGTGCCATTCATGATCGGCATTGGGTTTACGATATACAACAGCCCTGATCAGAAATTTTTCAGCGCGTCCATCAATATGGCAGGCTCGCAGCGCATGCGGACCATGCTGATCGCCAACTATGCCCAACAACTCCATTCCTTATCCGCAAAGGAGCAGGAAGGAGCGGATCAAAAGCAAGCCATTGTAGCTATTCTGGAATCTGAGCTTAACACATTAGACTTGTTCACGCGTGCGCTGCTGCACGGGGATGCGACGCTTCATCTGAGAGAGAATCATGTTGAAGAGATTCGCACCCACCTGCTGCGAATCCAAGATCCACTTGAGGACTACATGCGAAATGGACGATTGCTACTCAAAGAACCGGAGCGTGCGGACTATGTACGCAAGATCACCAGCGCGGCCATGGGATTGAAGAATGAATTTCATAACATCACAGAAAGGTATCAAAAGGCGAATGATCTAGAAAACCAACAGCATACCCTGATCGATAGCGGATTGGTGTGCTTCGCATTGGTGATTACCACCCTTGGATTTCTTCTCACGGGTAAAATACGCAAGCAGGAGCAAGCATTGCAGCAAGCGATCACGGACGCGTATAGTGCGAGTCGTGCGAAGTCTGAGTTTCTGGCAAACATGAGTCATGAGATTCGCACCCCTCTCAATGGGGTCATCGGTTTTACGGAACTGCTGATGAGCTCGCAACTGCAACCGGTGCAAAAGGGATATGTCAACAATGTCAACGTGTCGGCGCACACGCTTCTGGGCATCATCAGCGACATTTTGGACTTTTCAAAGATCGAAGCCGGCATGCTGGAACTGGAAATCGTCCGCACAGACATGATTCAGTTGCTAGAAAGCGCTACGGATCTGGTGAAGTTTTCCGCCGGAAACAAGAATCTGGAGATTCTACTGAACATTGATCCCAGCATGCCGCGATTTGCTGATGTCGATCCCATTCGGCTCAAGCAAATTCTAGCGAATCTTTTAGGCAACGCCGTGAAGTTTACAGAGCAGGGCGAAGTGGAGCTCAAGGTGCGCTTTGAAAAGCGAGATGACGGCAGGGGAGTCATCGCGTTTTACGTTCGTGATACCGGTCTTGGCATCAGTGATAGCCAAAGGGATCGCCTGTTCACGGCATTCACCCAGGCCGACTCATCGACGACAAGGAAGTTCGGCGGCACTGGCCTGGGATTGGTGATCTCACAAATGATCGCCAGGAAGATGGGCGGCACCATCCACATACGCAGCACCTTTGGTAAGGGAAGCACGTTTTTCTTTGAACTGGAGACTCAGGTGGAGGATGGCGAGAAGCGTGATGCGTCTCAAATCAAGCATTTGAAGAAATGCCTGATCATCGACGATAATGCGAATAGTCGGTACATTCTGGAAACCATGCTGCGGGCATGGCAGATCGAATGCGAGTCTTACGAAAGTGGCACGGCGGCCATGGAGCGACTGGCGACGGCGAAAGCCTTTGATGTGGTGATTTGTGACTACAATATGCCTGATCTCGATGGCCTCGACACGATTCGGATGATACGTGATCACGAGAATCCGCAGATCGCAGCACAGCCGATCATTCTTCTGCATTCTTCCCTGGAGGATGCGACTTTGCATCGAAAATGCGATGAAACGGGCGTGCGTTTCCGATTGAGCAAGCCGATCAAGAGTGACGATCTGTTCAGTTATCTGTGTGATCTTCATCGCCCAACGAACTCCACGCTAAAAGCGAAAGGGAGAGAAGTGTTTGAATCCCCTCAAGAGGCCACGAGAGCAGGGAAGCAGTGGAACATTCTGGTAGCAGAAGACGTGTCCATGAACATGAAGTTGATCATGATCCTGCTGAAGAAACTGCTGCCCGATGCTGAAATCGATCAGGCGGCTAACGGATGGCAGGCTGTGGCACGCTATCGGAACAAGAGACCTGACCTCGTTTTGATGGATGTGCAGATGCCAGAGCTTGATGGATTGGAGGCGACAAAGCAGATTCGTGACATCGAGTCTGGCACAGCGTTTCGCGTGCCGATTATTGCCTTGACGGCGGGTGCATCCAGAGAAGAAAAAGAAAAATGCCTTGCCTCGGGCATGGATGATTTTTTAGGCAAGCCCATCGATAGCATCAAGCTCAGAGTAATGATCGATCGTTTTTTGACGTGATCGCTGAACCCTGATTCACCGCGATTTCGTTGGTGTTTGAGGATGATGGTTTCGTGACTTGCTCGGTGCGGGAGGGGCGGTCGTTTTCCACGCTAGGTTCTGGAGGGTGGCGGCGAGCGAATCCGATCAGACCCCCTCTCTTCCCGTTCCCCGTCCCGCCGGCGACGCCACCCGCGAAAAGCACATTCGTTTTCGACAGACAGACAGACAGAAGGTGCCGGGGCGGCCGGAGCAGGCTGGGGAAGCGGATGCGGAGAGGCGGTGAGAGAGGATGTGTGGGCGCGGATGGTGGATTGGGGCGTTGTTCCGGTGGTGTTGCTTCGCTCAACCGTCGGCTACGGGTGTGGCGCCCATTCAGGGCTTGAGAATATGTTGCTATGGTGCACCTTGGGCGATGCCCCAGGCTGGTATGGGTTGCTCCTTTGGAGCAATTGGCGGGGGTGCCGCCCCTGCCGGGGCGGTGGTTTATTATGGTGTTAGACCGGTGGCTGACGCCACCGGCTAAGTTCTGTTAAGCCTTCGGCTTCATTGGTGTGGTGATCGCGGGACGGGCCGCAGCCATGGAGTCTGGGTTTTGTTAAGTCTTCGGCTTCATTGGCGTGGTGATTGCGGGGCGGGTGGCAGCCATTGAATCTGATTTCTGTCAAGCCTTTGGCTTGGTGTCGCGGGCGGGGTGGTATGGTGTTATTAATCGGTGCCTGTTGGGTTGGGCGTCAGGGTTAGGGTTTCTTTTTGAGGGTGGCGACCCAGCCGTTGACGGACATTTCGTCGCTGACGCCGCAGGTGAATTGGAGTGGGGCTTGGAGGCCGGACGGTGCCTTGGCGGGAGGGTTGGGGTAGCGTGCGGTGTCGGTGATGCCGATGAGGCGGTTATTGCGGAGGGAGGATTTGCCGCTGGCGTCGTTGCGGAAGAGCGGGCGCGGTTTGACGCGGCATTCGATGATGTTGTTTTCGAAGTGGAAGGTGGAGAAGTCGGAGGCTTCGTTGAAGCCGAAGAGACCGTCTTCGCGGTTTTCTGCGGTGGGTCGGGCGATGATGTGATTGTTTCTGACGGTGAGGTTGGCGTAGGGTTCGTTCATCCAGATGACGCCGCGGCCTGGGTTGGAGACGAGGTTGTTGTGGAAGAGGCAGGGGCCGGGGGCGGCTTTGTCGCCGAAGGCGGAGATGAGATTGCCGCCATCGTGTTTGGGGTCGAAGTCGAAGAGATTGTGATCGATCTCGACGCCGTTGCGGACGAACTCGATGGAGTAGGAGTCGCGGAACCAGTTGTGGTGGATGTGGAAGGTGCGGCCGCTTTTGGGGACGGGGCCGCCGGCGTATTTGGGGATGGAGATGGCGGCGTGGAGGATGTTGTGGTCGATCTCGACGTCCTCGTCGTTGTCGAAGGGGAATTCGATGGAGAAGCCTGCTTCGATGGTGTTGTGGTGGATGCGGCAGCGTTTTGCTTCTCTGCCTTTGATGCCGTAGTAGTGTTCGTTAGGGGCTTTGCCGGAGACGAGGAAGCGGTTGTTCCAGATCTCGGAGTCTTCGAGCCAGATGGAGAAGATGCCGCCGCCGGTGATGCCGCCTTTGAGGCCGGGTTTACCATCTTCCCAGCGTTGGCCGGCGTTGAGGAACGTGCAGTCGTGGATCTTGGCCTTTTTCATCGCGTAGGTGCGGATGCCGGAGAAGAGGAAGTTTTCGATGTGGAGGTGGTGGAGATGGAGGTCGTGGTTGGCCATGCCGAAGATGGCTCCGTGGAGGGCCGGGCCGGTGAGGGTGAGCTGGGAGATGGCGATGTTTCCGGCATCGTTCAGGCAGCGGAGGAGGTAACCGGAGCGGTCGAATTTTTCGTGATTGGTTTCGGGGTCGGGGAGGGTGGCGTGGTTGGCGCGCCATGCGTCGGCATGGGTGATGATGGTTTTGCCGATGCCTGCGCCGGTGAGGTTGAGGCCGGGGGGGAGGTCGAGTGGTTGGGTGAGGCGGAACGTGGCGGCGGCGAGTTCGACGGTGGTGCCGGGTTGGGCGGTTTTGATGGCGGCGGCCAGTTCGGGGACGGTGCGGACGGGTGCGGCGAGGGAGAGGGCGGCGGTGGAGAGGAGGAAGGTGGTGGAGAGGATGGCGGGGTGCATGGGGGAGAGGGCGGTGGGGTTGGGGTGCGTTATTCCGGTGGTGTCGCTTCGCTCAACCGCCGGTTACAGGCTGGCATCCCTCCGGGATGCAATATCATTGTGCGCGTTTTCCGGTGGTGTCGCTCGTTCCTCGCTCAACCACCGGTTATAGGCTGGGATCCCTCCGGGATGTGCGTGTTGCGTTGGGGGGAGGGCTCCCGGGGGCGGGTGTGGCGCCCTTTCAGGGCTTGAGAATATTTTGTTATGGTTCACCTGGGGCGATGCCCCAGGCTGGTATGGAGTTGCGCCGTTGGCGCGTGGGAAGTGGGGTGGTGGGGGGAGAGGACGATGCCCCAGGCTGGTACGGAGTTGCGCCGTTGGCGCGTGGGAAGTGGGGCGGTGGGGGGGAGAGGGCGATGCCCCAGGCTGGTATGGGTTGCTCCTTTGGAGCAAGTGGTGGCGTGGTGTGAGTTGTCAGGGTGGGGATTTGGGGCGGGAGGTGACGGAGCGGAAGCGTTGTTCGTAGTCTGGGTGGTTGGTGCGCATGAGACGGTCCCAGTAATTGAAGTAGAGGCCGAAGTTGCCGCGGGGTTTTTCGTGGTGCTGGATGTGGTTGGTGGGGGTGTTGAGGAATTTGCCGAGCCATGAGTTCATGAGGCGGTGGGGGAAGTATTCGTAGCCGGTGTGGCCGATGACGTTATTGACGATCTGCCATGTCATGAAGACGGCGTAGGCGATCGGGTGCATGGGGATGGAGAAGGTGAGGATGGGGAAGATTAGGGCCTGGGTGGCGGCTTCGAGTGGGCTGAAGGAGTAGGCGGCCCATGGGCTTGGGTTGGTGCTCTGGTGGTGGATGCGGTGGACCCATTTGAAGAGCCAGCGGTGGTGCATGAGGCGGTGGGTCCAGTAGAACCATGTGTCGTGGATGAAAATGGCGAGGACGATGCTGGTGGCGAACCAGAGCCAGCCGTGGTCGTCGATGCGGCGGTAGAGTTTCCATGTGCCGTCCTTGCCGATGAGGATGGTGGTGGTGCCGACGATGCCGTAGATGAGGGCGGTGATGGAGGACCAGAAGATTTCGCGGCGGAGGTCGGAGGGGAGAGGGTCGCGGGGGATGATTTTGCGGTGTTGCCAGCGTTTTTTGAAGAGGACGGAGGCGAGGAGCCATGCGATGCCAGCGGTGAGGGCGTAGCGGACCCAGCTTTCGGCGGAGATGGCGAGGAATTTGCTTGTGAAGTTCATGGGAGCTGGGCTGGGCGGGAATGGGTTTCCGGGGAACGGGGGGATGATGGCACAGGGTGGAGGTGGGAGCCAACTGGTTGGCGGGGTAATGAAGGCTGGACTTGCGCGGGCGCGGCGGGCGTTCATCGTGCGGGCCATTTTTCAGCCACGAGACAAACCATGAAGTCACACGATCCTGCCCTGCTGCAACGCCTTGCCGAGACGGTTGGTACGCCATTCTGGATATATGATGCGGGATTGCTGCGGGAGCGGATTGGGGAGATTCGGGAGCTGACGGATTTGCCGGGGGTGCAGGCGCGGTTTGCGATGAAGGCGTGTCCGGCGACGAAGGTGTTGAGGGAGATGGCGGGTGCGGGGATCTGGATTGATGCGGTGTCCGGGAATGAAGTGCTGCGGGCGCTGCATGCGGGTCATGCGGCTGGGATGGAGCCGCCGGTGATTTGTTTTACGGCGGATGTGTTCCGGGACAATGCGCTGGAGGTGGTGCTGGAGCATGGGGTGCTGCCGAACATCGGGTCGCCGGGGATGATTGATGAGCTGGCGCGGGCGGGGTATCGGGGGAAAGTGTCTTTGCGGATCAATCCGGGGTTTGGGCATGGGCATGTGAATTCGTGTGACACGGGCGGGCCGAGTTCGAAGCATGGGATCTGGCATGAGGATGCTGGGGAGGCGGCGGAGCGTGCGGCGGCGGCTGGGATGACGGTGGTGATGCTGCATGCGCACATTGGGAGCGGGCCGCAGTTTGAGGAACTGCTGGAGAATCTGGGGCGGCTGGCGGAGTTGTTTGCGGGGATGGTGCCGTTGTTTCCGGGGTTGGAGGCGGTGAGCCTTGGCGGGGGGATTCCGCACAATTACCGGGATGCGGGGGCGAAGGTGCCGCTGGGTCGGTTGAAGGAATTGTTTGGGCAGGCGCAGGCGAGATTGAGTGAGGCGGCGGGTCGCGAGGTGCGTGTGGAGATTGAGCCTGGGCGGTATTATGTGGCACCGACGTGCACCTTGGTGACGCGGGTGACGGATGTGAAGCGGACGCAGACGAACGAGAAGGGGGCAGGGGCGGTGTTTGCGATGGTGGATGCGGGTTTTGTGGATCTGGTTAGGCCGGCGATGTACGGGTCGTGGCACGGGATCAGTGTGGTGGGTCGCGAGGGTGGCGGGGAGACGGAGGCGGTGGTGGTGGCTGGGCCGTTGTGTGAGAGTGGGGATGTGTTCACGCGGGACGATGCGGAGCTGATTCAGCCGCGGGAGTTGCCGAAGCTGGCGGCTGGGGATCTGCTGGCGATTCGGGATGCGGGGGCGTACGGGTATGCGATGAGCAGCAATTACAATTCGATCGGGCGAGCGCCGCAGTTGTGGCTGGAGCCTGACGGGAGTGTGACGCAGATTTCGCGGCGGGAGACGGTGGAGGACATTCTGAAGGCGGAGACGGAGGAACGGATCTGATGCCCGGGAAGCGGGCGCGGTTTCGGTTGAGCGGGGTGACCGCGGTGATTACCGGGGCGAGTTCCGGGCTTGGGGCGGAGTTTGCGAGGCAACTGGCACCGCATGCGGCGGCGCTTGTGCTGGTGGCGCGGCGGGAGGCGGAGATGAATGAACTGGCGGAGAGCCTGCGGCGGGATCGACCGGCGTTGCGGGTGGCGGTGGTGGTGTGTGATCTGGCGGATGCGGGGAGTCGGGAGCGATTGCCTGGGCATCTGGCGTCGCTGGGGTTCCGGGTGAACCTGCTGGTGAACAATGCGGGGCTGGGGGATTACGGGGAGTTTGCGACGGGGGCGTGGCACCGATTGGCGGCGGTGATGGAGGTGAACATGGTGGCGCTGACGCATCTGGCGCATGTGTTTGTGGCGGATCTGGAGACGGCTGGGCCGTCTGGGATGCTGAATGTGAGTTCGCTGGCTGGGGAGTTGCCGATTCCTGATTTCGGGGTGTATGCGGCGACGAAGGCGTATGTGACGCGGTTGAGCGAGGCGTTGCGGATAGAACTGCGGGGTCGGGGGATTTTTGTGAGTGTGCTGGCTCCGGGGCCGGTGGCGACGGGCTTCGGGGGAGTGGCGCGGCGTGGGAGTGAGAGCCTTGGGCAGCCCAAATGGTCGTATGTGGACAAGGAAAAGGTGGTGCGGCTGGGGCTGGAGGCGCTGGTGCGGGGTCGGGCGGTGGTGTATCCGGGGGTGGTGCCGACGGTGGCGGCGTGGGTATTCAATGCATTGCCACGGGTGGTGCTTCGTGCCATCTTGTGGCGGCGGCCGCGTAAGGCTGCGGATCAACCCTGACTATAGAACTGCTGTGAGATACTCTGATTACTTTGTTTTTTTCGGGCTGGTGAGCCTTGTGCTGGGCATTCTGGCATTTGTGAAGGCGAAGAGCCGGGTGTCGTTGTTTGCGGGGGGGGTGAGTGGGGTGCTGCTGGTGGTGGCTGGGATGATGGCGCTGAAGAATCCGCCGGTGGGGTATGTGGTTGGGGCGGTGGTGTCCGGGTTGCTGATGGGTCGGTTTCTGCCGGTGTTTCTGAAGACGAAGGCGTGGTATCCTGCGGGGATTATGGCGGTGCTGTCGGTGCTGGGGGTGGCGGCGGGGGTGGCTGGGTATCTTAACCGTTGAATGTGATGAGTCCTCCTGGCAGCCTGTTGCAACCCTGGGGAAGTGAACCGCCGAAGCGGCCGCGGTGGATTGTGCCGCTGGTGGTGGCGTTGGCGGTGGGTGGGGGGGCGCTGCTGGTGCCGTCGGTGAAGCGCGGGGTGGTGCGGTTGGTGGATCGGATGAGGACGGAGCGGGTGGTGGTGAAGCGGGAGGTGGTGGAGAAGATTGTGGAGAAGCGGGTGGAGGTGCCGGTGCCGACCCCGCCGCCGGCGTTGCCGGAGGGCCCGTCATTGAGTTCGCAGAAGGATGCGGCGACGATGTTTTCCGGGGTGAAGGTGGTGTCGAAGATTGAGCCGGAGAAGGGGAAGCGGGCGACGACTGAGCGGGGGAGTGCGGACAGTTATCAGGTGGAGGTGACGGTGAAGGTGCGGGTGCCGGAGGCGGCGAGGACGTATGAGGAGTTGTGCGGGATCAATCCGGCGCTGCCGGGATTTTTTCCGGGATTGAGGGATCTGCTGAAGCGCGGGAAAGTGTCAGGGTTCTATCATCATGCGTATGCGGTGAAGCAGGCGGCGGTGAAGACGAACATCCTGCGACTGGATCGGTTGCTGAGCCGGCATAACTTTTATGATCTGGAGACGGCGCTGGAGCTGGAGGGAGCGGAGGGAAAGCAGAAGGCGTTGTGGCTGCAGGGGGAGATGGATGTGGTGAGTGACGGGAGTGACGGCGACCGGATGGAGTCGTTTGATGACTATCTTTACAAGAGCCAGCATTTTCAGCCGAGCACGAGTTACGGGTGGGCGAAGGTGACGGACAAGGTGAATCCGCTAGTGCCGCGACTGGAGGCGGAGCTTGCGGAACTGAAGGCGAAGGTGGGCGGGGCGGGGAGTGCGGAGAAGAAGACGATGCAGGCGCGGATCGCGGAGTTGCCGACGCGGATTGGGGATTTGAAGAAGCGGTCGTATCTGATCGCGCAGGAGGATCCGTTTGTGGTGATTCCGCTATCGTTCCGGAGCTTCAAGGGATCGAGTGCTTACACCCCGTCGATCGGGGATTATGCGGTGGTGATCTGCGGGGAGAAGATGCTGCCGGCGATTGTGGGGGATTACGGGCCGTCGGAGAAGTGCGGTGAGGCGAGCCTGCGGATCGCGCGGGAGATTGATCCGAAGGCTGGGCCGTACAATCGTCCGGTGAGTGATCTGAAGGTGACGTATCTGATTTTTCCGGGGAGTGCGGAGAAGCCGCGGCAGCCGGATTATGAAGAGTGGCATGCGAAGTGCAGTGAGTTGCTAGGGAAGCTGGGTGGTGATCCTGCGAAGCTGCACCATTGGGAAGACCGGTTGAAGGCGAAGCTGGCGGTGCCGGTGGTGGTGCCTGAGGGAGGGGAAGGTTCGGAGGGTGCGGCGGCGGAGACGGCGGTGCCGGAGGGTGGCGGGGAGAAGGAGAATCCGATTGATCCGGTGAGCAAGAAGCCATGAAGGGGGCGGGGGAAGGGCCGGGGAGGCTGTTGAGACTGCGGTTTGCGCTGGAGCATGCGGTGCTGCGGGTGGCGGTGGCGGTGATTCCACGATTGCCGTTAGGGCTGGTGCGGATGGGGGCTGGGATGCTGGGGACCCTGGCGTGGTTGGTGGATGGTCGCGGGCGGGCGGCTGGGCGGATGAATCTGGAGGTGGTGTATGGGGAGGCGATGGGGGAGCGGGAGCGCGGGAGACTGCTGCGGCGGTGTTACCGGCGGTTTGCGGTGACGTTTGCGGAATTTTTCTGGAGTCCGCGGCTGACGGAGGAGGGATTTGACCGGTGGTTTGAGTTTGAGTGGGACACGCCGGAGGCGGAGCGGGCGTGTCTGGAGGGCGAGTGTGTGTTTGCGACGGCGCACTTCGGGAATTTCGAGTGGTTGTCGCTGGGGCGGGCCTTGCGGTCGAGCCCGTGCATGATCATTGCGCAGGATTTCAAGAATCCGCCGCTAACGGAATTGTTCCGGGAGTTGCGGTCGCAGAACGGGCGGCAGACGATCATTCCGCAGGAGGGGGCGATGCTGAAGCTGTTCAAGCATTTGAAGCGGGGTGGGTGTGCGGCGGCGCTGGTGGATTTGAATGTGCCGCCGGACCAGGCGGCGGTGCCGGTGAGGATGTTTGGGCGGTGGGTGAGCATCAGTGTGCTGCATTGTGCGCTGGCGGCGCGGACGGGGAAGCCGCTGGTGCCGGCGCTGGCGATACCGGGGAAGGATGGGCGGTGGCGGTTGCGGTTTTTCGAGCCGTTTCTGGTGGGGGCGGATGAGGATTATCAGGTGGTGGCGCAGCGTTGCTGGGATGTGTTTGAGCCGGTGTTTCGGGAGCATCCGGAGTGCTGGATGTGGATGTACAAGCACTGGAGGTATCTGCCGGTGGGGGCGCGGGAGGGTGAGTATCCGGCGTATGCGAACCGGTCGAAGAAGTTTGACCGGCTGCTGGGTGGGCGGTGAGTGGGGGGGAGAGGAAGTGGCGAGAGCGGTTGCGCTGGGGAGACGGGCGGTTATGGGCAGATTCCCCCATGACTGCCGATGCGGTGAATGGGGGTTGAGCAACATACCACGACAAGCTGACATGGATCCGCTACTTGAATTACTTCAGCAGGATGCCCGCCTGAGTGCGGAGCAACTGGGTGCGCAATTGAACCGGACGGCGGAGGAAGTGGCTGTGGAGATTGCGGCGAAGGAGCGTGACGGGACGATTCTGGGGTATCAGGCGGTGCTGGATCCTGAGAAGGCGAATGACACTGGGGTGCTGGCGCTGATTGAGGTGAAGGTGACGCCCGAGCGCGGGGGTGGGTTTGACCGGATTGCGGAGCGGATTGCGCGGTTTGACCAAGTGGTGAGCTGCTGGCTGATGTCAGGCGGGCATGATCTGGCGGTGGTGGTGCAGGGGAGTGATCTGCGGGACGTGGCGAGGTTTGTGTCGGAGAAGCTGAGTTCGCTGGAGGGCGTGCTGAGTACGGCGACGCATTTCCAGCTGAAGGTTTACAAGCAGAACGGGTTTCTGTCGCATGCGTCGTCGACCGGCGGGCGGCTGCCGGTGTCGCCGTGAGAGGCCGTGAAGTTTCTTCCCCCCCAGACTAAATTTTCATGAGCTTGTCAGACAAGATATCAGCGCGCGTGCAGGCGGTGCCGCGCTCGGGCATTCGGGAGTTTTTTGAACTTGTGCTAGCGGCTGGCGATGTGATCTCGCTGGGCGTGGGCGAGCCGGATTTCTGTTCGCCCTGGCACATTCGCGAGGCGGCGATTTTTTCGCTGGAGAAGGGGCAGACCTCGTACACGAGCAATCTCGGGCTGCTGGAGTTGCGGAAGAGCATTGCGAAGTATGTGGCGGCGAAGTTTCACGTGCAGTATCAGCCGACAACGGAGGTGCTGGTGACGGTGGGGGTGAGCGAGGCGCTGGATCTGGCGTTTCGGGCGCTGCTGAATCCTGGTGAGGAGGTGATTTATCACGAGCCGTGTTACGTTAGCTACAATCCGAGCATTTACATGGCGTACGGGACGCCGGTGACGGTGGAGACGAAGATTGAGGATGATTTTGCGCTGCGGGCTTCGGATGTGGAGAAGGCGATCACGCCGAAGACGAAGATCATCATGCTGAATTTCCCGACGAATCCGACGGGCGGGGTGCAGCCGAAGGCGGAACTGGAGGGGATTGCGGATCTGGCGAAGCAGCATGATCTGATTGTGATCACGGATGAGATCTACAGTGAGCTGCTGTATGATGACCGGGAGCATCACAGCATTGCGGCGCTGCCGGGGATGAAGGAGCGGACGATTCTGATGCACGGGTTTTCGAAGGCGTTTGCGATGACGGGGTTCCGGCTAGGGTATGCGTGCAGTCCGCCGGAGCTGACGGAAGCGATGATGAAGGTGCATCAGTATTCGATGCTGTGTGCGCCGATCACGGCGCAGATTGCGGCAGTGGAGGCTCTGGAGAACGGGGCTGGGCCGGTGGAGAAGATGCGGAAGGCGTACTGGCACCGGAGGAACCTTGTGGTTTCCGAGCTGAATGCGGCGGGGCTGAGTTGTTTTCAGCCGGGGGGAGCGTTTTATGCGTTTCCGGAGATTCGGAGCACGGGGTTGAGCAGCCGGGAGTTTGCGCAGCGGCTGCTGGAGGAGGAGAAAGTGGCGGTGGTGCCTGGAACAGCGTTCGGGACGGCTGGTGAGGGATTTGTGCGGTGCTGTTATGCGACGGACGATCAGAACCTGGCGACGGCGCTAGGGAGGATCAAGGCGTTTGCGGCGCGCCACCGGGTTTCGTGAGGCGGGTGGAGGGGGACCCCTACGGGGTCCTGTGGTATGTTGTTGGTGACCGGGGGTACCGCGAGAGGCTCGCGGTACCCCCGGTTATTGATAGGTCGTCCCTACGGGACGGGGGCGTGTGGGGAGGGATGGGCTTTGGCATTGAGGGTCACAGGCGGGACGCCTGTGCCAGTTTGGCTTGCGTGGAGACAATTGCATTGAGGGTCACAGGCGGGACGCCTGTGCCAGTTTGGCGGCTGTGCTTGAGAGAAGGATCTGTCAGGCCTTGTAGACGGCGGCGGGGTCGTATTCCTTGGCCGGGTAGATGGTTTTGAGGGCGGCTTCGCGGTTATCGGAGACGGAGACGCTGCGGAAGAAGCAGGAGCGGTAGCCGGTGTGGCAGGCACCGGGGCCCTTCTGATCGACGCGGAGGACGAGAGCGTCCTGGTCGCAATCGGTGAGGATTTCGACGATTTTCTGGACGTGGCCGCTTTCTTCGCCTTTGTGCCAGAGCCGCTGGCGGCTGCGGCTGAAGTAGACGGCTTCGCCGAGGGAGAGGGTGAGGCGGAGGGATTCCTCGTTCATGAAGGCGACCATGAGGACGGTGCCGGTGACGGCGTCGACGGCGACGGCGGTGATGAGGCCATCGGCGTCGAATTTCGGGGCGAAGGCGGCACCTGATTCGATGGCGGCTTTGGAGTCGCGGGAGCCGAAGATGATGGAGGTGGCGGAATCCTTCTGGTCGGGAGTCATGGTTTTATATCAGGCGCGGGGATGCGATCGTGCAAGCGGCGTGCGTCGAGGAGTTGGCGGAGGAGGTCGGTCTGGATGGTTTGGATTTCGAGGAGACGCTGACTGTGGTGGTAGAGGAGGTGGTCGAGTTTTTCGTGGAGGTGGCGGATTTCGAGTTCGGCTTTGAGGTTGATGCGGTAGTCCTGTTCGGCGCGGTTGCGGTCGCGGGATTCCTGGCGGCGCTGGCTCATCATGATGACGGGAGCCTGGAGTGCGGCGAGGCAGGAGAGGAGGAGGTTGAGGAGGATGTAGGGGTAGGGGTCAGGCGGGTGGTTGCGCCAGATGGCGGTATTGAGGAAGATCCAGAGGGCGAGGAACGCGCCGAAGGAGAGGATGAACGTCCAGCTGCCGCCGAAGGAGGCGAAGTGGTCGGCGAGGCGTTCGCCGAACGTGCGGGCGGCGAGGGCGGCGGCGTCTTCCGGGGGTTCGGAGATGATCTCGTGTTCTTCGAGACTGCGGATGACGGCGCGTTCGAGGTGGGTGATTTCGCCGATTTCGTCGGCGAGGGATTCTTCGACGTAGTCGGCTTTGAGGTCTGGGAGGGCGTCGGCGGCGACGAGGGATTCGGGGGTGATGGAGGGGAAGCGTTTCTGGATGAAGCGGAGGAGGGAGGGTCGGAGACCGGCGCAGGGGACGGCGTCGTCCGGGGAGAGGGGTTTGCCGGTGATGGCGCAGGTGGGGGTGGAGGGAGAGTCCATGGTGGGGGAAGATGGAGGAGGCTTGGGGAGGAGGCGACGGCGATTCGTGTGCGTGGGTGGAGGGGTGAAGAATGGCTTTTCCGTGGTGATGAGGTGTGGCATGGTGGGGGGAATATGATGAGACGACTGATCACAGGAGTGGCGATGGTGGCGGTGTGGGGTGCTGCGGCGACGGCTGGGTATGGGCAGACGGCGGGTGCGCCGGGGGAGGCGGGGGCGAAGCCGAAGGTGAAGACGGAGGCGGAGAAGGCAGCGGAGAAGGCGGAGATGCAGAAGGCGATGGAGAAGGCGGCGGCGGATCAGGAGCGGGTGTTGAAGGGGGCGGTGGCGGTGGGTCGGGAGTGGATGAAGGCTGTGGAGGCTGGGGATTACGGGTTGGGGATGAAGCGGTGGGGTTATCAGGCGTTTGAGCGGCATGCGGAGGGTGATGTGGTGGCGACGCTGAAGGGGCAGACGGCGGAGTTAGGGCGGTTGAAGTCGGCGTTGCTGCTGGAGGACCGGAGCCTGGTGGATTTGAACGGGTCGCCGGAGAGGCCCGGGAGTTATGTGACCTTGCGGTGGTTTTCGAGGTATGAGCGGCGGGCGCAGCGTGAGTATCTTGTGGTGCATGAGCCTTTGAAGGACGGGGACGGGCCGAGGATTCTGGGATTGCGGCGGGAGGAGCTGCCTGTGGGGAAGGAGGGGGCGGTGGAGCTGGCGGCGGACATCGGGCATGCGGTGATGCTGCGGCTGCGGGAGTTGCCGGAGGCGCAGTGGCGGCCGTACGTGCTGGAGGCGGAGGCGATTGCGACGGGGATGAAGCTGGTGCTGCCGCCGTTGCCTGGGGATCCCGGGCCGGAGCAGCGGGACAAGGCGGGGGCGGCGGTGGTGGAGTATCTGATGGACGGGATCAATCCGCTGCTGGAGAAGTTAGGTGATGCGGGCGGGAGGCGGGAGGCGCGGATGGTGCTGACGAGTTTTGCGCTGCTGATTGCGTACAAGCCCGGGGAGGAACTGGTGGCGCGGTTAGGGGCGGTGATCGGGGCGGACGGGGCGAAGTCGGGGTTGCCGGCCGGGTTGTGGCAGCCGGTGGTGAAGGCTGTGGTGGATAAGGAGCCGGCGGCGCGGGTTTATGAGTTAGTGCAGACGATGGTGTCGGATGTGGCGCTGCATTTGCGGACGCAGGAGAAGGATCGGGTGCTGGCGGGGAGTGCGCGGGAGCTGCTGGACAAGGCGTTTGCGAACATGGCGGGGTTGAAGTCGTACGAGGTGAAGGCGGAGTTCCGGGCTGGGGAGAAGACGGCGTGGATGGAGGCGGCGATGACCTTGGAGGCGGCGGAGGTGAAGCTGACTGGTTTTGACGGGACGAAGCAGCAGCGGCTGGCTGGGAAGCAGGGGTTCTGGGTGTCCGGGGATGAAGGGAAGACGTGGGTGGAGGATGGGGATCGCGAGACGGCGGCGGGGTTGCTGCGGACCCTGACATCGCCGGTGGATCCGGGGTTCAAGGTGACTGCGCAGCATGAGTTCACGGTGGAGGGAGAGGAGGTGGTCAATGGGGAGCGATTGGTGCGGGTGCGGAGCCGGGAGGCGACCCCGGAAGCGCCGTTGGATTACTGGGTGCTGATGTCGAAGTCGGGGCCGGTGATCCGTCGGGCGGTGGTGGTGCTGAGTTTCGGGAACGTGCCGGCGCTGGCGGAGCTGGTGTACACGAAGTTAGGTAAGCCGGTGGTGATCACGCAGCTGGAGGAAGTGCCGGTGCCGGCGGCGGGGAGTGTGCCGGGAGGGGGTGGGCGGTGAGGCGGCGTGCGTGGTTGGGGATGCTGGCTGGGGCGGCTGGGTTGCGGGTGGCGAATGTGGAGGGCGGGCCGACGCAGCGAGGGGTGATTTACAGCACGGCTGGGGGCGAGCGGTTGGGGCTGGACATCTGGCGGGCGCCGCAGCCGGGTCGGCGGCCGGTGGTGCTGTGCATTCACGGCGGGGCGTGGCGCGGCGGGAAGCGCGGGGACATGGGGGCGTTTGCGGAGGAGCTTGCGGCGGCGGGGTATACGGCGGTGGCGGTGAGTTACCGGTTGTTTGATCCTGAGAAGGCACCGGGGAACGTTTGGCCGGCGGCGTTTGTGGATGTGCAGCGTGCGGTGCGGTGGCTGCGGGCGAATGCTGAGGGGTTGTCGATTGATCCTGAGAGGATCACGGCGCTGGGGGCCTCGGCGGGCGGGCATCTGGCGGCATTGTTAGGGATGTGTGAGACGAGACAGGAGGAGGGTGCGGTGCCGCTGGGGAGGTATTCGAGCCGGGTGAATGCGGTGATTGATCTGTTCGGGCCATCGGATCTGACGCGGGATTTTTCGGCGCTGCGGCTTGGGCCTGTTAGCGTGCAGGATGTGGTGGAGGATTTCATCGGGCGCGGGAAGAGCGAGGCGGAGCGTGCGGCGGGCAAGGAGGCGGCGTCGCCGGTGAGGCGGATTGACGGGAAGACGGTGCCGTTTCTGGTGTTTCACGGGGCATTGGATCCGATTGTGCCTGTGGAGCAGGGGAGGCTGCTGGAGGCGGCGCTGAGAAAGGCTGGGAGGGAGTGTCGGTATGTGGAGTGGGCGAAGGAGGGGCACGGGTTGGGTGCGGCGGGGACGATGGAGTCGTTCCGGAGGGAGACGATGGCGTTTCTGGGGCGGGTGGCGGCGGGAGGGTGAGGCGAGGGACGTGCTTGCGGTGAGGGGGAGGACAGCAATGGTGTGGGGGAGATGAGCACGCCGCCGAAGGGACATATTTACTGGCAATGCCAGCGCTGCACGAACTGCTGCCGGTGGGTTGGGGATGTGAAGGTGAGTGCGGCGGAGATCACGGCGATTGCGGGGTATCTGGGGATGGAGGAGCAGGCGTTTGTGGATGGGTACACGAGGCTGCGGGCGGACCGGCTGGGGCTGTCGATTATTGATAGGGAGGATCACTCGTGCATTTTTCTGGAGGGGGGCGGGTGTGTGATCAATGCAGTGAAGCCGCAGCAGTGCCGCGATTTTCCTAACAAGTGGAATTTTCCGGGATGGCGGCAGGTGTGCGAGGCGGTGCCGGTGGAGGTGGGGCCTGGGGAGCGGTATGCGGACGGGCACCGGGTGGGTGGAGGAGATTCGGGTGAGGAGACGGGTGAGGGCGATTGACCGGGAGCGGATGCCTGATTAGGGCGGAGGGGAGAACCTGAAAAATTGAGCAGCCACATGATTCCGAACGTCCTTGCCGAGCGCTACGCCACCCCGTCCATGACAGCGATCTGGTCACCGGAGGGGAAGATTCTGCTGGAGCGTGAGTTGTGGATTGCGGTGATGAAGGCGCAGCGGGCGCTGGGGTTGGAGATTCCTGCGGAGGCGATTGCGGATTACGAGCGGGTGAAGGGGGAGATCAACGTGGGGAGGATCATGGAGCGGGAGCGGGTGACGCGGCATGATGTGAAGGCGAGGATTGATGAGTTCTGCGAGCTGGCGGGGCACGAGCAGATTCACAAGGGGATGACGAGTCGGGATCTGACGGAGAACGTGGAGCAGCTGCAGGTTTACCGGTCTTTGCAGGTGATTCTGGAGAAGGCGGTGGCGGTGCTGGCGGCGTTGAGTGGTCGGGCGGTGGAGACGCGGGATCTGATTCTGACGGCGCGGACGCACAATGTGGCGGCGCAGACGACGACGTTCGGGAAGCGCCTGGCGATGTTCGGGGAGGAATTGCTAGGGGGGCTGACGGTGCTGGAGCATCTGCTGGCGACGTATCCGGTGCGCGGGATCAAGGGGGCGACGGGGACCCAGCTGGACCAGTTGAATCTGTTTGAGGGGGATGCTGAGAAAGTGGCGCGGCTGGAGGAGGAGATGGTGAAGCATCTGGGGTTGCCGGCGTCGTTCCGTGCGGTGGGGCAGGTGTATCCAAGGAGTCTGGATTTCCGGGTGGTGAGTGCGTTGTGCGATGCGGCGAGCGGGCCGTCGTCACTGGCGAAGACCTTGAGGTTGATGGCTGGTCATGAACTGGCGAGTGAGGGGTTTGCGCCTGGGCAGACTGGGTCGAGTGCGATGCCGCACAAGATGAACAGTCGGTCGTGCGAGCGGATCAACGGGTTGCATGCGATTCTGAAGGGACATGTGACGATGGCGGCGGGGCTGGCGGGGGATCAGTGGAATGAAGGGGATGTGTCGTGTTCGGTGGTGCGGCGGGTGGTGCTGCCTGACAGTTTTTTTGCGATGGATGGGTTACTGGAGACGACGCTGGTGATTCTGGGGCAGATGGAAGTGTATCCTGCGGTGGTGGGGCGGGAGACGGCGCGGTATCTGCCGTTTCTGCTGACGACGACGATTCTGATGGAAGCGGTGCGGAACGGGGTGGGGCGGGAGACCGCGCATGAGGCGATCAAGGAGCATGCGGTGGCGGCGGCGCGGGATCTGCGCGGGGGTGGGGTGACGGAGAATGATTTGCTGGACCGGGTGGCGGGGGATGGTCGATTGGGGCTGACGCGGGAGCGGTTGCAGGAATTGTTCGAGGCCGGGGCGGCACGGACTGGGGCGGCGGCGGAGCAGGTGGATGCGGTGGCGGCGGCGGCGGAGATGTGGCTGCGCAAAGTACCCGCGGCGCGCGACGTGCGGGCCGGGGTGATTCTGTGAGGGTGGGCGGGGAGAAGCTCCCAGGGGGGTACGGGCGCGGGCGTTGTTCCTAACGTTCTGCGCCTGCGGGGATGAGGTTCTCGTTTTCGACTTCCTCGGTCTGAGTGAATTCCTCGAGGGGGACGAAGCGACGTGCGGCGAAGCCGAGTTCGGAGGGGCAGCCGAGGAGCGTGGAGGGGTCGACTGGGTTGACGAGTTCGACGAGGAGGACCTTCATGTCGACGGAGTCCCAGCCTTTCTGGGCGCTGACCCATTTGGCGCGACCGGGTTCGCATTCGCGGACCGTGTAGGTGTCGCCCTTTTTGGGGAGGGCGGAGTAGAGACAAGCGACTTCGGGGTGGATGCGATCGTCCACGCAGACGACTTTTTCGCCGGGTTCGAACATGGTGTGGGGCGGGTTGGGAGTTGTGAGGGTGGAGTCAGAATTTGCCGTCGGCGGCTTCGAAATGGGTGGGTTTGCCGAGGGTGGGGGCGCCGTGGAGGAGCCATGCGGCGGTCCAGTCGAGCATGTCGGCGAGAGGGGTGGGTGGCGGGCCGAAGCGGGCGTGGCTGCGGCTGGCGTTGTTGAGCCACGCGGTGGGGTGTTCCGAGCCTGTGAAGTGGACCGAGCGGCCGAGACGCTGGGCGAGGGCGGCGGCGAGTTCGCGGACTGGGAGTGTGTGCTGGCCGGTGATGTTGACGGGGACGGCTGGGGAGGCGGCGGCGTCTAGGCACTGGATGGCGTGGGCGCAGGCGTCGCGTTGCCAGATGACGTTGACCCAGCCGGAGGAGACGTCGACGGGTTGGCCGTCGAGGATGCGGCGGGCGATGTCGGTGAGGACCCCGTAGCGGCATTCGACCGAGTAGTTGAGACGGACGAGCGCGGTGGGGGTATTGAATCGGTTGGAGAAGAAGCGGAAGACCCCTTCGCGGCCGAGACAGGAGTGGGCGTATTCGCCGGGGGGATTAGTGGGTGAGTCTTCGGTGGAGCCGCCGGAATCGGGCGGGACCATGGAGTAGACGCAGCCGGTGGAGAAGGCGACGATTCGGGAATTCTGCCAGCGTTCTGCGGCGATGGCTGGGACGACGGTGTTCATGGCCCATGTGAGTTCCGGTTGGTGGGCGGTGCCGAATTTCTGACCGGCCATGAAGAAGACGAGGGGGGCGTCGGGGAGGGCGGCGACGGCGGGGCGGTCGATGAGGTCGGCGGAGAGCGTGGTGATGCCGTGGTTTTCGAGGAGGGCGCGACTGGTGGGGTTGGAGAAGCGGGAGACGGCGAAGATTTTTCGTGGCGGCGTGCCTGCGGCGGTGGCGGCGCGGGCGAGCATGAGGGAGAGCGTGCCGCCCATTTTGCCACCGGCTCCGGCGATGAGGATGTCGCCTTGGTGGCGCTGGAGTGTTTCGATGACCCCGTCGGTGGGACGGGAGAGGAACTCGTCGAGTTGAGCGGGATCGCAGGGGAGGGAGGGAGGCATGGCGGCAGCGGGAGGGAGCGGTGCCGGGGGAAGCGCGGCGAGGAGCTGGGCGGGTCAGTTCCGTTCCGGCACGGGGATGGCGCGTGGAGGGGAGGATGGTGCCGGGGTTGGGCTGGGGGCGTCTTCGATGACTGGCGGAATCGGGGCTGGATCCGGGGTGTTGGGAGGATCGGTGGGAGGTGCCGAGGGATCCGGGGTGTAGATGTCGGATGGGGAAGGCTGAGCGGAGGGGTCGGGCGGGGTGATGGCTGCCGGGGTTTCCGCGGGGGTTTCCGCGGGTGCTGGGGCCGGGGTGGGCGCGGCGGGTTTGGG
>JAIXVE010000123.1 GCA_027483175.1 Verrucomicrobiaceae bacterium | reverse complement strand
CGGGGGGTGATTCTGGCTCACCCGCAGGGTGAGGCGAAATCGAGGCCTCCGGCGTGCTCATGACGCTCAATCTGTGTCACTTGCGCCGTTTCGGCCAGTGATTCATTTTCCTCTTTAGGTTGAAACGACAGTTATTGCTGGGTGTAGCAGTTCCTGCCACGTGGAATCTGATGGCAGCTTTGTTGGCGAGGACTACCCACCACCAGAACGAAGATCCTGTGGGCCCGTTGACTTTGCCTGAAACACGCTCACTTCGGTCCGGGACAAGAAGAGCTGTCGGGATGTCGCCACTTCGTTGAACAGCAGATCGGAAAGCTCCTCAGCTCATCAAGAATGGGTAAGACCAACTGGATTTGCCCTGAAGCAGGCGTTCGATCAGTCGAAAGCGCAGGCCCCACGCCATCCGTTCCAGGGCGCAGTCCACATGATCCGGGCGCAAATCTTTTGGAACTACACCGGGGGTGCCGGTAATGTCGACAATATAGATGCGTTCGTCCCTGCAATCGCGCATGACATCTATCTCTCCGTAATCGAGGCCTACGTGCTGCGCAAATGCCATGATCTGCTTTTGCTCTGAGTCGCTGAACACCTCAGATGTTTCGACCATCTCCACCCAATTGTTCGAACTGGCGAACCGACTCGCTTTGGGGCGGTATTTCAGATAGACGAGCGGAATCACCGATCCCGTGATAACCACTCGATGGTCCATCACTTCGTTTTCGTTGATCTCCGAGTTGATCAGTTTCTGATAAACACAATCCTCGCGGGTATCGTCACTACTCAATGGCCCGACTAAGACGCGCCCGTCGTGCGCATAGTTCGCTTCACTTTTGCAGACAATTGGCCCAGCGTAGGATAAGGGGTCGACCTCAAGCGCATAGCCGAAGCAGTGGGAGAACGCCTTCTGGACGGTCGACTTGCGAATATCTTTCAATCGGCGATTGATCACTGGGACTTGTGGCGGAATGCTGTTCAAGAATGCAGGCCGGGCACGAACGTCAGCATGGTCGTAGCAGATAGCGAGATCGAAAGTCGCGGCGGCGTCAGCGACGAATTTTATCCTTGCGTGGCCGGACATCTGAGATAGCGACGAAAACCAGGGGATTGGGTGTCCAAGAACCAACATGCGATGAAGGCACCCGCCCCGAATGAGTCGTTCTTTGGTCACTTTGATGGACCACCGAATGCTATCTCTTGAGATGTGGCGGCTTTTCAGGTATTTCACCATTGGGGGAGATATGTGCGCGGTGATGGAGTGGTCTTAAGGCTCTCCTAGGGGGTGGCGATGGGAGTTAAGACGGGTCTTTTGGATTGACGTTATCGTGGCCATTGACTTGACGCAAGGAATAATAGCATTGGACAAATGCATCACGGAATATGACAGGAGTTTAATGAGAAGATGTGTGGGTGTGTGATGATTATCGGGTGGCGAGGATTGGTGGTGTGGTTAAGGTGTGAGTTGTGAGGATGCAATTGATGGTGAGGGACGCAGGGATTCTGGTTTGTGGTGATGGTTTTGTGGTTGGGGATGGTGGTGGTGGCTAGGGGAGAGGAGGGTGGGCATGAAAAAAGCCGGCAGCTGCGGGGCAGCTGCCGGCTTGGGTGAGTTTGGTTGGGGGGAGGGCCCGGGGTGGGGGTCAGGCGATGAAGTCGTTGAGGATATTTTCGATCATTTCCTGACGACCGCTGGCGACCATGGGTTGTTGTTTGAGTTTGAGGACGTGGGCTTCGAGTTCGTCGAAGGAGGTTTTGCGCTGGTCGATTTTTTTGCCGATGCCTGAGTCGAAGGAGCGGTAGCGTGCTTTGACGAAGTCTTCGATGGCTCCGCTTTCGAGGAGGCGGTGGGCGATTTTGAGGCCGCGGGCGAAGGCGTCCATGCCGCCGATGTGGGCGTGGAAGAGGTCTTCTGGTTCGAAGCTTTCGCGGCGGACCTTGGCGTCGAAGTTGAGGCCGCCGGTTTTGAAGCCGCCCATTTTGAGGACCTGGACCATGATGTGGGTGGTCATGTAGATATTGACTGGGAACTGGTCGGTGTCCCAGCCGATGAGTTCGTCACCGGCATTGGCGTCGATGCTGCCGAGGGCGTTGGCGGCGGCGGAGACGGCGAGTTCGTGCTGGACGGTGTGTCCTGCGAGGGTGGCGTGATTGGTTTCGATGTTGAGCTGGAAGTGCTCGAGGAGCCCGTACTCGCGCAGGAAGTTGAGACAGGCGGCGGCGTCGCTGTCGTACTGGTGGGTGGATGGCTCGCGAGGTTTTGGTTCGATGTAGAACTGGCCTTTGAAGCCGATTTTCTTTTTATAGTCGACGGCCATGTGGAGGAGGGTGGCGAGGTGTTCGACCTCCCGCTTCATGTTGGTATTGAGGAGAGTGGCGTAGCCTTCGCGGCCGCCCCAGAACGTGTAGCCGGTGCCGCCGAGGCGTTTGGTGACGTCCATGGCTTTTTTGACCTGAGCGGCGGCGTAGGCGAAGACGTCGGCGTTAGGTGAGGTGGCAGCGCCCTGGCAGTAGCGTGGGTGGGCGAAGAGGCAGGCGGTGCCCCAGAGGAGTTTGATGCCGGTTTGTTTCTGGAGCTTGGCGAGGTGGTCGGCGACGGCGTCGAGAGCGGCATTGCTTTCGGCGAGGGTGGGCATTTCCGGGGCGACGTCGCGGTCGTGGAAGCAGTAGAATTCGACGCCGAGTTTGCCCATGAATTCGAAGCAGGCGTCGGCGACGCGTTTGGCGTTTTCGACCGAGCGGCTGCCGTCGTCCCACGGGCGGATGGCGGTGCCTGCGCCGAAGGGATCGGCGAGGGTATTTTTCATGGCGTGCCAGTAGGCCACTGCGAAGCGCAGGTGTTCCTTCATGGTCTTCTTGCCGACTTTTTCGTCGGCATTGTAGTGGCGGAAGGCGAGGGCGTTTTTGGATTTCGGGCCTTCGAACGCGATCTTGCCGATATTCGGGAAATGTTCCTGACTCATAGGGAGGTGGAGTGTGGTTGCGGGGAGGGGAGGCGGCAAGCCCCGAATTTGCGCAGAAACTTAGAGGAATCCTGTTTTGGAAGTGAGAAGTGAGAAGTGAGAAGTGTGAAGGCTGGTTGGGAGAGGCTGGTCGGGAGAGGTGGGGGGTCAGAGGCGGCGGGCTTTGGACCAGATTTTGAAGGTGAGGTGGAGGGTGAGGGATCGGAGGGCGAGGGCGGTGGTGAGGAGGGTGGCGAGGTGGAGGGTGAAGCGGGCGGGATGGAAGTTTTGGGGGAGTTTTGTCGCGAGAGGTGAGAGGGCGGTGGCGAGGGCGAAGATGGCGAAGGCGAGGGCGGCGAGGGTGGTGGCGAGGGCTGGGAGGCGGGAGAACCAGCAGGATGGAGGGG
>JAIXVE010000055.1 GCA_027483175.1 Verrucomicrobiaceae bacterium | reverse complement strand
GCACACTCCTGCAGAGCCTCCCGCAAGGTTTGGCTCGCTCCATGGCCGAAGCCGCCGCCACAAAATCCTTCAAATGGGACAATCCTCATGCCCCAATTCCATGGGCCGACGACGGGCTGCGCTCCAAAGCTGCCTATGCGGTCCCCATCGAATCAGACGCCTTCCACAAAGCCGCCACCGGTGATCCCGCAGGCGCTCTGAAATGGGCCCTGGAACAGGCAACGCCCGAAGACCGGGAAATCGCCGAATCAGCCCTCTACCGTCACCTCGCTGACGCATGGCCAGAACGATTGCTCGACCTCGCCTTCGGTTCACCCAGCCAAACCCTGACACCGCAACAGCGAGAGACCGTCGTCCGCGAAGCCGTCGCCCGTCTCAATACCCGCGAACTCTCAAGCCAAACCATTGAACGCCTCGCCGAACGATTCAAAGATACCGCCGCCTTCCAACAAGCCCTCCGATCCGCAGGACTCGAATCCATCGCCTCGCAACTCACCCCTCCCGACTGATCCCCCGTCAATCATTTTTTTGCTAGTGAACCGAAAACTCTTCCTCGTCTGCCATTCAGAGTGTGGCGATAGCGGATTGACCGTTGGCGCGAAATTGAAGCAAGTCGACGATCGGAAAAACGCAGTCTCCGGAGTGATCTTCAAAGAGAGCGACCTCTGGAAACAGGCCAGCGACGCCGACGCAGCCATGTGGGCCAATACCGTTCTGGCCGAAGGTGAGATGGCCGCCTACAAAGCGTGGCTCGACTCAGCAGGCAGAAACTGACACCCTTCAGCCCCATGCTTCAGCAACGTTCCAGTCCATTGCACGCCGAACGCAACCGTCTTCCCCAGGCTTACCCGCTGATTCTGTTCACTGTCGCATTCATTGGCGGCTGGCTGATCCGCATCGCCACGTCTCCATCGGACGCACGCGCCATCTCCTCAGATGCGCATCCACCCTCCGCATCGGGCTCGGACAACGTGTCATCATCCCGCTGGAAAGCAGAGCAGGCTGCCGTCGCCGCCATCACCGACGACCGCCTTCGTCACATGGCCGCCTTGCGCCTCGCAGAAAAAATCTTCCGCCACGATCCAAATGATATACCCCGCTTCGCAACGTGGATGCGCCAGTTGTTCCCCGAGGAATCAGCCCGGCACTCATCGGACTGGACTCTCATCAGGCCGGAGCGAAGATACAAAGACCCAGAGGCACTGGACGCCATTGTCGCTCCCCTCGCATTTGCCGCAATGGTCAAGGATTCGGAGAACTTCCTCGAAAACGGGAAGACGCCCTACTACCTCGCCGGACAAGCCGGCTCCGCGGATCCACAACAGTTCCTCTCGCTCCTCAACAGCGACATATCCGATGTTTGCCGCGCTGGCATCTTCGCCAATTTTCCTCCCGACGCCCACGAGCATCCCGAGTTGCGCGACACGCTCATTCAGGAGGTAGCAGGCGGGCAGGCATCCCTCGCCGCCATCCCTTCCCTCATCTTCCTCCTTTCCGCTGGCGACCTCAGTCCTTCAGATGCCTCACACACCCTCACAGCGGCGGCTTCATCAAACCCCGACGGTCTGTCCAAGGTCGCTTCCAACGCCCTGATGCACCTCGCAAAGCGGGCACTCGCCCATGATCCCCAGGCCGTTCTCCAATGCTTGCCCAACACTGGCAGCGGGCGCGACTGGATCCTGAAAGCATGCGCAGGTTCAGCAGTGGCACCGGACCTCATCCCCGGTCTCACCGCTCACGAGCGCGCATCCTATCTTTCCGAACACCTCGCTCATGCCAGTAACCCGACTGTCTCCGATGTCTCTGTCGCGATCAACGCGATCGAAGCCCTCCCCGGCCCGGATGCGCAATCCGCGACCGAACGGCTCGTCGAATCCATGCTGTCCCATCAGGCCAATCCCACTGCAGCTCTCGAAGCTGCCTCCGCATTCCAGGATCCATCGGCCAAGTCGGCCTTCATGCACCATCTCGTGAGCAGTTGGGTGAAAGTGGATGTCGTCGGCGCCAGCGAGTCATTATCAAAGCTGCCGCGGGGCTCCCTGCCGGACGCCGCCATCGCCACTCTCGTCGATGAGATCCACGGTGACCCTCTGGCCGCCATCGTGTGGGCCGAACGCATGAGCTCCCGTCCCTCCGGGCTCGCGGTCGCCCGCAAGGTGCTCGCCAACACCCCACCCCAACAACGGGACGCCGTCGCCGAGGCCATCGCGCAACGCTGGCCAGAGTGAACGCCAACACACCGCCGCCCCTCAACTGATGCCACGATCAACTCAACTCGCCATCATTTGCCTGGCAGGTCTTGCATCCGGGTTCCTCACTCGAAACCTCGTCATCAAGGGAGCCGCGCGCGACACCATTCAGTCCATCCCAGAACCAACCGCGCCCTCCACCACACCACAGCAGGTCCCTATCGATTCAGAGCGCGCCATCCCCGCAAAGCTGCGCCAACTCGTCGCCACCGGCAGAATCGCGGAACTGCCGACCGCAGAACTCGCAGCCGATCTCCGTCAGTGGCTGACCACAAATCCCAACGAGGCCATGGCATTCGTGTTTCACGACCTTCCAGCCGAATTGTCCCTCTCAATCATCCCTGAACTCGACGATGCCCTCGCCCAACTGCCGGATCGCGCCATCTCCAGCGCCCTTGCCTCGGTGCGCACTGAACGAGAGATGCATCTCGCATGGCAGTCCGTCCTCGGCGCACGACTCAATCGTTCACCGGAGTCGGCGATTGCACTCGCGAGGCTGGCTCCACCACTCAGCAGCGCAGGCCGCAGTCTCGTCGATCTCGCCGCCGTAAACGGTGGTGCCGCCGGAATCATGGCCCTCGTCCATGCCGGAGCCGATAAATCATGGCTATTCCCATCACGCGCCACCAGCCACTTCGGACCCGAATGGCTCACAAAGATCCGAATCGCCAGCGGTCGAGAACTGCTAGCCGCCCTCAAAAAGCATTACGCCGATCAGTGGACGGATGGTGACACGCTGCGGTTTGCTTCAAAGCTGCACGGCACCGCACCCGATGCACCCGAAGTGCTCCGATCCGTCGTCGAGGGAACTCTCCTCAACATGAAACCGAGCGAT
Source organism: Verrucomicrobiaceae bacterium (assembly GCA_027483175.1). GTDB lineage: Bacteria > Verrucomicrobiota > Verrucomicrobiia > Verrucomicrobiales > V1-33 > V1-33. Next base: position 23,765 of record JAIXVE010000055.1, on the reverse strand, counting down.
GCCCATGCCTTCATCAGAAGCATGGCCCTGTCTTCTCCTGATGCGCTCAAAATCGTCCTCGATACGCTGCCGGAAGGATTCCGCCGCCGCAAGTTGGCACTCATGGCAACGCAATCACTCTCGACCGCCACGCCCGCACAACGGAACGCGGTAGCCGCCATTCTGCCGCCCGCCGAATCCACCACCGCACGACGCGCACCCCTTCACCAGAACATCGAGCAGCAGGTGATCATGGAACCTCATTCCGGTGCCGCCTACCAGATCGCCGCATCAGCACCGCAAGAGGATCGCCCCGCCATGCTCGCCCATGCTGCCAAATGGTTCCTCATGACCGGCGGAACCCCGAACCTCATCAAATCCCTCTCCAGCCTCGCCGACCCGGCTGCCAATCCCGCTGCCTACAACGAAGTCGCTCGCACGCTCGTCTCCCAGCGACCTGAAGGCCTCGCCCCTCAGGATCTCGACGCTCTCAAAACCCTCACCACGGAACAGTCAGCAGCCCTCCATGCCGCCGTCAGCACCCAATCCGGCAGCGAAGCAATCATCCGCAATTGGAAGTAATCCCCAAATCCCCGCCCTTGGTCACCACACAACCCCCAAAAGCCCCAAAAGCCCCATAAGCCCCATCCGCCCTATCAGCCCTATTCCCCCCACCCCATCAAACCCTCGCACCAGCAAGACCCTACTAACAACACCCTGCCGCCCCACTCCGCGAGAGTTTCCCCAAGCCCCAGGAAACCCCTCACCCCCCACCAACCCGCTCAAGATACCGCTCCGCATCCTCCCGGTTGTCCTCCTCCTCCCACAGCGCCCCGCCCCCGCGTTCCTCCCGTATCACCCGCTCCCCCATCATCTCCAGCCCCCGCATGATCTGCCACGCCACCCCCATGTCCCGCGCCAATTCCTCCCTCAGGCCCCGGCGCATCAGCGGAAGATCCCCAGCCTCCTTCCCCCGCGCCAGCGCCAGCCACGCCTTCCCCCGGTAACCCGCATCATACGCCGCCCCGTTCCGCAGAATCCCCCGCAGCGCCTCCGCCACCTTCGCCCCGTCCCCGCGACGGTACCCGGCCCACGCCACCTCATCCAGCTCCTGCCTCGACAATTCCTCCCCAGCCACCTGCGCCAGCAGGCACCCGGCCGCATGCAGATACTTCGCAGGAATACTCATCGTTCGCCTTTCTGTTCATCTCGACCCACCCCGCCGCTTCGCTCCCCCTCCACCCTCTGTCAAGCCCGCCACTCCCCGCCGCTTTCCCGTTGCCGCCTCGCCAAGCCATCGCCATGCTCGCCCCCCGTTTCTTCGACTCATGAAAGTTTCCCTCTCCTGGCTCTCGTCCCACCTCGACCTCTCCGGCCACTCGCCAGACTCCCTCGCCGATCTCCTCACGTTCGCAGGCATCGAAGTCGAAGGCATCCAATCCAGCGGCATCCGCTCGGACCGCATCATCGTCGGCAGAGTCACCAGCTTCATCCCGCACCCCAACGCCGATAAACTCCGCCTCTGCCAGGTCGACGACGGTTCCCCGGAACCCCGCCAGATCGTCTGCGGCGCGAAAAACTTCGCCCCCGGCGACTGCGTCCCCGTCGCCCTCCCCGGCGCGGTCCTCCCCGGCAACTTCACCATCAAAGAAAGCGAACTCCGCGGCGTCCTCAGCCGCGGCATGATGTGCAGCAGCCGCGAACTCGGCCTCGGCGACAACCACGAGGGCCTCATGATCCTCCCCTCCGACGCTCCCGTCGGCCGCCCGCTCCACCAGTTCATCCCCTCCGACACGCTCTTCGAAGTCGAAATCACCCCGAACCGCCCGGACCTCCTCTCCCACCGCGGCATGGCCCGCGAACTCGCTGCCCTCGCCTCCCTCCCGCTCCTCCCCACCACCCCCGGCACCCCCGGCTCATCTCGCCCTGCCTCCGCCGACGAAATCTCCCTCGCCGACCCCGCAGGCTGCCCGTTCTACTCCGCCCGCCGCATCTCCGGCGTCAAAATCGGCCCGTCCCCGGACTGGCTCCGCCAGCGCCTCGAAAGCGTCGGCCTCCGCCCCATCAACAATGTCGTCGATGTCACCAACTTCGTCCTCATGGAAACCGGTCAGCCGCTCCATGCCTTCGACGCCTCCACCCTGACCGGCCCCATCACCGTCCGCCGCGCCTACGACGCCGAACCTTTCACCACCCTCGACGGCAAATCCCTCGCCCTCGACCCACTCGACCTCGTCATCGCCGACCCCTCCGGCCCGCTCGCTCTCGCTGGTGTCATGGGCGGCGCCCACTCCGGCGTCACCGACTCCACCACCGACATCCTCCTCGAAGCCGCCTACTTCCACACGAGCTCCGTCCGCCGCACGAGCCGCCGTCTCTCCATCCACTCCGACAGCAGCTACCGCTTCGAACGCGGCGTCGATCCCGACGCCATCATCGCCGCCTCCGACCTCGCCGTCCGTCTCATCATCGAAACCGCCGGAGGCACCGCCTTCCCTGACCTCCTCATCGCCGGCTCCCCGCCCCAACTCACCGGCACGGTCACGCTCGACCCCGACCACGTGCGCCGTCTCCTCGGCACTCCCATCCCCGACGCCGAAATCGACCGCATCCTCTCCTGCCTCGGCCTAGCCAAATCCCCGTCCGGCTGGATCATCCCCTCCTACCGCCAGGACCTCACTCGCCCAGTGGACCTCATCGAGGAAATCGCCCGCGTCCACGGGATCGAAAACCTCCCCGCCGCCGGAGCCGCCCTCTTCTCCGACCCTAGCACCGCCGACGAACAATACGACTTCCGCATGAACCTCCGCAAAGGCCTCGCCGCCCGCGGTCTCTGGGAAGCCCAAACCATCAAGCTCGTCTCCCACGCCCAGCTCGATCTCCACCTCGGCACCAACCCGCAGCCGCTCGCTCCCCTCCCACTCAAAAACCCGCTCAGCGACGACCACACCGTCATGCGCCCAGGCCTCATCCCCGGCCTCCTCGCCGTCGCCGAACGCAACATCCGCATGGGCCGCTCCAGTCTCCGCTTCTTCGAATCCGGCACGGTCTTCGCCTCCTCACCTGACGGCAAACCCATCGAACGCGACGTCCTCTCCATCCTCATCTCAGGCCCTGCCGTCCCACCATCATGGGCCGCCGCCGATCCCGCCGCCGCCGACCTCTTCGACCTCCGCGGGCTCATCGAATCCCTCTTCCCATCCGCTCAGGTCAAATGGAAACCCGGCCGCATCCCGGCTGTCCTCCTCGCCGGCGGCGTCATCCAGATCAATGGCAAGTCAGTCGGCCTCGGCGGTCGTCTCCACCCAGCACGCGAACGCGCCATCGGCACCCGCCTCCCCGTCTTCATCGCCGAACTCGACTCCGCCGCCCTCCAGAAAGCCGTCCAGCACGACGTCCTCTTCGACGACCTCCCACGCTTCCCCTCCATCACCCGCGACGTCGCCATCGAATCCGCCGCCGATCTCCCCAATAGCAAATTCGAGGACTTCTTCGCCTCCCTCAAGGAACCCCACTTCACCGGCGCTTCCGTCTTCGATGTCTTCTCCGATCCCTCAGGCGCGAAACTCGCCGCGGGCCGCAAATCCATCGCCTACTCCCTCACCTACCGCGACCGCTCCCGCACACTCGAGGGCTCGGAAGTCGACGCCGCCCACCAGCGCATCCTCGCCGCTCTCCAGAAGGCCCTCCCCGTCACCATCCGCTGACTTCCCCGCCACCCGCGTGAACCCTAACGCCGCCGTCCAGTCAGGCCCCGTCACCCGGGACCTCCTCGCCGCCGTCTCCAGATCGTTCTACCTCAGTCTCCGCGTCCTCCCCGCCCCCGTCCGCAACCCGCTCTCGGTCACTTACCTCCTCGCCCGCGCCACCGACTCCATCGCCGACTCCGCCGCCCAGCCTAACCTCGACCGGCTCCACCTCCTCACGCAATTCAAGGACGCCCTCGCCTCACCTAACCCCCCCGACTCCTTCTTCAAGGCCGCCGCCGCCTGCGCCCACGCCGTCTCCCACCCCGGCGAACGCATCCTCCTCCAGCGGCTCCCCGATTGCTTCAAGGCCTGCGCCGCCCTCCCCGCGGACCAGCACGCCCTCGCCCTCTCCGTCCTTTCCCACATCATCCACGGGCAATCCCTCGACCTCTCCCGCTTCCCGGACGCCGCCACCACCCGCGCCCTCCCCGACGCCGCCGCTCTCGAAGAATACACATGGCTCGTCGCCGGCTGCGTCGGCGAATTCTGGACCGCCACCTGCTCAGTCGCCATCCCCACCTTCGCCTCTCTCCCCCTAACGGACATGATCGCCCTCGGCACCCGCTACGGCAAGGGGCTCCAACTCGTCAATATCCTCCGCGACCTCCCCGGCGATCTCGCCCAGGGCCGCTGCTACCTACCCGCCGACCAACTCGCCGCCGCAGGCCTCTCCTCCCTCGCATGGCCAGCCACCGACTGGCAACCATGGCACGCCGTCCGCCGCTCATGGCTCGTCACCGCCCGCACATGGCTAGACTCCGGCCGCGACTACGTCCGCCATCTCAACTCGGTCCGTCTCCGCTTCGCCGCTCTCCTCCCTCTCCTCATCGGCTCGGAAACCCTCGACCTCCTCGACGCCCAGTCCGACCTCGCAGCCCCAGCCGCCGCCAAAATCTCCCGCCCCCGCGTCAAAGCCCTCATGCGCCGCGCCCTCTGGCTCTCCCTCAGGCCATCGCAGCTCTAACACATCCCCCTCACTGCGCCGCGTCCCCGGCCTTGTCGAAATCCGCTTCCAGCAACTCCATGAAGCGGTCGTTGAACCCGATCCGCTCCGCCTCCCCCGGCGGCAGAATCCCGCTCACGCCAGCCACGGTCTCTTCGTTGAAAACATCGCGCTTCTCCTCCCACGCATCCGCCGCCGCAGGATCCTCGGGCTGCGCATCCGCATGGAAACCCGCCGCCACCATCGCCGCGCCCCGCGCCCGCATGTATTTATGCACCGCCTGCGTCTGCTCAGGCCCTAACCCCGCCGCCTCCTTCAGCAGATGGCTGAAAAACGACGCGTACTCATCCGGATTGTTCTGAAACCCTGCCACCTCCGGCAGGCTCCCTAGCACCGCCGCACGCTGCCGCTCCAGCTCCCGCAACCTACGCCGCTGCTCCGCCGTCAGCGCCGCCGCATCCATCTGCCGCAACGCCCGCAATTCCATCTTCGATCCCAGCATCATCCCCGCCTGCTTCCCCACATCTTCCACCTTCCCTAACGTCACCACCACCTGATCCTCCAGCGCCGCCGCCAGCTTGTCCGCTTCGCTCAACACCCGCTCCCGCCCAGGCTCCCCCGCTACCTTAACGTTCCCGGCCTTCCCTCCATCCCCGACTCCCCCGCCATCCTTCCCCGCAGCCACCACCGCTCGCTTCCCCTCCGCCCCGCGCTTCCCCTCCTCAGGTCGACCCCACTTCAGCCACAACGCCACCAGCATCACCGCCACCGCACCGCCTGACATCGCCAGCCGGCCCCGGAAACTCATCAGTCGTTTCATAAAATCGCCATCCCGCGCCTCAAGGCAGCCGAATCAGCACCGGCAGAACCTCCGCCCGCTGTAGCACCTGAATCAGCATCACCACCCCAGCCGCCGCAGGAAACCACAGCGCACTCAGCGCATGCCGGTAAAACACCCGCCCACTCGGCTGGCAGATCTCCGCATGCACCAATCGCCCCCAAGTCGGCATCAATCGCGGCACGGTCCGCACATACTCCGTAAACTCATCCCCGAACACCCCCCCCAGAAATCGCTCCTCCGCCTCAATCACCGGCCGGTACCCCACCACAAACAACAACGCAATCCCCACCGCAAAACTCACCATCCCCCCAGCCAGCGCCGCCCCGATCGCTCCCACCAGACTGAAAAAATACAGCGGATTCCGGCACACCGAATACGGCCCCACCTTCACCAGTTCCCGATTCTTCTTCCCCGCAATATAAACCGAACACCACAACCGCCCCGCACACGCCGCCCCAGTCCCCGCCAAGCCCACCACCGTCGCCACCGCCGCCCACACCGGATGCGCATCACTCCACGCACTGTGCGCCGTCAGCATCAGCCCAGCCAGCACCACCGCCGCAATCCGCGACACCAATATCCGGCGCGTCGCCACCACATTCCCTCCTCCCGTGGCTGCGGGCTTCTTCTTCTGGGCGGGGGCGGCTTCTGTCTGGCTCATTGCTCCCTCACCCTGAACCACCCCGCGCCCCCGCGCCAGCGCTCTTCTCTCCCGTTTCTCTCTCCCCATTCTCCCCTCCCTCTCCCCTCCCCCTGCACCCGCCTAATTCACTCGTGCGTTCCCCCGCCGCCAGCGTATCCATTCCACCAAACTCCTCCCCATGCGCAGCCTCCTGTTCCTCCTCGCCGCAGCCCCGCTCGCCGCTCAGTCCGATTCCCTCCTCGCCAACCCGCGCCAGCTCACCTTCTCCGGCAAACGCGCCGGCGAAGGCTACTTCTCCGCCGACGGCAATCGCATGGTCTTCCAAAGCGAACGCGACCCCGCCAACCCGTTCTACCAGATCTACCTCCTCGACTTCGCCACCGGCGACGTCCGCCGTCTCTCCAACGGCTCCGGCAAAACCACCTGCTCATGGCTCTTCCCGGACAATCAGTCGTTCCTCTACGCCTCCACCCACGAAGACCCAGCCTCCTCAGACAAACAGGCCGCCGAACTCAAAGACCGCGCCGCAGGCACCCAGAAACGCTACTCATGGGACTACGACGAGAACTACGACCTCTTCGCCGGTTCCCTCAAAGGCAACCCGCCCGTCAACCTCACCAAAACCAAAGGCTATGACGCCGAAGGCAGCGTCAGCCCGGACGGCAAGTTCATCGCCTTCGCCTCCAACCGCCACGCCTACTCCGACAACCTCTCCCCTGCAGAAAAGGAACGCTTCGAACGCCAGAAATCATGGCTCATGGACATCTACATCATGAACGCCGACGGCTCGAACGTCCGCCGCCTCACCGATGTCCGCGGCTACGACGGCGGTCCGTTCTTCAGCGCCGACGGCTCCCGCATCTGCTGGCGCCGCTTCAACGAAGAAGAAGACCGCGCCGAAATCTGGTCCATGAACCCGGACGGCTCCGACCCACGCCAGCTCACCCGCATGGGTGCCATGTCATGGGCCCCGTACTTCCATCCCTCCGGCCAGTACCTCGTCTTCGCCACGAACAAACACGGCTTCGACAACTTCGAACTCTACATGGTCGACGCCGCAGGCCAGCAAGAACCCATCCGCGTCACCACCTCCGACGGCTTCGACGGTCTCCCTTCCTTCTCTCCGGACGGCCGCAAGCTCTCATGGACTTCTAACCGCACCGCCGACAAATCCTCACAGATCTTCATGGCCGACTGGAACCACGACGCCGCCCTCAAGGCCCTCGCCATCTCCACCCCGCCCGCCTCTCCAGCACCCGCTCCCTCCGCGCCCCCAGCCGCCAACCTCGCCCCTGACGTCTCCGCCGCCGACATCCGCCAGCACGTCACCTACCTCGCCTCCGATGCCCTCGAAGGCCGCGGCACCGGCACTCGCGGCGAAGCCCTCGCCACCTCCTACCTCAGCGATCTCTTCAAATCATGGGGCCTCGAACCCGCGGGCTCTAACAACTCATGGCTCCACCCGTTCTCCTTCACCGCTGGCGTCGATCTCGGCAAAAACAACCAGCTCACCATCACCGGTGCCGATTCCCCTCCCTCACAACTCCGCGCCGACTGGTCACCCCTCACGTTCTCCAGCACCGGCGACTTCCCCGCCGCTGACATCGCCTTCGCCGGCTACGGCATCGAGGTCCCCGACGAACGCTCCCCCGACGGCAAACCGCTCGACGGCTACTCTTCCTACTTCCACCTCGACGTGAAGGACAAATGGGTCCTCATGTTCCGCTACACCCCGGAAAACTTCTCCCAGGAACAGCGGGTCCGCTTCGCCAGCTACTCCAGTCTCCGCTTCAAAGCCATGACCGCACGCCAGAAAGGCGCCCGCGGCATCATCGTCGTCAGCGGCCCTAACGCCAAGGTCGTCCAGCAGGTCGTCCCCCTCGCCTTCGATGCCTCCATGGCCTCCTCCGGCATCCCCGCCCTCTCCATATCCGACGCCCTCGCCGCCTCTCTCCTCAAACCCTCCGGCCTCAATCTCAAATCCCTCCAGGATGCCCTCGACAATGGCGACCAGGTCCAGGGCTTCGACCTCAAAGACGTCACCCTCGCCGCCTCCATCGACGTCCAGCAGGAAAAACGCACCGGCCACAACGTCCTCGCTCGTCTCAAAGGCCCCGCCAATTCAAAAGAACCAGCCCTCATCATCGGAGCACACCTCGACCACCTCGGCACCTCCGGCGGCTCCGACTCCCGCGCCGCCGACGCCGACCGCCAGTCCATCCACCACGGCGCTGACGACAACGCCTCCGGCACCGCCGCCGTCCTCGAAATCGCCCAGGCCATGGCCGCTCTCGTCAAATCCGGCGACCTCACCCTCACCCGCGATGTCCTCTTCGCTGGCTGGAGCGGCGAGGAAATCGGCCTCCTCGGCTCCAGCGCATGGTGCCGCGACACCGCCGCCGCCACCGGCGACGAAAACGCCAAACTCACCTCCCTCCTCTGCGCCAATCTCAACATGGACATGATCGGCCGTCTCTCCAAAAATGTCCTCCTCCAGGGCGTCGGCTCCTCAGACTGGTGGACCTCGGAAATCGAAAAACGCAATCTCGTCACCGCTCTCCCCATCCAGCTCCAGCAGGATTGCTACCTCCCCACCGACGCCTCTTCCTTCTACCTCCGCGGGGTCCCCATCCTCAACGCCTTCACCGGCTCCCACGAGGACTATCACAAACCCTCCGACACCGCCGACAAAATCAACTACAAGGGCGCTGAAGACATCACCCGCCTCATGCTCCTCGTCGCCCGCTCCCTCGCTTCCTCCCCGGACGAACCCGCATGGAAAGAAATGGCCAAACCCGCCGAAGGCCCACGCGGCGGTCTCCGCGCCTATCTCGGCACCGTCCCCGACTACGCCCAGGAAGGCATCACCGGCGTCAAACTCAGCGGCGTCAGCGCCATCGGCCCAGCCGCCAAAGCCGGCCTCAAAGCAGGCGACATCATCGTCAGTCTCGCCGGCAAGGACATCAATAACATCTACGACTACACGTTCGTCATGGGAGCCCTCAAAATCGGCGCAGAAACCGACATCGCCGTCTCCCGCGACGGCAAACGCCTCGCCCTCAAAATCACCCCAGGCAGCCGCGAATAACACGTACCCCGTTGACGCACCACTCGTATCCCCTACGCTCCGCTTCCCCAGCCTGCCATGCGCCCATCCCTTCCCGCTGACGCCGCCGACCACGACTTCGCCTCCCCAGCCCCCGGCTACTGGGCCAACCGGAACGTCTCCCCGGACGACTGGAACAACTGGGCATGGCAACTCCGCAACAGGGTCACCACTCTCGCCCAACTCGAAGAACACCTCGTCCTCGCAGAAGAAGAACGCGCCGGGGTCCTCCTCTCAGGCAATAAACTCGCCCTCGCCGTCACCCCTCACTTCTTCAACCTCATCCACCCCACCGACCCGGATTGCCCCATCCGCCGTCAGGTCATCCCCCGCATCGAAGAAACATGGGACCATCAGGAAGAAATGGCCGACCCCTGCGGCGAGGACTCCCACATGCCCGTCCCAGGCCTCGTCCACCGCTACCCGGACCGCGTCCTCTTCCTCGTCACCGACCGCTGCGCCTCCTACTGCCGCTACTGCACCCGCAGCCGCGTCGTCAGCGGCGCAGGCGAACAGGAACTCCACACCGAATTCGAAGCCGCCTACCGCTACCTCGAATCCCACCCGGAAATCCGCGACGTCCTCCTCTCCGGCGGCGATGCCCTCCTCCTCTCCGACAACCGGCTCGAGGCCATGCTCAAACGTCTCCGCAGCATCCCTCACATCGAATTCATCCGCATCGGCTCCCGCGTCCCCATCTTCCTCCCTCAGCGCATCACGCCGGAACTCTGCCGCATGCTCGCAAAGTACCACCCGCTCTGGATGAGCGTCCATGTCAATCACCCGCGCGAACTCACCACCGAAGTCAAAGCCGCCCTCGAACGGCTCGCCGATCACGGGGTCCCTCTCGGCAACCAAAGTGTCCTCCTCCGCGGCGTCAACGACGACCCCATCGTCTACAAAACGCTCGTCCAGAAGCTGCTCCGCTGCCGCGTCCGCCCTTACTACCTCTACCAGTGCGATCTCATCAAAGGTTCCTCACACCTCCGCACCAGCGTCGCTAAAGGCATCGAAATCATCGAACAACTCCGCGGCCACACCACCGGCTACGCCGTCCCCCAGTTCGTCATCGACGCCCCCGGCGGCGGCGGCAAGGTCCCTATCAACCCGGACTACCTTATCCACCGCGACGACGGGGTCACTCTCGTCCGCAATTACGAAAACAAGGTCTTCGCCTACCCGGAACCGGAAGCCGCTCCGCTCCCATTCGAAATCGCAGGCTTCCGCCGAGACTAACTAGTTCTCCGCGCCCTCGCTTCCCTCGCCCCCGCGCCGCATGCCGCCCAGCGCATGCACCGCCACACACCCGATAATCACCGCCGCACCCGCATAAAACCGCGGCCCCATCTGCTCGCTGCTCCCGAACACCGCCAGCGCCAGCAGCATCCCATACACAGGCTCCAGGTTCCCCGCGAGCCCCACCGTGAACGCTGAAATCCGCTGCTGCAGCCACACGCACGCGGAAAACGCAAACACCGTACACACCAGCGACAACACCAGCAGCGGCACCCAATCCCCTTCACTCGGCACCAGTGTCGCCACACTCAGCGGCCTCACCGTCATCAGCGCCAGCACCGCCGTAAACCCGCTCGCCGCCGCCAGCTCCAGACACGTCAGCGGAATCGCCGGCAGGCGTCTCACCAATCGGCCGTTGCAGATCGAAAACAACGCCGCCACCGCCGCCGCCGCCACCCCGGTGAAAAACGACGGCAGCGACACGCCCTCCGATCCCGTAATCACCGCCACCCCAGCCGCCACCACCAGCGCCAGCACACATTCCCCCACATGCACCCTCCTCCCCCTAACCACCAATGGCTCCAGCAGCGCCACCCACAACGCCGCCGTCGCCGCACCCGCCAGCCCCGTACTCACATTCCCTAACCGCCCGGCCAGAAAAAACAGATACCAGTGAAACCCGATCAGGCACCCGGTCCCCAGAGCCTGCCACACATCCAGTCGCGTCCCGAATCGCCTCAGCTTCCCCCATCCCATCATCAGCGCCAGCGCCACCGCCGCAATCCCCGTCCGCCAAGCCACCAACGGGAGCGACTCCATCGCAATCAGCTTCCCCAGCACCGCCGTAAACCCCCACAACACAATGATCCCCTGCAGCAGCAGGTGATCGGTCCATCGGGCTTTCACAGGGGCATTCACGGGCGCGCACCGTGACAGCCCATTTCCCAAGCGAAAGCAAAGATTCCTCCAACCACACCACACTTTCCACTCCGCTCCCCGCACCATCCCTGCTACCAACCTCCCATGCTCCCTTCCCGCCTCGCCCTCGCCTTCGCCCTCTCCACCACCGCCACCACCTTCGCCGCTCCTCCCGAACCCACCCCGCGTCTCCGCGAACTCGACTTCTCCCCGTTCCAGAACGCCCTCGCCGCCTTCCCCGAAGCCCGCCGCATCGCCGTCTCCCAACTCATCCTCTCCTCCTCCATCCCGGAACTCAAGGCCGCCATGGCCGCCGGTTCAGTCTCCTCCACCGAACTCACCCTCGCCTTCCTCCTCCGCATCCAGCAACGCGATGGCACTCTCCGCGGCTACACCGAACTCAACCCCCGCGCCCTCGACGAAGCCGCCGCCGCCGACCGCGCCCGCGCCGCCGGCCAACCCCTCGGCCCGCTCCACGGCATCCCTCTCAACCTCAAGGACAACATCGGCACCGTCGCCCCCATGCACACCACCGCAGGCGCTGAAATCCTCCTCAACCACTCCCCCGCCTCCAACGCCGTCGTCACCTCCAATCTCCGCGCCGCCGGAGCCGTCATCCTCGGCAAGGCCTCCCTCTCCGAACTCGCAGGCACCCTAACCGCCTCCCCGCTCGGCTCCAGCGCCGTCAGCGGCGCTGGCCTCAACCCCTACAACCACTCGCTCACCCCCTCCGGCTCCAGCAGCGGCTCCGCCATCACCACCGCCGCCTTCCTAACCTCCGTCAGCGTCGGCACCGAAACCTCAGGCTCTCTCCTCTCCCCAGGCGCTAGCAACGGGGTCGTCGCCATGAAACCCTCACGCGGCACCGTCAGCTCCACAGGCATCATCCCGCTCGTCCGCTTCCAGGACTCCGCAGGCCCCATCGCACGCTCCGTCACCGACGCCGCCATCCTCCTCGACGCCATCGACTCCACTACCACCGACTACTCCGCTTCCCTCAAACCCGACGCCCTCAAAGATCTCCCCGTCGGCATCCTCCGCTCAGACCTAACCTCCCCCGCCAATAAACTCTGGCTCGATCGCATCGACGCAGGCCTCCTCAAAGCCGGCGCACTCCCGCGCGACGCAACCCTCTCCGGCAAGGTCGGCCTCCTCCCCGTCGTCTTCCTCGGGCTCTGGCAGGACTCCATCAACTACATGACCTCCGCCGGGCTCCCCGTCAGATCCGTCCCCGACCTCATCGCCTATAACAAAGCCGACGCCCCACGCCGCATCCCCCGCGGCCAGAATCTCCTCGACGCCGCCGCCCAGATCATCCCCGCTGTCCTCAAGGACGCCGCCACCTCCGAAGCAGACGCCCCAGCCCTCTACGAGAAACTCGCCCTCGAAGCCCGCACCACCGCCTCCAATGCCCTCGACGAAGCCTTCAAATCCTCCGGCGCTTCCCTCCTCGTCAGTCTAGCCAACCGCCACTCGGACTTCTACGCCACCGCCGGCTTCCCCGCCATCACCGTCCCCCTCGGCCTCTCCCCGGACGGAACCCCTAACGGAATCACCTTCATCGCCCGCCCCGGCGAGGACGCCCTCCTCCTCGCCCGCGCCTTCGCCTTCGAACAAGCCACCCGTCTCCGCGCCAATCCCCCGGAATAATCCTCCCCCAACTGCTCTGCCTTCTAACCCACTTCCACCCTCGACACCGGATTGCCGTATGTCGCAGGTCGCGATTTTATACCCCCGGCACGGTAAATCCCCAATCCGCTCCGCGTATCCTCCGTGCTGAATTCTTAAGTCCCCCCATCCCAATCTCCAACCATGAAGCAAACCACCCTAGTCCTGCTGGCCTCCGCCTGCGCGCTCCCGGCCTTCGCCGACCCCCTCAGGGTCTACGTCCGCGGCGGCACCTCCAACCGCGGCGAGGAAGTCCACGCCCACACGCGCTTCGCCCGCGAATGGCCCGCCCTCCTCTCCGAACGCGGCATTAAAGCCGAGGGCGGCACCGATCTCCCCACCGACGAACAACTCGCTCGCACCGACGTCGTCCTCTTCTACGCCCAGGAAGGCGGCACATGGCCTCCCTCCCGCTGGATGGCCCTCGAGTCCTACCTCAAACGCGGCGGCGGTCTCGTCGTCCTCCACACTGCCGCCGTCTCCGAACAACCCGATCACTGGAAAACCATCATCGGCGGCACATGGCGCCCAGGCACCACCAAATGGCGCGAGGGCCCCATGGACCTCTATTACACCGAGAATCAGTACATCGGCGGCGGCCACCCCATCACCAGATCCGCCAGCAACTTCCACTTCGACGACGAAATCTACTACGATCTGGAATACCTCCCGGAAATCAAGGTCCTCGCCAGCAGCTACACGCCTAACGTCCCCCAGGGCCGCAAACAGGCCGAAGGCGGCAAGGCCCACATCTACGACATCCAGGCCCAGATGTGGACCTACGAGCGCACCATCGAAGGCGGCTCCCAACCCTACCGCGCCTTCGTCAGCATCCCCGGCCACCTCTACAAATCCTTCGCCCTCCCACACTACCGCGCCATCGTCATGCGCGGTCTCGCATGGGCCGGAAAACGCGACAACATCGACGAATTCACCAAACCGGAGGAAATCTCCAGCCTCACCTACCCGGATGGCGGCCCCATGAAGCCGGACGCCACCCTCGCAAATCTCGAAATCCATCCCGACTTCGACCTCAAACTCGTCGCCGCCGAGCCGCTCATCACGAAGCCCATGAACTTCGATTGGGCCCCGGACGGCTCGCTCTGGGTCGCCGAAACCCCGGAATACCCTAACGGCAGACGCGGCATGCGCCCGGACTACCGCGGCAAGGAATGGAAGGACCACGGCGGCATCGATCCCACCCCAGGCGAACAACGCCGCGCCGGGCTCGACAAAATCTCCCGTCTCTCCGACTCCGACGGCGACGGGGTCATGGACAAGAAAACCGTCTTCTTCGAAGGCCTCGACCTCGTCACCGGGCTCGTCTTCCACAAAGACGGGGTCATCGTCACCCAGGCCCCGGACATCCTCTGGCTCCGCGACACCGACCACGACGGCAAAGCCGACAAGGTCGAAAAACTCTACGGCAACCTCGGTACCGGCGACACCCACGCGGTCATCAATAACCCGCGCTGGGGCTGGGACGGCTGGATCTACGCCACCCACGGCTACTCCGGCTCCGGCAATGTCGTGAACGCCAAAGGCGAAAAACAGCCTAACATCGGCAGCGGCGTCGTCCGCTTCAAGCCCGACGGCTCCGCCATCGAACAGTATTCCTCCAAAGGCGGCAACACATGGGGCCTCCAGATCACTAACGACAACCGGGTCATGTGGACCCAGCCCACCAGCGGCACCATCCTCGAACACGTCGTCGTCCCGGAATACGCCCTCGCACGCGGCAAATGGGGCAATACCCCCAGCTTCAACGTCGTCATCGGCTCGCCCAAAAGCTACCCAGCCATGCCATGGGAACAGCTCGCCTACGTCCAGATCGACCTCGTCGGTTCCTTCACCGCCACCGCCGGCACCGTCATCTACGACGGCGGTTCATGGCCCGCTGAATACAACGGCGACTACTTCACCACCGAACCCACTATCAATATCGTCCACCACGAGCGCCTCACCCAGAAGGGCAGCTCCTACGAGGGCCACAAACTCCCCGGCCGCGAAGAAACCGAATTCATCCGCAGCAAGGACATGTGGTGGCGCCCCATCGAGGTCCGCGTCGGCCCGGACGGAGCCGTCTACGTCGGCGACTTCTACAACCAGGCCGTCATCCACAACGATACCCGCGGCCCGGACCACAATAACGTCAACGCCGCCGTCCGCCCGGACCGCGACCACTACTTCGGCCGCATCTGGAAGCTCGACCACAAACAGGCTAAGAAAATCAAGGTCCCTGACCTCTCCACCGGCTCGGAAATCGACCTCGCCAAGGCCCTCTCCCACCCGAACCGCCACGTCCGCATGACCGCCCGCCGTCTCCTCGGCGAACTCGCCGCCTCCAAAGGCGTCGCCGAAGCCACCCCCGGCAAGGGCATCGACTCTAACGCGGTCACCGTCGTCTCCTCCGGCCTCAAACACGAGTCCGCTGACACCCGCATCGCCTCCCTCTGGACCATGGGTGCCATGGGCCTCCTCGCCCCGGAACAACTCGCCGCCGCGCTCGACGACCAGGACGCCTCCGTCCGCCGCAACGCCGCCCTCGGCGCTGAGGTCTTCGCCGCCGCCGACGCCGCCCCTGCCCTCGAGAAAAAGGTTGCTGACCCAGACGCCCGCGTCCGCGTCGCCGCCCTCATCGCCCTGGCCGCCGCCGAACCGTCCCCATCCGCCATCAGCGCCATCGTCGCCGCATGGCCCAAGTTCACCGACGACTACGAACGCTCGGCCGCCGTCGGCGCTCTCGCCGCCAACAGCGCCGCCGCCATCACCGCCATCCTCGACAGCGGCAGCGATCAACTCGCTCCGCTCGCCTCCATCCTCGCCCAGTCCATCGGCGAGAAGAATGACGCCGCCGCCGCCGCCAAACTCGTCGCCGCTCTCAGCTCCAAACCAGCTTCCGCCGACGCCCTCAAGCGCAGCATCCTCGACACGCTCGGCAAGTCCCTCAAGGCCGCTCCGGAAATGACCCCGGACCTCGCCGCCGCGCTCACCGCCCTCCTCAAGAGCGGTGCCGCCGGCAGCGCCCTGCCTCTCGCCGCGCAGTGGGACAAGGCCGGTGCCCTCAAGGGAGCCATGGCCGACATCACCGCCGCCATGTTCGCTTCCATCAAGGACGCCGCCGCCTCCGACGACGCTCGCTTCGCCGCCGCCCAGACGCTCCTCGGTCTCCGTAAGGCCGTCCCGGACGCCGACAAGGCCCTCGGCGATCTCCTCGCAGGCAATGCCTCGCCTGCCCTCAAAATCCGCCTCATCTCCGCCATGAGCGAATCCGACGACGCTGCCCTCGGCACCAAACTCGCCGCCATCTACAGCACCGTGCCCGCCGACGTCCAAACCGTCGCCTTCACCGCCATGCTCAAACGCGCCGAATGGTCCCTCGGTCTCCTCGACGCCGTCAAAGCAAAGCAAATCGACCCTGCCCTCCTCGGGCCAGCCAACATCTACAGGCTCCGCACCCACCCGGACAAGGCCGTCGCCAAACGCGCCACCGCCATGATGGACGAACTCCTCCCAGGCGCTAAAGCCAAGGCCGAGGTCATCGCCAAACTCGCCCCGGAAGTCGAAAAGAAGGGCAACATCGCAAACGGTAAGCTCCTCTTCACCGCCACCTGCGCCACCTGCCACAAGTTCGGCAGCACAGGCGCTGAAGTCGGCCCCAACCTCACTGGCATGGGCGCTCACGGCGCCGGCGAACTCCTCGCCGCCATCGTCGACCCTAACGCCGAAGTCGACCCTTCCTTCACCGCATGGAACATCGAAACCAAGGACGGCAAAACCTTCGCCGGTGTCATCGCCCGCGAAAACCCCGCCAGCGTCTTCCTCAGATTCCAGGGCGGTGAACAGGATGTCAAAACCGCTGACATCAAAACCCGCAGCAACACCGGCCGCTCGCTCATGCCGGAAGGCTTCGAAGGCCTCGGCCCTGACGTCCTCCGCGACATCATCGCCTACATGCAGAGCGTCGACGGCGGCCGCTTCCGCACGCTCGACCTCCGCAACGCCTTCACCACCACGACCTCGCTCGGCCTCTACGAAAGCCAGGACCACAAGGACCAGTCCCTCGCCTTCCGCAAAACCGGCACCGTCCCAGTCGAAGGCATCCCCTTCAACATCGTCGGCCCCGAAAAAGCCCCGAACAACATCGTCGTCCTCAAAGGCGGCCCCGAAGGCACCTTCGCAGGCGGGCTCCCAGCCAAGGTCGATATCAAGGTCGGTGGCTTCAAAGCCAACCGAATCCACTTCCTCGGCGGGGTCACCGGCTGGGGCTGGCAACCAGGCCGCGAGGAATCACCCGTCCTCAAAATCACCGTCCACACCACCCAAGGTCAGCGCGAATCCTTCGTCTGCAAAAACGGCGTCGAATTCTCCGACTACATCGGCCGCATCGATGTCCCCGGCTCGAAGTTCGCCCCAGGCCTCGTTAGGGACCACCAGGTCCGCTGGTTCACAAAAGCACTCAGCACCACCCAGGACATCGAACGCATCACGCTCGAATCCGTCGGCTTCTCCGCCGCACCTACCGTCGTCGCCATCACCGCGGAACTCTCCGACAAACCCGCCGAAGCCGCCCCAGCCCCTGCCCTGGAAAAGAAATCCGCCGCCCTCGAATGGAAACCAGGCACCAAAATCCTCCTCATCGGCGGTGGTTCCTCCCACGACTATCAGAAGTGGTTCAATGAGTACGACACCAAGGTCCTCGTCGCCGCCGGCTACTCGGTCAACTACACCGAAGACGCCGCCGTCGCCGCCAAGGAACTCGCCAACGTCGACGCCGCCGTCCTCAGCGCCAATCACGGCAGCTTCAGCTCCATCGCCTTCCGCGACAGCCTCACCAAATTCGTCGACTCCGGCAAAGGCCTCGTCATCCTCCACCCAGGCCTCTGGTACAACTGGGGCGACTGGGCCGAATACAACAAAACCATCGCCGGCGGCGGCAGCCGCGGCCACGACCGCTTCGGCGAATTCAAAGTCAATATCATCAAGCCGGACCACCCGCTCCTCAAAGGCGTCAACTCCAGCTTCTCCATCACCGACGAACTCTACTACTACCAGCCAGACCCAGCCGGTACACCCATCGAAATCCTCGCCTCCGCCACCAGCACCCAGCGCGCCGGTGACTACCCCCAGGTCTTCGTCGTGAAACACCCCAAAACCCGCATCGCCGGCCTCACCCTCGGCCACGACGGCAAAGCCCACGAACTCGCCCAGTACCAGCAGCTCCTCCTCAACTGCGTCGCGTGGACCGCTAAGAAATAACAGGTCCCTCGATCTCCTCTAAAACCCGCGGGCGGGTCCGGTGCACTTCCGGACCCGCCCTTTTCGTTTCCCACGACAACCTCACCCTAGCAGGGTCACTCCATTCCCCGCCACATCCGGAAACCGCGCCACGCCCTTCTCCAGTCTCACCCCGTCCGCAATGTCCCGCGCAATCAGCACCGACCCATCCATGTCCACATAGTCCAGCAGCGGCAGCAGCTGCCCGATCGCCGAGATCCCCACGCTGCTCTCGTTCATGCACCCCACCATCACCTTCAACCCCAGCCGCTTCGCCTCCGCAATCATCCGCCGCGCCGCCGTCATCCCCCCAGCCTTCGTCAGCTTGATGTTGATCCCGTCAAAACAACCCGCACACCGCCCCACATCCTCCTCCGTCTGACAACTCTCATCCGCCATCACCGGCAGCACACTCCCAGCCTTCACCCGCTTCATCCCCTCCCAGTCATCCCGCGGCAATGGCTGCTCGATGAACTCCACCCCCAGCTCCTTCAGCTCCGGCCCGTACGCCAGGGTCTGCTCCACACTCCACGCCGTGTTCGCATCAATCCGGAACACCGCCCCAGTATGCCGCCGCAACTCCCTCACAATCTCCAGATCCTCCGCCGTCCCCAGCTTGATCTTGTACACCGGCCACCCCGCAAACTCCTCCATCTTCGCCACCATCCGCTCAATCGTATCAATCCCAATCGTGTAATTGCTCACCGGCAAACCCTCCAGCCTCAACCCCCACAGCTTCCACACCGGCTCACCCTCCCGCTTCCCCCACAAATCATGCGCCGCCTCGTCCAACGCACACAACGCAAACCGATTGTCCGCCAGTAACGGAAACACATCCTCCCACAACCGCTCCGGCGTCGTCATCCGGTACCCCGCCAGCCACCCCCGCACCCCCTCCAGCGACTCCCGGATCAACGCCGGCGTCAGATGATACGCCCGCGACGGCGCAGCCTCCCCATACCCCGTCACCCCTCCCTCGCTCAACCCCACCAGCACGTTGTGCTGCACCGTCGTCGTGCCATGCGTGATCGTAAACGGATGCCTCAACGGCAGATGCAGGTCGGTCAGCTCAAGTTCCATGGTTCGTATCGCTTCAGGTTTCTCCTCCTCCCCCTGATTTAGCTTTTCCACGCCGTCTGCATAGTGTGTAATCCACCCCAATCCCCCCTTTCTGGCTCCCCCCTCCGCCAAACCATGAAACTGCTCCCAGCCGTCTCCCTCTGCGCCGCGCTCGCACTCGCCGCACTCCAGCCAGCCTCCGCAGGCGTCTTCCCAGCCACCGGCACCCCCCAAACCTACACGCTCCCCGACGGCACCGCCACCTTCACCGACAACAGCGCCGTCTACGGCATCGTCAACGGCTTCTTCAACAGCACCATCGTCGCCGTCAAAAACAACGCCCTCCTCCTCACCACCGCCACCCCGCCAGAAGGCACCATCTCCACAAACACCCGTCTCCTCCTCCCCGTCCTCGACGCCTCCCGCGTCGTCTCCTCCTTCACCGCCTCCTTCGACCTCACCATCGCCGCCCCAACCGCCGACCCCAATCTCATCGGCGAGGGCTTCTCCTTCAACTTCGGTGCCATCCCCGGCAACGCCGGCAACGGCGAAACCGGCTTCGCCATGGCCAACGGCCTCACCATCGGCTGGGACCTCAAAGACAACGGCGGCGAAGTCCGCGCCATCGAAATCTACGCCAACGGCTCCCGCATCGGCGACTTCCCCCAATCCAGCTTCCCAGGCGCGTTCATCATCGACAACTCCGCCTCCGGCACCCCCACCCCGCGCCCAGTCACCATCACATGGGACGCCCAGGGCCTCGACCTCTCGTGGAACGGCATCACCATCTGCCAGAACCTCGCCACCCCCGGCTTCATCCCCGCCGCCAGCAACCGCTTCGCCTTCTCCGGCCGCACCACCAACACAGGCCTCTCCGACGTCTCCATCGACAATCTCCTCGTCACCACCACCGCCCCGGACCCGCTCTTCACCAACGGCCCAGTCATCTGGGAATTCCTCGCCCGCAATAACTCCAATATCGAAGACGACGACGGCGACCACCCGGACTGGATCGAAATCTTCAACGGCCAATCCACCTCCCAATCCCTCTCCGGCTGGTTCCTCACCAACGACCCCGCCACTCCCAGAAAGTGGCCCTTCCCAGCCATCACCCTCGCCGCCAACGCCTACACCTACGTCTTCGCCTCCGCCAAAAACCGCACCAACGCCGCTCACGCTCACACTAACTTCACCCTAGCCGGTGAAGGCGGCTACCTCGCCCTCGTCCGACCAGACGGCTCCATCAAAAGCGAAATCACCTACGGCCCACAGGTCGACGACATCCCCTCAGGCTTCCTCTCCGCTCTCGACCCCATCGGCTACCTCAGCTCCCCAACCCCCGGCCGCGCCAATACCGTCATCCCAGGCACCACCACCCCCATCACCCGCGGATCCTCGGTCGTCATCGAAGAACCCGTCTTCACCACCTCCACCGGCACCCCGCTCGCCAGCGGCTTCATCACCGCCAATACCTCCGTCGTCATCGCACCCCCAACCACCCCCAACGCTCAGATCCGCTACACCACCAACGGGACCAACCCCACCACCACAAGCACGCTCTACACCGCTCCCATCGCCGTCACCAACCGCTCCCTGGCCATCCGCGCCGCCATCTTCGTCAACGGTGCCATCCCCGGCCCGCCCAAAACCCTCAGTCTCGTCTTCCGCGCCGCCGACCTCTCCAACTACCGCAACTCCGGCAAACCTTTCGAGTCCTCCCTCCCAGTCCTCATGCTCGACAGCTTCGGGGTCTCCGTCGACTCCGCCACCGACCCCAACGGCGCTCGCCCCCACCGCTTCACATGGGGCATGCTCTTCGACCCAGCCACCGGCTCCACTTCCGGCAAGGCCAGTCTCGCCGACACCCCTGCCATCTCCAACGCCGCAGGCACCCACGTCCGCGGCCAATCCTCCTCCGGCTTCCCCCAGCGCCCCTACGCCCTCGAATGGTGGAAATCCGACGACACCGACAAGGACCTCCCCATGCTCGGCATGCCCGCAGACTCCGACTGGGTCCTCTACAGCCCCTACAACGAGGAAACCCTCATGCGGAACGCCGTCGTCTACACCTCCATGTTCCAATGGGCCGGTCAGGGCGCCGGCATGCGCTCACGCCTCGTCGAGGTCTTCTTCAATCAGGGAGCCGACTCCATGACCTACGCCGACTACCGCGGCATCTACCTCCTCGTCGAAAAAATCAAACAAAGCTCGTCCCGCGTCGATGTCGAAAAGATCAACGACGAAGTCACCGACCCAGCCCTCATCACCGGCGGCTACGTCTGGAAAAAAGACAAACCCCCGCAAGTCTACACCATCGCCACCTCCACCAGCGGCGGCTGGGGTGCCCAGACCTACGAGGTCATCGACCCCAATATCCCTAGCGCCTCCCAGCGCTCATGGCTCCAGAACTACGTCCAGAGCTTCGAAACCGCCCTCTACGCCGCCAATTGGCAGGACCCCGCCCTCGGCTGGCGCAGATTCGCCGACCCCGCCTCCTTCGCAGACAACCTCCTCTGGGTCGAAGCCTTCAAACAAATCGACGGCTACCGCATCTCCACCTACTTCCACAAAACCCGCGCCGGAAAAATCACCGCCCGCCCCGCATGGGACTATAACCTCGCCGGCGGCAACGCCAACTACCTCGGCGGCGAAAACCCCGCCGGCTGGTACTACGCCCACCTCTCCGGCGGCAATCTCCCCTACTGGCCTCGGCTCCTCCAGGACCCAGGCTACGTCCGCGAACAATGGGACCGCTACTGGGCCGCCCGCCGCTCCGCCCTCTCCACCCCTAACATCAACGCCCTCATCGACTCGTTCTCCGCTCAGATCCGCGGCAATGACCCACGCGAGGTCCGCAACACGTCCCGCCCCGCCTCCCCTCCCGTCGGCTCCGCAGACTTCGATACCCCAGCCTCCCGCCACTTCTTCAAAAACCAACCCCTCGCCCGCTACGACTGGCCCAACGCCAACAACTGGGCCTCCCGCGTCAGCTTCCAGAGCGAGGTCGAATTCTTCCGCGAATGGATGCGCCAGCGCCTCGAATGGATGGAATTCCTCTCCATGGACGGCAGCGCCGGTCTCGTCAGAATGCGCCCGCCTAACTTCCACGACCACCTCACCCGCGCCCAGTCCTACAAGGCCAATGTCCCCACCGGCTGGCAGCTCACCATGGCCGATCAGGACGGTCTCGCCAATTCCGCCGTCTTCTACACCATCGACGGCCCCGACCCACGCAACGCCGCCGGTGCCGCCGACCCCGCCGCCACCCAGCTCGCCACCACCACCACGATGAATACCCTCATCGCCAACGGTCAGCCATGGCGCTACTTCGCTTCCCTCTCCGCCTACCCCCCCGCCCAGGGCCTCAATCAGTGGACCGCCCCGGCCTTCGACGACTCCACATGGCCCTCCGGCAACTCCCCGATCGGCTACGGCGACACCGGCATGGCCACCACGCTCACCACGAACGTCCCCACCGGCGGAGCCAATCAGGTCACCTGCTTCCGCAAAACCTTCTCCATCACAGACCCTGCCGCCGTCTACGAACTCATCATGGAACTCGTCGCCGATGACGGCGCCGTCGTCTGGATCAATGGCCAGGAAGCCCTCCGCTGCAACATGCCCTACGCCCCCGTCGCCATCAACTTCGCCGCCCGCACCAACGGGGTCCTCGACGGCATCGGCGACGGCGAAGCCGAAAACCCCTTCGTCCCCTACAAGCTCCCCACCTCTCTCCTCGTCGCCGGCACCAACACCATCGCCATCGAGGTCCATCAGTTCCAGTACGGCTCCAGTGGCAATTCCAACGCCACCGCCATCAATGACATGCGCTTCGATCTGCGCCTCAAGGCCAGCTCGGTCTCATGGGCCACCTCCCCAGTCGTCCTCAGCAACCCCGGCGTCCGCACCGTCCGCGCCCGCACCCGCTCCGGTTCCTCATGGAGCCCCCTAACCATCGCGGAATACACCGTCGGTACCGAACCCGCCACCACCTCCAATCTCGTCATCAGCGAGATCATGTACAACCCGGCCCCTCCCTCCGCCGCGGAAATCGCCGTCCTCGGCCCCGTCGGTGCCAACAACTTCGAATTCATCGAACTCCTCAACACCGGCGCCGTTCCCGTCGACCTCTCAGGCCTCGCCATCAGCGACGCCATCCAGATGAACTTCTCCATCATCCCCGCCGCCTCACGCATCCTCATGCCCGGCGCTCGCGGCCTCCTCGTCGAAAACCGCGCCGCCTTCAACGTCCGCTACCCAGGCCTCAATTCCCAGATCCTCGCAGAATGGACCGGCGGCAATCTCCGCAACGACGGCGAAATCCTCACCCTAACCGCCAACGACGG
>JAIXVE010000148.1 GCA_027483175.1 Verrucomicrobiaceae bacterium | reverse complement strand
GGTGGACCCAGGGCGTGGCCCTGGGCTGTGTTAGGGTGCGCCGTTGGCGCGTTCTTGTTGGGAGACGGGCGGGTTCGGAGGGCGGGTAGGCGCACTCTGTGCGCAGAGGGAGCTGTGATGCTCACAGCAGTACAGAGCCTGCGGCTGGCTGGTACGGAGAGGGGCGTGTTGGGAGGGGGGAGGGCTTGAATGGTGCCAGGCCAGCGGGCTGGCTCCGGGAAAGCGGCAGCAGGCTTCCGCAGTCCAAGGCCTTCGGCGGGGCTGGTTTGGGAGAGGGCGGGTCGGCGCACTCTGTGCGCAGAGAGAGCTGTGATGCTCCCTGGAGTCCAGAGCCTGCGGCGCTCTTGGTGGGAGGGGGGCTTGTTGGGAGAGGAGCGTGTTGGGAGATGGGGATCCGCTAACTCGCTAGCGCTCGTCGACGCGGAGGGGGATGGCTTGGCATGAGGGGGCGGGGTGGGATTGGAGATTAGGGTGCGGTGGGGCGGTGGATTCTGTTGCGGGGTGGTGATTTCTGGAGACTGTGAGTGGGGTAACGTACTGCGAATGGTCCCATGCTGACGCCACTTTTACTTGCTGCGCTGATCAAGCTGAATCTGTCGATTGAGAAGCCGATGGTGCCGACGGTGATTTTCACTGTTGGGGCGGCGGTTTTGGGGTTGTTGAAGTCTCAGTCGCTGCTGGCTGTGGCGATTGGTGCGCCGATCAATTTCGGGCTGAGTTTTCTGTTCTTCTGGCTTCTGAAGCGGACTGAGGGCGAGGGGACGTGGTGGGTGGTGGTGATTGGGGGAGTGCTGCTGTTCATGGGGCTTGGGCTTGGGGTCAGGCTGATGCGATGAGGTGTGGTGCGGGGTTTTGAGGGGTGGCTTTTGGGGTGGGGAGGGCGGCAGGGTGGCGCTTTTACTCTGGCAAGGAGTGTTGGACACGGTGGGCGGGTGGGTGCATGGTTGCGGGGATGATGGAGAGGACTACTGCTGTTTCCGATTGGGGTGGCGTGTTGGGAGGGCAGGCGGCGGGAGGCCGCTTCTGATTTGGAGTTGAAAGGAAGTGCCTGTGATATCGATCGCCTTATTGCTGTTTCTGATCATGGATCCCTTTGGGAATCTGGTGGTTCTGAATGCGTTGTTGTCGAAGGTGCCACCGGCGAAGAGACGGCTGATCATTCTGCGCGAGGCGGCGATTGCGACGGTGATTCTGCTGCTGGCGGCGGCATTTGGCGGGAGGGTGCTGGTGCTGCTAGGGTTGCAGGAGCATTCGCTGCGCCTTGCTGGGGGGATTGTGCTGTTTCTGATTGCGCTGGGGATGCTGTTTCCGTCGCGGCGGATGATGGAGGAGCCTGCGGAGGAAGCGCCGCTGATTGTACCGATTGCGATGCCGCTGATTGCGGGGCCGAGTGCGATTTCGATGGTGATTCTGTTCGCGGAGAAGCACACGGTGGGGATGGTGTGTTCGGCGGTGCTCGTGGCGGCGGCTGGATCGACGCTGCTGCTGGCGGCTTCGTCGACGATTTTTGCGTTTCTCGGGCGGAGGGGGGCGACGGCACTGGAGCGGTTGATGGGCATGCTGCTGATCATGCTATCGGTGCAGATGATTCTTGATGGGATTAATGCGTACCTTAAGTCGAGGGGGTGAGGTGGGGCAGGGGAATGGATGACAGGGGAATGCTGGTGGGGAGAGGGAGGGGCAGGGGAATGGATGGCAGGGGAATGCTGGTGGGGTGAGGGAGAGGCAGGGGAATGGATGGCAGGGGAATGCTGGTGGGGAGAGGGTGGGGCAGGGGAATGGATGGCAGGGGAATGGATGGCAGGGGAATGCTGGTGGGGAGAGGGAGAGGCAGGAGAATGGGTGGCAGGGGAATGCCGGTGAGGAGAGGGAGAGGCAGGGGAATGAGGTTCACATTGCGGTGGCGTCGGTCCATCTGATGGATTACGTCTTAAAGAGATGAAATCCCTCCAACGAGTACTGCTAGGGATTCTGGTGATTCCAGCGATTTCTCTGGCGGATGATCAGCCTTGGAAGTTGGCTGAGGAGCTGCTGGTCCACAGTCGTAAGGGGCTGAGATTTGAGAAGACGTCGGACAAGCATTCCTCTCATGGCTTGCTGGCCAGTGTGAGTTTCACCGAGCCTTCCGGTGAATCCCCATCTGTCATTGTTGAGGGGTTGGTAAAGCATTCCAATAATGGCGCTCCTCTCGAACGAGTGCCGGTTTATATCGCGGCAGACACGGACTCGGTCCCGAAGTTGGCAGGTATGACCAACTGTGATGGCAAGTTCAAGTTCCGGCTTTGGATCAAGGAAGGTCGTGGGACCGCTGTGATTCAAACGACACGGAGCTTTGACGGATATTTGTATGTGATGGGGACTTTCGACGGTTCAGAGTTGCTGGATGGGGGCTACACCCAAAGATTCGAACTCGCGGAGCTTTATCGGCGATTCAAACAAGGCGCGGGAAAGGCCGACTTGCGGCAACCTACGCCGCGCGCCGAGTTGAAGGTGGAGGCTTGCGGAAAACCTCGTTCAGGTTCGGAAGGGCTTTCCCGATAGAGGTTAGTGGTGGTGGCGGAGGGCGGCCATGAGTTCCTGCATTTCTGCGTCGACGGAGGAGCGGTCGGAGAGGGTGTCGGCGATTTCGTCGCGGGTGAGTTCGCGGAGGCGGAGTCTGAGGCGGTGGATGGCCATGGCGACGGCTCCTTTGGAGAGACCGAATTGTGAGGCGATGGCGTCGTGTGCGCCGGGGTCCGGGTCTGAGGCGAGGAGGGGGGAGAGGGCGGTGAAGAGGTCGGCGCGGGAGGAGGCTTCGGCTTCGGCGCGGAGGCGTGAGGCGGCGCGGTGCATGACGGTGAGGGCCCAGCGTCGGTCGAAGGCGTGTTCGGGGGATTCGGAGGGGTCTGGGATTTCCGGGACGAGTGGGTTATCGAGGGGGAGGATGGAGGAAGAGCCGCCGCGTTTGGCGCGGGTGGCGAAGTCGTGCTCATTGGCGAGGAAGCGCTGGAGCATGGTGAGGAGGAACGTGCGGAAGCGGCCGCGGTGAGGGTCGGCGGACTGGAGCCAGTTGAGGGCGAGGAGGCGTGAGAAGAATTCCTGGGTGAGGTCGAGGGCTTCGTCTTCCGAGTGGCCGCGGCGGCGGATGTAGGCGTGAGCTGGGTGCCAGTAGGATTGGCAGAGACGTTCGAGCGCGGCGAAGCGTTCGGATTCGCCGCCGTTGCCGGCGGTGAAGACGAGAGTCCAGCAGGTGGTTTGGAAGTCGCTCACGCGGTCGGTCGGTCGGACTGGGGTTCGGACCGGATGATGCCGGGTGAGGGCTGGGTGGGCAATCTGAATGTGGGCGGGGCGGGGGATCAGTCGACGGTGACGCTTTTGGCGAGATTGCGAGGTTTATCGATGTCGCGGCCGAGGGCGAGGGCGGTGTGGTAGGCGAGGAGCTGGAGGGGGATGGTGTGGAGGATGGGTTGGAGGAGATCGAGGGTGGCGGGGACGCGGATGACGGCGTCGGCGAGGGAATCGATTTCCGGGTTGGGATTGGAGGTGATGGCGATGACTGGGCCGCGGCGTGCTTTGATTTCGTGGATGGTGCCGATGTTTTTGGGGAGGAGGGAGTCGTCGGGGCAGAGACAGACGGAAGGCGTATGGGGGTCGATGAGGGCGATGACCCCGTGTTTGAGTTCGGAGGCGGCGAAGCCTGCGGCGTGGATGTAGGAGATTTCCTTCATTTTGAGGGCGCCTTCGAGGGCGATGGG
>JAIXVE010000120.1 GCA_027483175.1 Verrucomicrobiaceae bacterium | reverse complement strand
GTGACTCGCCGCATGGTGGCGACGTGGTTCGATGCGACCGATGAGGAGCAGGCTGCGCTGATGGGTTTGGTGAATGAAGCGAAGCGGCGGCTCGACGTGCGGCTTGAGCCGAAGCCTGATGGCTACAATGTCGGGTTCAACTGTGGTGCGGCTTCCGGGCAGACGGTTCCTCACGTCCACATCCATGTGATCCCGCGTTATGTGGGCGACATGGCCGATCCTCGCGGCGGTGTGCGCCATGTGATTCCGGGGAAGGGGAACTATCTTTTGGGAGAGAGCGAGAAAGCAACAAAGCTCCCGGCGCTGACGCTCGCCACCGGGCACCCGACGGCCCCGCTTTGGAGAAGCATCGGGCAGCGTGTCTCCGCTGCCGCGGAAGTCGATCTGCTGGCGTCGTTCATTCAGCCGTCCGGCCTTGATCTCATCCAGCAGTCGGTGTTCGCCGCGCTCCGGGCGGAGGCGCGGATCCGGATTCTGGTCGGTGATTACCTGTACATCACTTCCGCCCAGGCCCTCCGGCGGTTGGTGGGATGGATGTCGCTGGCGGCGGACATGGGCGAGAGCGGTTCGCTTGAAGTCCGCCTAGCGGAGATGGCGACGCTGCCGTCCAAGCCTGATTCGTTCCACCCCAAGGCTTGGAGGATCCTTGATTCTTCCGGCGGCCTCGTGGTGGTTGGCAGCAGCAATCTGTCGAGGGCCGCGCTCGAGACGGGAGTCGAGTGGAACCTGATCGGTCAGACGAGCGGATCGGAGGCGATTGATGAGGAACTGGCCCGCGCGTTCGGCGATCTCTGGGTGCAGGCAACGCTGCTTGATGAAGCCCTTGTCGCCCGTTATGCGGAGCACGCGAAGGAAGCGCACCGGAATTTCGTCCCGCCGGAAACGGTCGACCTTCCAGCGGTCCTCCATCCGCCGCGTCCGTGGCAACAGGGTGCACTGGAATCCCTGCGTCAGATCCGGGTTAACAACTACCGCCGTGCCCTTGTGGCGGTGGCCACCGGTCTCGGGAAGACGTGGCTGGCGGCGTTTGATGTGCTGGCGGTGGGAAGAGCCCTTGAGCGTCCGCCCCGCGTTCTGATCATCGCCCACCGGGCCGAGATCCTGATCCAGGCCGAGGCGACGGTTCGCAGCGCCATGCAGTCGGAGTGGGAGGAAATCCGCGTCAGCTGGTATCTGGGTGCGGACAGCGACATGGGCGGTGATCTGGTGGTTGCCTCGATTCAGAAGCTTACCCGGCCCGAAGGACTCGCCGAACTGGATCGTCAGCGCTTCGACTACGTGGTGATCGACGAAGTCCATCACGCTCAGGCTCCCAGTTATCGGCGGGTGATGGCTCGGCTGAATGCGACGTTCACGCTCGGCCTTACGGCGACTCCCGAGCGCACCGATGGCGTGGATGTGGCGTCGCTTTTCGATGACGTGCTGGCCTGGCAGGCGACGGTTGGCGATGGCATTGCGGAAGGATCGCTGGTGCCGTTTCACTATTTGGGGCTCAAGGATGATGTGGACTTCGAGCAGATTCCTTGGCGCAACGGCCGCTTCGATCCTGTGGTGCTTGAGGAGAGACTGGAGAACAGCGAACGGATGGAACGCCTGTGGACGGCTTGGCAGGATGATCCGGCGGCCCGCACGCTCGTCTTCTGCTGCTCCCGCCGACATGCGCTCTACACTCGCGACTGGCTGCGCCGGCGACAGGTCAGTGCGGCAGCCGTGTTCTCCGGGTCCGGGAGTGATGCGCGGAGCGAAAGCCTATCTGATTTCATCGAGGGCAAGCTCCAGGCTCTCTGTGTGGTCGATCTGTTCAATGAAGGACTTGATGTCCCGGATGTGGACCGCGTGGTGATGCTGCGCCCCACTGAATCCAAGGTCATCTTCCTCCAGCAACTCGGGCGGGGGCTCCGCGCCGCGGAGAGGAAGCTGAGGTTGAAGGTGATCGACTTTGTGGGCAATCACCGCGTCTTCGCCAGCCGTCTCACGCACCTGCTATCGCTCGGCAATCAAGCCGCGACGTGGACGGAGCTGAAAAGATTCCTCAAAGGCGGAACGCCGGACCTGCCGGAAGGCTGCCTGCTCGATCTTGAAGTCGAGGCCAAGGAGCTGATGCTGCGCCTGCTGCCCAAGGCAGGCTCGGCGGTGGTCGAAGCCTACCGCGGCATGCGTGACGAACTTGGGCGCCGACCTTCGCCAGGCGAGTTGTTTCATCACGGGTATCTGCCCCGCACGCTCGCTGCCCGATTCGGCTCGTGGTTCGGATTTGTCTCCGAAGAGAACGACCTGACGGAAAACGAGCGAGAGGTCTTTGCCTCCTTCGGGTCGTGGTTCGCCATGCTGGAGGCGACCAGCCTCAACAAGTCGTACAAGATGGCCGTGCTGCGTGTGCTGCTGGATCGCGATGCGCTGTGGGACGGGATGGAAATTGAGAGGTTGGCAGCTGCGTGCCGGGAGTTTCTTTTGTCGCATCCGACGCTGCGCCACGACCTGCCGCCGACCAAGGAATTTCCTGATCCGGCAAAGGCACCGATCGATGCGTGGGCCGCGTGGTGGCTCGAGTGGACGCTGTCGCGTTGGATGGAAGAGCAGGGCGGGCGGCAATGGTTCAAGCGTGAGGGGGACCGATTCCTC
>JAIXVE010000348.1 GCA_027483175.1 Verrucomicrobiaceae bacterium | reverse complement strand
GGAGGCGATGGTTTTGTAGCGGATGATTTCGTCGATGCCGGCCTCGTTGAGGCGGAGCCATGGTTTGGAGCGTGCGGCGGTGTCGGTGCCGAGCATGAGTTTGTTCGCGGACCAGAGGTAGAGGAGAGGGTCGGCGGAACCGGCGGACTGGAGGAAGGGAGTGGCTTCCGAGCGGATGGTGATGGATCCGCCGAGCGAGGCGACGCGGATGGAGGCGTCGGTGCTGTAGGAGGAGAGCCATGATTTGTACCATGTGGAATTGCCGAGACCTGCGGGGAGGAGGAAGGGATTGGCGACCGGGCCGAGGAGGACATTGCCTCGGGCGGAGACGTCGAAGGAAGCCTTGCCTGCGAAGAGCGTGGTGGGGAGCTGGGTGAGCGGGCTGGCCTGACCTGCGGCGATGCTGCTAGGGGAGAGAACCGAGCGCGTGGCGTTGGTGAGGATGTCGCCGCCTGCGGAGAGCGAGGCGCGGCCGCGTTCGACGTAGTAGACCCCGGCGTCGAGATTGGAACCGGCGCGGATGGAGAGGTCGCCGCCGCCGAGTTCGAGGGAGGATTGGGAGGCGGCGAGCGGGTTGGCGTCGGAGCCTTTGGTGACGCGGAGGTTGGTGGGGATGACGGCGTCGACGTTGCTGATGGAGGCGGCGGCGGCGAGGGAGACGTTGCCGCCGCCGAGTGCTCCGACGCCTTGATAGAAGTTATTGAAGTCGATCCACCAGCTGGTGGAGAGGATGTCGTTGGCGACGCGGCCTGCGGCGAAGCGGCCGGTGGCTGGGTCGACGGTGCCGCGGCGGTAGAGCCAGTTGGAGGGGAGTTGGAACTGGGAATCGGGGACGAGCTGGCCGGAGCTGTTGCGGGTGAGTCGTTCGATGTTGCGGCCTGCGGAGAGCGAGACATTGCCGCCGGCCATGCTGTACTGGGCTGGGTAGAGTGTGGTGAGTTGAGCGGATCCGAGGCCGGGGGTGCCGGCGGGGGGCTGGCCGGGTCTGGGGACATCGAAGGTGCCGCCGAGGGAGGCGTCGGCGACGGCGGTGCCTGCGGAGTAGATGGCGGTGAGCTGATTGAGGAAGCGGATGTCGGTGGCGGCGGAGATGGAGATGTCGCCGCTGCCGGTGCGGACGACCTGCCAGCGTTGCGGGATGACCGAGCGGGTGAGGGCGTTGTCGCCGCCGCTGACGTTGTTATTCTGTTCGTCGGCGGTGGAGCCGGCTTTGCCGAGGATGAATGAGCCCGGGGACTGGGTGGTGGCGGAGGATGCGGCGGCGGCGAGGTCTGCGCCTGCGGTGAAGCGATAGGACCATGACTGGGAGTTGGCGGGGAGGAGCGGGTTCTGGGCGGAGAGACGGCCCTGCCAGAGCTGGAGATTGGCCGGAGGTGGGTTGTTAGTGGGTGCGAAGGGCGTGAAGCCGTCGCTGAGGGAGTTGTTGAAGACGATGTCGCCGGAGGCGCGGAGTGTGAGATTGCCCGGGGCGCTACGGGGGCCGAAGCGGAACGTGGAGAGGTCCCAGTCGTTGAGCGTGGTGGAGGAGGCGGAGCCGAGCGTTAGGTTGCCCGAGCGGTTGATGATTTCGGCGCCGGGGACGAGGATGAGGGAGGAAGCGAGTTCCGGTCGGGTGGCGGAGAGACGATTGAGGATGGAGGAGTAGGCGGCGGAGGCGGAACCGGCGGCTCCGAGGAAGGAGTTGGCGTCGGTGCGGATGGAGGACTGGACGGATGAGGTGATGGTCCCGCCGGAAGATGTCAGGTCGTAGATGCGGTAGCCTTCGGCGACGATGGAGGAGGCACCGGCGATGGAAGCGCCGATGGGATTGATGAGGAGATCGTCGGCGGAGCGCGGGGCGCGGAGGAGGAGCGTGCCGGAGAACTGGCCGAGGGAGGGACTATCGGCGGAGGTGGCGGCGACGGAGAGATTGAGAGCGGCTCCGGATTGGAGGTCGAGCGTGCCTGTGCCTTGGGTGCCGAGGGAAGGCGCACCGGATTCGAGGGAGATGCGGCCGCCTTTGCCTGCGCTGTCGAAAGTGGCGGCGGAGACGTCGAGGAGAGAGCCGGGTGCCATGGTGAGGCTGTTGCGGGCGGCGAGGGCGATGGAGCCGCCGGTGCGGCCGGAGGCATTGATGGTGCCGGTGACGGAGATGCTGCCGTTGTCGGCGGAGAGGGAGAACTGGCGGGCGGAGGCGGTGCCGTCGATGAGGACATTGCCTGAGCGGACGCGGAATGCCTGGCTTTGGGAGAAGCCGGATGAGGAGAGGAGATTGGTGAGGGAGCCGGTGGACGGGAGCGAGGCGACGTCGAGGCGGAAGGTGCCGCCGAGGGAACTGGTCGAGCTGGTGGCGGAGAGGAGACCTGAGGGGATGAAGCGGCCGGAGGGTGCGGCGATCTCGAGCGAACCGGCGTTGCCGCCGCCGGGGTGAGCGGAGACGGAGATGGAGGATGAGGGAGTTAGGATGACATCGCCAGTGGAGGATTTGAGGGAGATGGAACCGGCGTCGGCGAAGCGGGTGGAGTCGTAGAAGCTGCGGGATTGGCCGGAGACATCGATGCGGCCGCCGAGGGAGAGGGGACCTGCGGTGGCGGTGGCGTTGAGCGAGCCGCCGGGGAGGGCGATGAGGGAGTTGAGGTTGAGGGAAGAGGCGGAGAGGTTGAGTGCGGCTCCGAGGCCCGGGGAGAGCGAGGCATTGCCGGAGGGGACGGCATTCTCGAGGGAGAGCGTGCCTGCGGCGCTGATGGAGCGATTCGAGCCAGCGGTGCCGGTGAGGATGGGGGATGTCAGGGAGAGGTTGCCAGGGGAGGATAGCGAGCCTGAGCCGTCGGAGGTGATGCCGGTGGAGGCGGAGAGCGAGACCGTGCCGGGGTTGCCGAAGGAGAGGGAACCGCTAGTGAGACGGATGGAATCGGCGGAGAAGGTGAGCTGGTGGCTGGAGGATGAGGCGGGGGAGGCGGGCGCGCTGGAGACGTTGCCGAGGAGGATTTCGCGGGCGGAGAAGGTGAGGTTGGCGGGGGAGGAGTCGAGCTGGCGGATGGAGCCGGCGTTGAGAGCGAGACGTGATAGGGTTGAGCCGAAGGAACCGGAGCCGTAGAGGTCGATGGATGAATAGCTGCCGAGGGAGAGCGAGGAAGTGCGTTCGAGGGCGTCGAGGAGATTACCGGAGAGGACGAGACCGGGGTCGGGGGCGAGGAGGGCGGAGGGGTCGAGGACGAGCGAGATGCGGCCGCTGTTGATGGTGGTGGTGGAGGCGGAGGCGAGGGCGTCTGGGCTGATGGAGGCGCTGCCGGTGGAGTCGAGCGTGATGGCTGGAGCGGAGAGGGAGGCGAGTGTGCCGATTGTTAGGGATCCGGTGCCGGCGGAGGCGGAGGAGCGCGTGAGGGAAGCGGAGGAGGTGCCGCCGAGACGGATGGCGGCGCCGTTGCCGGAGATGACTGAAGGGGTGGAGGCGGGGTTGCCGGAGGCGGCGAGGGATGAGCCGGAGACGACGCTGACGGCGTTGGTGGCGACGAGCGTTAGGTCGCCGGCGTTGAGAGTGGTGCCGGCGTTGTCGACAGTGATGGAGCTGGCGAGCGGGACGATGGTGGATGAGGCGGAGGACGAGGAGGAACGGGTGCCGCCGATGAGGAGACTGGCGGCTTGCCAGCTGGAGAGAGTGGAGGAGGAGAGGGCGATGCGGGAATCGCCGGGAGAGGAGCCGTCGCGATTGATGAGGAAGCCTGCGGCGGAGGCAATGTCGATGGTGCTGCCGCGGCCGTTAGCGGCACCGGCAGAGAAGACCGAGCCGGAGAGGGCCATGGAGCTGGTGGCGGAGATGGCGAGGCGGGCGGCGTCGGAGGGGAGGGAGGGTTGGGGGAGACTGAGACGAGCGGCGGCGTCGCGCAGGAAGCTAGTGGCGAAGAACGACTGGTATTCGGCGCGGGCGCGGATGACGGAGCCTGGGGCGATTTCGAAGACTGAGGCGGGCTGGGAGGGAAGATTGTTGGAGTGGAGGTTGTTGAAGGCGAGGCCGGAGACGAGACTGCTGCCGTCGGGGAGTTCCTGGGTTCCGGTGGGGGTGTCGGATCTGGGGGTGACGAGGACGCCTCCGGGGAGGAGAGCGTAGCGGGCGGGAAGGAGCGTGTAGGTTCCGGTGGGGAGGGTGCGGCTGCCTTGGAGGAAGATGCGGTCGCCGGGCTGGAGGGAAGGGCTGGTGTAGCCCGGGCCGGAGGAGCGGATGAGGTTTGTGTCGGAGGCGGACGAATTGAACGGGGCGGTGGCGGCGATGGGTGAGGCGAAGCCAGGGAGGATGGCGAAGGCGTTTGGGTTGGCGAGGATGTCGGAGGGTCCGCCGTTGCCGGGGACCCAGCGGAAGGCGAAGAGGTCGCCGCCGCCGCGGAGGTCGATGACGGCACCCGGGGCCATGGAGGTGGAGGTGGCGGCGAGACTGATGGATTTGTCAGGGAGGCCGCCGGCGGTGATGTCGACGCCGCGCGGGTCGATCCATGTGAGACCATCCGGGCTGATTCCGTAGGGCATGGTGATGCCGCGGCCGGTGAGCGGGTCGATGGCGGAGACGGAGGTGGTGCTGGTGTTAGAGAGCTGGAGCGAGGAAGTGACGGGGAAGGCGGAGGAATTGCCGGTGACGAGGTCGAGCGGTTTGGTGCCGGTGCCGTCCCAGCCGAGCGTGATGGAACCGAACGGGGCGCGAAGCGTGCCGCTTTGGGAGATGGAGGAGGCGAAGATGCGGAGATTACCGCCTGCGGAGAGAGGGAGGGCCGGGAGTTGGCCGGGGGTGGTGGTGATGGAGACGCTGCCGGGTTGGGTGAGGCCGGCGAGGGAGGAATCGTAGGCGAAGATTTCGAAGGAGGAGGCGGTGAGCGGGTAGATCTGGGCGGCGTGGAGGGAGAGTTGTCCGGCGATGTTGAGGATGCCGCTGCCGCGGAGGTCGCCGCTGGAGCGGAGGGTGGCGGTGCTGATGTTCTGGAGCGAGAGCGTGCCGACGTCGAGGTGACTGGCGTTGATGGTGAGGGACCCGGTGCCGGAGGTGGGGGAGAAGTTAGCGCCGAAGGGATTGCGTCGGTCTTCGGGGCGGATGGGGAGGTCGAGCGGACGGCCGAGGGCGACGTAGGGAGCGGAGAGGACGACGGCGTTGTCGGCGGAGAGGATCCCGCCGGAGGCGACGGAGAGAGAGTTGCGGGCGGCGATGGAGACGGGGCCGCGGAAGGCGACCGAGCCGCCGAGGGAGAGAGAGTCGAAGCCGCCGCGGAGGAAGGCATCGGCGGCGAACGAGCCGCCGGGGGTGAGGCCGGGGAGCGGCTTGGCGATGCCGAGCGGGGAGACGTCGGTGCCTTGGGGGATGAGGGGGCCGGACTGGGAGACGGTGAGATTGGAGTCCTGTGGCTGGGGGAGATTGCCCGGGGCGTAGAAGCGGCCGGAGGAGATGGTGAGCGAGCCGCCGAGAGCGGAGGGACCGCCGGCGCGGCCGGAGAGGGAGGCGTCGGAGACGAGGAAGTCTAGACCCTGGAGGGAGATGAGACCGCCGTTGGATTCGAGCTGGACGGGGACCGAGGCGATGCTGTTAGGGGTTGAGGTGAGGCCGCCGGAGGTTGGGAGGGAGAAGTTGCGGAGCGGGAAGGCGGAGGCAGGGGGGAGGTCGAGGGTTCCGGAGGTTCCGGAGACATCGAGACGAGCGCCTTTGGCAAGGAGAAGGTTGCCGTTTAGGCTGATGGTGCCGCCGGGGAGGACCGAGCCGGTGCGGCGGGAGAAGGGATCGGGGAGGAGGAGAGTGGTGCCAGCGGTGGAGAGGTGCGAGCGGGGGCCGAGGACGAGAGTGGTGAGGGCGGTGTCGCTGTTGGGGCGCGCGGCGTTGGAGTCGCCGGCGGAGATGGAGATGTTGCCGGCGGGGGCGAAGACCGAGCCCATGATGGCGGCGGTGCGGCCGGAGAAGTTGACGGAGGCGAGAGGGTCGGTGACGATGGAAGCGCCATCAGACATGAGGAGGTCGCCGCGGAGGAGCGGGACATCGAGGATGCCGTCGCGGATGCCTGCGGCGGAGAAGCTGAGACTGACAGGGGAGCGGACGCCGATGGGACGGAGGACGGGGAGAAGGGCTAGCGTGCCGTTGGCGGCGTGGGGGGAGGCGATGAGACTTGAGGCGACTGGGGTGAGGCGGGTATTGGGTTCGATGACGAGGGCTGGGAGCGTGAGGCCGTCGGAGTTTTTGACAGGGAGACCGGTGAGGCTGAACGAGGAGAAGCCGCCGGAGGAGAAGAAGGATGGGGGGAGGTTGAGGGTGCCGGGGGACGATGAGGAATTGCCGATGCGGATGAGCGGGGCGGTGATGGCTAGGGAGCCGCCGCGGGCTCCGGAGAAGCCGGAGAGTGAGGCGGAGGAGGAGAAGAGCCCGCCGATGATCCCGTTGAGCTGCGGGTCTTCGCCGCCTTTGAGAGTGATGGATCCGCCGTCGCCGTAGTGGACGGTGCCGTCGGGTTCGACGAGGAGACCGCCGGAGACATCTAGCGAGGATCCGTGAGCGAGGGAAGTGTTATAGCCGGCGATGCGGATGGTGCCGCCGGAGGTTAGGGCGGGTTGGGTGATGGTGGTGGCGGAGCGGAGCCGGTCGTCGGCGATGGTGCCGGCGGTGGTGAGACGGGCGGAGCTGGCGAGGGAGACGGAGCCGCGACCGGGAGCGGGGGGAGGGAGCTGGCGTTCGGCTTCCGGGAGGTTGCGGATGACGGCGGCCTGATAGGGAGTGATGTTGAGGGCTTCGAGGGCGATGGTGCCAGAGGGGGCGGCGAGGGATCCGGCGATGGCGAGATTGCCTGCGGTGAAGCGGAGGGAACCGCCGGGGGCGGTGTGGAGGGCGATGTTGGAGGGGACCGAGATGGAACCGCCCTCGTTGCGGATTTCGAGGGAACCGAAGCCGCTGGAAGAAGTTAGAGAGGAGGAGATGACGGTGGTGTTCCCGGAGCTGGCGGCGGGGGTGCGGGAGAAGACGACGTCCGGTGAAGTGAGTTGGGTGGCGACGACGGCGTTGTTGAGGACGGTTTCGCCGCTGAAGGATAGGGAGAGGGAGCCGGCGGTGGGGAGCGAGCTGGTGAGGGGGGAGTTGCGGAGCTGACGGGGGCCGGTGATGGCGTTGCCGGCGAGATTGCCGCCGAGGGACATGAGAGGAGATGACAGGCGGAGTGAGCCTGCGTTGGCTCCGTCGATCCAGCCGGGGTCGGACCATGCGCCGGTGGGAGCGAGGGCGTGGGCGAAGGTTCTGACGATGCCCCAGCGGGCGCGGGTTTCGTCGGCGGTACCGGAGTAGATGCCGGAGTAGAGACGGTCGGGGACGGCGTCGCGGATGTCGACGAAGTGGCCGTCGGCGATGAGGCGGGAGGTGCGGACCGGGCCGCCGGAGTAGGAGATGGAGCCGCCGCGGACGTTGATGGAAGCGCCGGGCTGGATGGAGAGGGAGGTTCCCGAGGCGAAGTCGACTGAGCCGCCGGCGACGGTGAGTTCGGCGGCGGAGCGTTCGATGAGGTTGGCGTAGCCGGTGAGGTCGGCGAGGGGTGTGCCGATCCATGAGCGGCCGCGGTAGGTGCCGTGGTCGCGGAGGTCGACGGTGAGGGTGGGGCCGCGGAGCGGGCCGGAGCGCTGGAGTGGAGAGGGGGCGAGTTCGCCGCTGCGGAGGACGAGGGAGAGGATGACCTGGGAGAGCGGGGCGGAGGCGGAGGAGCCGGAGACATCGATGGAGGCTCCGCGTTCCATCTGGATGAGGCCTGAGGAAGATACGAAGGTGGAGACGGGCGGGACTGGGGTGCCGTTGTAGAACCATGTGCCGGCGCGGCCGGAGACGATGGCGTTAGGAGCGAGGATGGCGGCGTTCTGGTTGAAGGAGATGGAGCTGCCTTCGAGGCGGATGCGGGAGCGGAGGGCGAGTTCGGAGCCGATGGCCTTGGTGGGATTGTCGTATTCCGGGAGGATGCGGATGATGCTGCCGGGGCCGGTGGTGACGGGGCCGGTGGAGCGGAAGAGGAAAGGAGCGCCGGTGGAGGGGACGGCGGGGTCGTATCCGGTGTTAGGTACGGCGTCGTGACTGGCGGAGAGATCGATGCGGCCGTTGAGGGCGACGGAGGTGGAGCTTTCGATGGCGCCGAGGTGGAGGACCTCGCGGCCGGCGATCCATGCATTGCCGCGGGGGACCCCGATGAGCCCGTCGTTGCGGGCGCGGCCGTCGGATGGACCGGTGGTGCCGATGTAGACATCGAGACCGCGGAGGGAAGCGTCGGAGGATTTGTGGGCATCGACGCCGATTTCGAGACCGGCGGCGAGGATGACCTGGCCATCGGGAGCGAGGAGGGAGCCCGAGTTGGTGACGTTAGGGGCGGCGAGGAGGATGCGGCCGCCGTTGCCGTCGGGGCTGAGCGGGCTGGAGAGGATGGCACCGGGGAGGACGGTGATGTCGCCGCGGCGGTTGTCGGGGAGGAAACTGGGCGGAGGCGTGAAGGCGGGCGTGCCTTTGGCCCCTGCGGCGATGGGGAGAGCGGAGAAGAGGAACTGGGCGTCGGGGTTATTGAGGAGACCGCGGGCGACGAGGTTGTCGTTGAGGGGGAGGGAGGAGGCGGCGAGACCGCGGACATTGATCTGGCTAGTGCTGCCGAAGAGGATGCCGTTCTGATTGATGATGTAGACCTGGCCTTGCGAGGAGATGCGGCCGAGGATCTGAGAGGGACGGCCGGAGGGGTCGGAGACCCTGTTGAAGGCGATCCATTGCGGGGCGGCGGCACCGGCGTCGGACTGGTCGAACTGGAGGTGCGTGTTGCGGCCGACGTTGAAGGAATCCCATTCGAGGAGAGCCTGCTGCTGACGCTGTCTGATGGTGACGGTGGTGGCGGCGGGGGATCTGGATTCGATGGGGGCGTCGGCTCCGGAGATGATGGAGCGGAGTTGGAGACCGCCGGGGGTGAGGCCGTCTGGGACGGGCGGGAGAAAAGAGCCGGGCGTGTTAGGGTCGGCGATGGGTGCGGGGTTGCGGAGGGCGGCGGCGCGGGCCTGGGCCTGGGCGTTGCGGACGGCGTTGAGGGCCTGGGCGGTGCGTGCGAGGGCGTCCTGCTGGGAGGCGCGGGCCTGCTGGGCGGCGGCGGTGGCGGCGGCGGCCGAGGCGTCGGTCTGGCGTGGGATGGAGGGGGAGCCGCCGCGGAGGATGTCACCGGCGTGGAGGTCTCCGAGGCCGACGGAAGCGCCGAGCGCGGCCATGGTGGACCATGGTCGGAGACGGAGGAGGAGCTGGCGGCCGGGAGGAGGGATCACGGAAGGCGGCGTGGGAAAGTGTCAGGGTTTTCTGGCGAGGAGAGCGGCGAGGGCGAGTTCGTTGATGGCGACGGGGTGGTCCTTGAGGAGCCGGGCGAGGAAGGCCTGACTGTTTTCGCGGGAGCGGTCGGCGCGGAGACGAGCGGCGAGCTGGGAGCGGACCTGTTCGAGGGAAGGCGTGAAGGGTTCGCGGGCGTCGAGGACCTTGACGATGTGCCAGCCGTCTTCGAGGCGGACCGGATCGGATAGGGAGTCTGGTTTGAGATTGCCGAGGAGGGCGCGGATTTCGGGTTGGATCTGGGATTCTGCGAGCCAGCCGATTTCGCCGCCGCGGGCGGCGCTGGAGGATTCCTCACTGAGGCGGGCGGCGATGTCGGGGAAAGTGGCAGGTGAGGCTTTGAGGTCCTTGAGGGCGGCGTCGAGCCTGGATTTGGCTTTGGCTTCGTCGGCGGGAGGAGCTTGTTTGGGGGCGGCGATGAAGATCTGGGCGAGCCGCCATGAGCGCGGTACGGCGAGTTGGGGTTTGGCGGCGTCGTAGGCGGTTTTGAGTTCCGATTCCGAGGGGTAGGAGGCGGGTGGAGCGGAGACGGATTCGAGGTAGCTTTCGGTGAGGGCGGTTTCGCGGGCGCGGGCGAGTTTGGCGGCGGTGGTGGGGAGCTTGTCGTGGCCGGTGGCTTCGGCCTCCTTGAGGAGGAGACGCTGGACGAGGAGCGAGCGGACGAGTTGGCTGAGGAGAGCGGGGTCGCTGGCGGTGGCGGCGCTGTCGGCGAGATTGAGGGCGGCGAGGGAGTCGCGGACCTCGGCTTCGCTAACGGAGAGATTGCCGGCTTTGCCGATGACATCGGCGGGAGCCGGTTCTGCGGCGCGGGCGGAGAGCGAGACGAAAGTTAGGAGGAGGGCGGCGAGCTTCATGGTTTGGCTGGGGCGGGGGAAGAGGGTGCGGGTGCGGCGGCGGGTTTGGGGCCGGCGGCGGGTGCGGGTTTGAGTTTCTGGTCGTCGAGGAGGTCCTTGTAGTCCTGGATCTGGGATTCGAGACGGGCGCGGGCGATGCCTGTGAAGGGTTCGCGGGCGGCGATGGCGCGGCCGAGGCTGAAGTTTTCGTAGCGCTGGAGGATTTCGGAGCCGGTTTTGAAGAGAGCGAGGTTCTGGCGTTCGCGGGCTTCGGCGCGGCGTTCGAGGGAGGCGTTAGCGGCGTCGAGTTTGACGCGGAGGCCTTCTGAGCGGTGGTAGGCGGCGGTGGCATCCTCGGTGGCTTTCTTCCATTTGGCGAGGGAGGAGCGGAGAGAGGCGATTTCGGCGCGGTCGCGGTCGGAGGCGGCCTTGAGGGCGGCGGCGGCGGCTTCCGAGGTGGCGCGGGCGTCGGCGGATTCCTTGGATAGGGTGGCGAGGGAGGCTTCGAGAGAGGCGATGCGCTGGTCGCGTTCGGTTTGGGCGGCGAGGAGGGAGGCTTTTTCGGATTCTGCGGCGCGGAGCTGGGCGGTGACTGAGCGGAGCCCGTCGCGGAGCCGCTGTTCGTTGGCTTTGGCCTGAGCGATGGCGTCCTGGGCGGCGAGGGGAGCGGCTAGGAAAGCGGTGGTGATGAGGAAGAGGAGACGATTCATGGCGGTCAGAAGCTGGCGGCGAAGTCGATGAGGAAGATGTCGTTGCGGAGGGCTGGGCCGGAGATCTGGTCGGTGCTGGACCATTCGAGGCCGAGGTTGACGTGCGGGGTGAGGGCGAAGCCAGCGCCGAGGGTGAAGCCTTTGACGTTTGTGCCGCCACCGCCGAAGAACTGTTCGTTGAAGCCATCGACGACGGCGTCTGAGCCGATGTAGCGGTAGGCGGCGTAGACATTCCAGCTGTGGCGTGTGGAGAGGGTGGGGTCGCCGCCGGTTAGCTGGATGAACCATGCGGTGTCCTTGCCGTCGAAGGCACCGGAGGAACCGCCGACGGGGACGGGGCCGCGGTTATTGACGGCGATGGCGTCGATGGCGTGGCGGTCGAAGGCGAGGTTTTTGGCGAACTCGGTGTTGAGGGAGAGGCGCATGGGTTCCCAGCCGTCGTAGTCGAGACTGCCTGTGGCGGTGAGGACGTGGAAGGGCGAGGCGAGGCCGAAGTACTGGTACTGGTCGCGGGTTCCGAAGCCGTTGACCTCGCTGGGGACGATGTTGCGGAGGGCGCGGTAGGTATTGCCTTTCTGGGCGAAGGACGGGCGGGTGGCGTCGGTGTTGCCTTGGTCTTTGGGGGAGAGCGGGGTGAAGGGATCGGAGAGACGGCCCTCGATGTTCTGGAAGTGATAGTAGCCGACGGCGGCTTTGGCTTTGAGGTCTTTGGCGATCTTGAAGTCGGCACCGGCTTGGATGGCGTAGAGCCATTTGTCGTCGCTTTTGAATTTGGCGGGCTGGATGGAGCTGAAGTTGAAGTCGGTATTGAAGACGGGGAAGGCGCCAGCGGTGAGGAATGGTTCGATGGGGGCCCTGGAGGAGGATTCGAGCTGTACGGCGAGCCCGTCGAAGCCGATTTCGTTGG
This sequence comes from Verrucomicrobiaceae bacterium, assembly GCA_027483175.1. GTDB lineage: Bacteria > Verrucomicrobiota > Verrucomicrobiia > Verrucomicrobiales > V1-33 > V1-33. Next base: position 21,175 of record JAIXVE010000348.1, on the reverse strand, counting down.
CCCAGATGTTGGTGGTTGAGAAGAACGGATTATCGAAGCGGCCTAGCATGATGCGGGCGTCGCTGTTTGGTTCCCACGCGAGGAAGGCGCGGTCGAGCCAGATGGCGTACTTGGAGAAGTTGCCGCCCTGGCCATTGCCGGCCCAGCCGAGGGACTGGTTGGCGGAGACTGGGGAGTTGTCCTGACCGGTGGCGAAGCGGAAGCCGAGGGCGAAGTGGTCTTCGAGGTCGAGTTCTGCGCCGAGACGGAAGCGGAGACGGGCGCGCTGGCGTTCCTGATCGACGTTGTACTGCGGGGAGAACTCGTTGCCGCTGATGTCGAAGGGAGAGCCGGTGTTGATGGCGTTGAAGTTAGGGAAGGCTCCGGTGTTGTCGTTGCCGGCGGGGAAGTGATCGAACTGGTAGCGGATGCGGATGTCGGCGAAGGGATCGACGCGTTCGGCCCATGCGAGGGAATCGGGGCGTTCGGAGAACCAGCCTTCGGATTTGGCTTCGGCCTTGAGCTGATCGCGGACCTCGTCGCGGATGCGGTTGCGGACGGTTTCGGGGACGTAGGTGACGCGGAGTTCGTCGGGTTGGGGGGCTGGAGGGGGAGTGGGAGGAGGTGGTGGAGCGGCGGCGGCTGCTGCTGCGGCGGAGGTATCGGCTTCGGCGAGGAGGATGAGTTCCTGGGCGTCTTTCTGGGTGAGGGCGCCGCGTTCGACGAGCCGTTTGAGGAGATTGACGGAGAAGTTGTTGGATGGAGCGGCGGCGGGGGCAGGGGAAGTGATGGTGCCTGGGGGCGGGAGGAGCGGGGAGGGCTCGGGGGCGGTGGCGGCGGGCTCGGCGGTAGCGGGTGCGGGCGTTGGGGCAGCTGGAGAGGCGAGCTGGGCGTGGGTATTAAGGGCCGCGGCGAGGAGGAGAGCGGCTGGGGGGAGAGAGCTGGCGAGACGGGAAGAGGGCATGGGAAGAGGGGGATCAGGGGCGGCGAGCGGCGAGACGGAGGACGATGGGAGCGGGCATGTGTGCGGGCGGAGGTTCCGGGAGGGAGAGGCCTGTTAGGGCGGCAGTGATGGCGGCGTCGAGGGAGGCGTCGCTAGGGTTGCCGGACCATGAGGCGCGGGTGATGCGGCCGGAGGGATCGGCCCAGATGCGGACGCGGCCGTCCATGACGGCGGAGCGGAGGCGGGGGTCGCGGCGGAGGGCGTCGGCGATGGAGTATTGGACCTTGGCGGCGTACCAGCCCCATTTGCTGCCGTTGCGGGAGGAGCCGCCGATGGAGCGGCCGGTGCCGCCGGAGCCTGCGGAGCCGGAGAGGTTGAAGCCGTCGGGAGCGCCGTCGCCTTTGATGCCGGTGCCGAGGGGCGGGGGATCGTCGGCGGGTTTGGCGGGTTCCGGTTTGGGTTCTTCTTTGGCGACGGGAGTCTGCTCGACCATTTTCGGGGCTTCGTCTGGCGGATCCTGACGTTGCGGGGGTGGAGGAGGCGGGGGTGGTGGCGGGGGAGGAGGTGTGAGGGTGACGATGCGGACTGGGGAGGGTTTGGCGGGTGCGGGCTCGGGGGTGCCTGGGGTCTTTGTGGAAAAGTGATAGGCGGTGGCGGCGACGGCGGCGAGCGCGGCGGCGGCGAGGGCGCGGTTCCGGAGCGAGGAGTTGGCGGGAGGGGTGGAGCTCACGGGATTACTTGGCTGGCTGGGTGGCGAGACCGATCTGGGTGATGCCGAGACGGCCGAGGACATCGAGGACCTGCATGATGCCCTCGTATTGCGTGCGGTTGTCGCCGCGGACGACGACTGGGAATTCGGGGGAGCGGGCTTTCTCGGCGGCGAGGCGGGATTCGAGTTCTGCGAGGGTGACGGGGACGGTGTTGAGGAAGATGCGGTTTTCCGGATTGACGGTGATGGCCTGGCTTTTGGGGCCGTCGAGTTGTGAGGCCTTGCCTGCTTTGGGGAGATTGACCTTGATGCCCTGGACGCCGGCGGTGGTCATGATGATGAAGATGAGGAGGAGGACCAGGTAGAGGTCGACCATGGGGGTGACGTTGATGTCGTCGATTTTGACGCCGGCTTTCATGAGTCGTCGGCGGTGGGGTAGGCTTCGGCGATGCGGGTGATGAACTCGTCGATGAAGCGGCGGATTCCGTTGAGGGCGGAGGTGATGCGGGCGTTGAGGTAGCTGTAGGAGAAGAGGGCGGGGATGGCGACGGCGAGGCCTGCGACGGTGGCGAGGAGGGCGCCGGCGATGCCTGGGGCGATGGAGTTGACTTCGACCTCACCGGATTTGGCGATGACGGCGAAGGTGATCATGACCCCGATGACGGTGCCGAGGAGACCGAGGTAGGGACCGCCGGCGATGCTGAGGGTTAGGAAGACGAGACGACTGTTGAGCCGTTCCTCTTCGTCAACGAGACCGCCATCGAGACGGGCCTTGATGGCTTCGATGGAGCGAGCGGAGAGGCCGGGGAAGCGGCCGTGGGCGGCGTCGATGCGCTGGGTGATTTCGTGAGCGCCGAGGTGATAGATGTGGAAGAGTGGGGACTGGCGGACGAGGGTTAGTTCGCGTGAGGAGAAGGGGCCGGAGGCATCCGGAGATCGCTCGAGGGCGGTGATGTCGGCGGCGAGCGAGTCCCAGCGGCTGGTGAAGAGACGCGATGCTTTGTCGATGCGATTGAGGTAGAGGATTTTGGTGAGGGCGACGAAGGCACCGATGACGGCGAGGATGGAGCAGAGGATGATGACGGCCCAGCCGTCGACGGTGAGGGATTTGGAGATGTCGGCGAAGATGCCGAAGTGTTCCTTGAAGAAGCCGGGTTTGGGCGGCGGCGTGCCGGATTCGTCGGTGTTAGAGACGGAGACGAGTTCGGCGGCTTTGGGCGTGGGGCCCTGGGCGAGCGCGGCGAAGCGGAGCGATTCCGGTGAGCGGGTGATGCGGGCGATCTGGAGTTCGTCGATTTCACCGTTGAAGCCTGTGGAGGAGGGATCGGGGTCGCGGCCGAGGGAGGAAGGGCCGTCGAGGGCGGGGAGAGGGGCGTCGATGGAGGCGTAGCGTTCGCCATCGAGCCAGAGCGTGGCGGAGGAGGCGTTGGTGGTGACGGCGAGGTGACGCCATGTGTCTTTGGCGAGGGCTGCGCCAGGGGAGGTGCGGAGGGTTTTGGCGGCGGAAGTGATTTCGAGGAAAGGGATGCCGTTGTCTTCGCCGATGAGGAGGGAGTCGGGGCCGTTGCGGCGGCTGAAGATGATGGCGTTAGGACGGAAGGCGGCGGGGCGGATCCATGCGGACCATGTGAGTGGGGATCCGGGAGTGAATGCGAGAGCTGGGGAGGCTGGGATGGTGAGGGCGTTCTGGCCGGTGAAGCGCGTGCCTCCGGCGATGAGCGCACCGGCGACGGGGATGGAGGAGTCGGTTGCGGCGATGGCGGAGGCGGAGGAGTCGGCGGGACGGCCGGAGGGTTCGGAGAAGTGATAGACGAGGGTGGTGTCGGGGTCGTAGGTGGCGGCGGGTTTGGATTCCGGGGCGGTGGCGGTGGGATTGCCGGTGTAGAGGTGGATGGTGAAGGAATCGCCGGTGGAGGATTCGGGGGCTTTGACCCAGACGAGGGCCTCGTTGAGGTCGCGGTCGTAGCGTTCGAAGTGGTGAGGGAGGACGGATTTGCCGTCGGCGGAGGTGAAGCGGATGTCTGCGCCGTTGTCCTGGGCGGAGTCGAAGTTGAAGTTGCCGTCGAAGAGCCTGACAAGGATGGGGCTGGCGACTGCGGAGGGGGATTTGACTGTGATGGTGCGGCGAACGGACCATGCGGGGTTCCACCATGACTGGGCGGCGGCCGGGAGGGCGGCGGCTGCGAAGAGGAGGAGGGCGAGGAACTGGCGGGAGAAGCTAGGCATGGCGTTCAGAAATCGGATTGGAGGCGGACGGAGAGGAACCAGTCGCCGCGGTTGGTATTGCCGATGGCGCGGAGGGGGAGACCGGCGTCGAGGGAGGCTTCGAGGTGATTGCGGATGGAGAGACGAGTGCCTGCGCCGATGCTGAGGAGGTTGAAGACGTCCTGTTGTTCGGGGAGCGGGTCGTTGAGGGAGACGCGGGCGGCGTCGATGAACGTGTGGAAGCGCCAGTCGGAGGAGGTGGCGGATTTTGTGAGGAGAGAAGGGGAGCGGAGTTCGAGGGTGGCGGCGATGGCGGAGTCGCCGAGGGCGGCGGATTCGAGGTAGCCGCGGACCGTGCTGAGGCCGCCGGCGCTGAATTGTTCGTTATTGATGAGCGGGTCGTTGGAGAGCTGGCCCTGGACGCGGGCGTGGAGCTGGGCGTTGCCGGGGAGCTGGTGGGTGTGGGAGACGTCGGCGCGGAGGTGGACGAAGCTGCCGTTGGCTAGGTAGCGTTTGGAGTCGAAGGCGGCGGGATTGCTGCCGGTGCCGCGGAGGCCGAAGGTTAGGGTGGTCTGGATATCGGACTGGTGGGGGCCGTTATTGAGGGCGGCGGAGTAGGAGACGGAGAGGGGGACGTAGCGGAGCGGCGTGGAGGTGGCGGTGCCGTCGAGGACGATGTCTTCGCGGAAGTTTTTCCAGTCGGGACCGGCGCTGATGGAGTGATAGAGTTTTTCGTTGCCTGGGAGCGTGGCGATGAGGCGGAGACCGAGGACATTGCCGCGGCCGGCGACGGCGAGGCCGCCGAGGGTGGAGACATCGCTATCCTGTTTGGTGCCCTGGAGGAGGAGCGTGAGCCAATCGATTTCGCGGAAGCGGGCGAGGTACCATGCGGAGAAGACGGTGGCGTCGTCCGGGCGTTCCGGGGCGACCTGAAAGCTGAAACCGGCGGAGTGGGCGGCCTGCCAGAGATTGTCGTAGGAGAGACTGCCGTTGAGGCGGAGGGGCGTGGTGCCGTCGTTGTGGCGGTTGTTGAGTTCGATGCTGCCGTGGAGCGGGAGGGAGTCTTCGGCTTTGAGGTCGATGTCGATGGTGCCGGGGGTGGCGCCTTGTTTGAGGTCCGGGGTGATGCGGAGATCGCGCTGACGGTTGAGGCGGAGGACGGCGCGATTGACGTCTGCGAAGTTGAGGACGGTGCCTTCGGCTAGTTCCGGGGCGGCGGCGGTGATGGCGCTGGGGGAATGGAAGCGGCTGCCGCGGACGCGGAGCCTGCCGACGGGATTTTCGGAGACGTTGAGGAAAATGATGCCGGCGTTGCCGTCCTGGGCGGGGACTTCGACGGTGACGGCGGAGAAGCCTGCATCGTGATAGGCTTTTTCGAGGGCGGCGCGAGCGAGGTCGATGTCGGCGACGGTGCGGACGCGGCCGAGGAAGGGGTAGACGGCTTCTTCGACGGCGAGTGGCGGGAGCGTTCGGGATCCTTTGATGCGGTATTCGCGGATGGTGAACGTGTCGCTAGGGGCGGCGGCGGGATCCGCGGCTGGAAGGGAGACGATGGACGCGAGGAGAGCGATGATGAGGGGTCGCGTCATGGAGGCGGAGCGGCGTGGAGATTGAGGAAGGCGGCGCGTTGAGCGGCGGCCCATGTGTTCCATCCCCACCGGGTGCGGAAGAGTGCTTCTTCCGGGGAGAAGCCGGGGTGGCGCGGGAGGGAAGTGTGAGGAGATTCCGAGGTGTTGTCTGGCGAGAGGTCGGCGATGAGGACGTCGTCCGGTTCAGAGGGAGAGGAAGTGACGGCGGAGACGGAGAGCTTTTGTCCTGAGACGGAGAGCGAGGCGCCGGGGGAGTCGGGAGTGACCTCGGTGTGTGAGGGAAGTGAGTGGATGCGGCGCGCGGTGGCGGCGAGGAATCGCTGACGCTGCGGCCATGAGGGCGGTGAGGCTTGGGGAGCGAGGCTTTGGGGAGAGGGGAGGCGAGGCGGTTGGGAGGAGGCGGGGGAGAGTCGAGCGTCGGGTTGGCGGAGAGCGGCGACGGTGCGAGGGTTGGGTGTGGAGGAGGGGTTGGCGGGGTGTGAGGATGTGCGTTGAGGATTGATGATAGGTGCCGCGCCATGTCTGAAAGCAAGAAGCACGGCGCCCGCGCAGACGACGAGCGCTGCGCGGGAGCCGCTGATTCCGGCGAACGGTCCGGAATGCCTATGGCCAGGATTGGTCACTGATGAGGAGAAGACGGGGGCGGGTGTTATTTGGGGATGACGAGACCGCCGTCGGTGGAGCGGAAGACCTTGAAGCTGGCGTCATCGAAGAGACCGCCGCCGAAGGGAGCGTCGACGTTGCGGATCTGGTCGCGGAGGGCGTTGGCGAAGGTGAGTTTGAGGCCGGTGAGACCGCTTTGTGGTTTGAGGATGCGGTTGTAGAGCCATGCGGTGTACTTGCCGGAGCGGACATTGGCGTCGGTGAGGTCGACCCCGTTGTATTTGAGGGCGACGCCGCGGCTGGCGAGGGGGACGACGCCGTTGGCTCCGAGGACGCGGTTGTTAGCGTCGCCCGGGGTCAGGTAGCCGATGTAGTGGCCGGCTGTAGCGTTAGGGTACTGGAAGGTGAAGTCGCCGAGTTCGTCGTCGAAGTATTTGTTTTTATAGGCGTCGGGGCCGAGGGTGACGGTGAGGTTCTCTGCGAGAAGAGCGCCGGAGCTGTAGCCTCCGGAGCCGAGCGGTACAGGGAAGGTGCCCTGCTGCTGATTGACCGGCCAGAGCTGGTGTGAGGAGACTGTTCCGCCGTAGGTGATGCCGCTGGTGGTGGTGCGGCCGGAGACGGAGGGGAACCAGACGAGGACGTTTTTGGTGGTGCCGAGGCCGATTTCGGTGTGAGCGCCGAAGCGCTGACCGGCGTCGGTGTTGCGGCCGATGCCGTAGACGATTTTGTTGACGTCGTTAGTGAAGTCGCCGGTGAACTGGGCGAGGGTGACGGAGCCGGAGGTGTAGAGGAGCTGGGCGAGTTGAGTGGTGATGTTAGCGCCGCTGGCGGGGAAGCCCGGGCTGGCGTAGAAGCCGAGAGGGGAGACGCCGACGACTTCCTCGATGACGGGGGCGTAGTTGACTCCCTGGAAGACCCCGTTGAAGGGCGAGGTGGACTGGAAGTTGGTGGAGAAGCCGAAATCGGCTTTACCGATTTCGAAGGTGGCGGTGGTTAGCGGATTGACGACGACGCCGTCGTTGGCGCCGTTGGTGGGGACGAAGCGCTGGTCGGTGTTGCCGGCGACGGCCGCGATGCCTGCGAGGGCACCGGAGAAGGAGACCTTGATGATGACCGGGTTGCCATTGTAGGAACCGCTCCATGCGCCGAAGTTGGCACCGGTGGCGTTGCTGAGGCCGCCGGGAGTGTCGACGAAGCCGTTGGTGCCGTTGAACGTCCAGCCTGGGGCGAGGATTTTGGAGATGGCGGTCTGGGTGGCGGTGCGGTCGCCATTGGAGGCGACGATGCGGATGACGGTCTGGGCGTTGGAGGAGGAGAGGGCGGCGGTGAAGGCGGCGGCGGCGATGGGTAGGAAGTGGCGTTTCATGGCGGGAGAGTAATTGTTATGAGATGGAATTGAGTGGCTGAAGAATTGTGAGGGTCAGAGGAGGGGGCGGCGACGGCGGGTGAGGATGAGGGTGCCGACGGCGAGAGCGAGCGCGGCGGTAGTGGGTTCCGGGACGGGAGTGAAGACGAGGGCGTCGGGAGCGGAGAAGGAGAAGGTGCCGACGGTTGAGGTGCCGGTGCTGCCGATGCGGTAGAGGTCGAGAGCGGAGCCGGCGAGACCTGTGCCGAAGGAGCCTTCGATGCCGGTCCACTGGCTGAGGCTGCCAAAGTCCGTGGTGCCGGGGGTGGCGACCTGCTGGGCGTAGCTTGCTGAGCTGGTGCTGTTGGTCTGGAAGGTCGCGTTGGGGTTATTGGCGGTGGCGTCGCTGCCGGTGAAGCCGCCGAGGCCGGAGATGACGTCGATGACGGAGGTGGCGGTGGCGTTGCGAGCGGTCTGGTTGAGGCCGGGCCATGGGGTGGAGGCGGAGCCGACTGGCTGTTGTTCGCGGGTGGCGTAGACGGTCGAGTTGACGGACTGGCGGGCTCCGAAGACGGACCAGAAGAGGTCGGGTCGAGAGTTCCAGCCTGAGCCGTAGGTGGCGGCGAGGTCTGTGGCGAGGTTGCCGGTGCTGACGGTGAAGGGGATGCCCTGGGTGGCGTTGCGGAAAGTTAGGTCGTTGCCGATGTTGACGAGGTAGGAGACGGAAGCGCCCTGACCGCCGGCGGCGCGGAAGGCGAGGAGGAGATCGCCTGCGGCTGGGGGTGCGACGGTGGCGGCGTGGGAGGTGAGGAGGCCGGAGAGGAGAGTGGCGGCGAATACTGAGGAGCTAGGGAATTGCATTGGTGTGGTGTTGGCGAGCAGGGATGGCGCGGGAGCGTTCCCTGAGGGTGGCCGAGGGCACCTGCGCTGGAGAGGGCTGGTGCCGCTGAACTGCTGCTGGAGCATGTCAGTTCCGGTGGATGTTGAGGAGAGGCCTCCGGAGTTCCGGTAGGGTAGGAAAAGGGGATGACGGTTGATTCAGTTGCTGAATCGGATGCGGTAGAAGCCGGAGGGCTGGGCGCGGCGGACGGGGTCGGTGTCGGTGAAGTCAACGCGAGCGGAGGAGGCACCGGTCTGGTGGGTCGCGATGACGGACCATGAGGTGGCTCCGGGATTGGTGGCGTACTCGATGGAATAGGTGCGGTTAGGGGCGGCGGTGGCGCTTTGGATGCGGATGCCGGCCGGGGCTGAGCTGATGAGAGAGCGTGGGAAGTCGGAGGAGCTGGCGGGGTCGGTGCCGGCGACGGCTTCGATGGCGTCGGAGAAGGAATCGTTGTCGGAGTCCTGATTGCCTGCGGCAGGGGGAGCGGTGAAGCGGATGGTGCCTGAGGGGGAGATGGAGAAGGAGCCGATGGAGGTGGAGCCGGTGCTAGAGATTCTGAAGAGGTCGAGGGTGGAGGCAGCGGTGCCTTCGATGCTGGTCCATTGGCTGAGACTACCGAAGTCGGAGGTGCCGGGGGTGGCGACCTGGCGGAAGTAGCTGCTGTCGGCGGAGGAATTTGGCTGGAGGGTGGCGACGGGGCTGTTGGCGGTGGCTTGGCTGCCGTCGTAGCCGCCGATGCTGGAGAGGACGTCGATGATGGATTGAGCGGTGGCGTTGCGAGCGTTCTGGGAGAGGGCGGGCCATGCGGTTGCGGGCTGGGCGGCGGAGAGCCGAGCGCGTGAGGCGTAGAGGGAGGAATTGACGGAGAGTCTGGTGCCGAAGATGCCCCATGAGAGGTCTGGGCGGGATTGCCATGAGGAGCCGAAGGTGGCGGAGAGGTCGGTGGCGAGATTGCCGAGGGAGGTGAGGTCGAAGGCGGAGCCGGGGGCGGCGTTGCGGAAGACCGAGTCCTGGCCGATTTTGACGAGGTAGGAGACTTGAGCGCCGTCGCCATCGGAGGCGCGGAAGCCGACGAAGAGGTCGCCGGGGACGGAAGCGGGGACGGAAGCGGCGGAGGCGACGGCTGCGGACAGCGTTGCGGTGGCGGCGAGGAGACGGAGGGAATTGAAGAAGGAGTTCATGGGAGATTGCGGGGGGCAAACTGCCGACCGGTTGGGGACGGACGGGCGGTTGGTGCGGAGAGGCGTTCCCGGGTGTGGGGTTGCGCTCCGCGGCGTTTCCGGGGTTTGGGGCCGCCGGACTCTGTGAACTCCCTTGGTGAGGGTCGTCCCCTAGGTCTGAATGAGCTTTTTTTGAAAGCACATTCAAACAGTAGGAATTAAGGACGAGGTAGACGTGGAAAAGCCGGTGTCAACGAAATTTCTGGATTCTTTCGTCGGCGCGAGGATGTCGCGACGTTAAGAGAGTACCCGGTTCGGGTCGGTGCGTCCGGAAGTCAGGGCGGGGGGTGAGCCTTACGGGTTCCGAGAGCGGGCGAGGGAGTGAGACAATGCTATGGAGATCCAGGCAGGGGCGGCAGGCCGAGTTCGGAGAGGAAGGCGTTGTGTTTCTCGCGGGCGGCGGTGATGGCGGCTTCGATGGCCCCGCGCAGTTGGTCGGCGATGCTCCAGAGGGTGTTGCCGAGTTGTTTCTGGTTGGTGTCGGTCATTTCTTCGGGCGTCTCTTGAGTTTGGATTCCAAGGCTTTCAGGTCGGTTTCGTCCGCCTGGTCGGCTTCGGCGGCTTCACGCTTTTTGCGGTCTTGATGGAACTTGAGGTAAAGCTCAGTCGTGCGTTCCTCCATCTGTTCGTGGCTGATGGAACCCGCGTGTTTGAGCAGCGGGAAGCCGTTGGAGGTGATGATCTGATCGACGTTCTGTTTCCAGAAAGCCATCTGCGTCTCCTGCTTGCTTTTGGCCCGCAGTTCCGCGGTTTCCAGGAAGATGACCACCAGCCGGTTCAGGGTGTCGATCTCGTCCTCGGTGAGGTAATTCTTGGCCACGATGATGTCCGCCTTTCGCACCTTGTCGCCCTTCCAAGCCAGTAGGCCGAAATGGGGATCGGCGGGATTGGCCCGGGCAGTGATCAGTTCCGCAGCCGTTTTCCGCGTCACGGCGAAAATGAGAAGGTTCTGCACCGTGGCGAAGAAGACCTGCGTGGCATTGTCGGTCTTATCGTAGTCGCTGCTCAGGGCAAAGAGGTCGCGCACTTTCTGGTAAAAGCGCTTCTCGGACGCCCGGATGTCCCGGATGCGCTCGAGCATCTCGTCGAAGTAATCCGGGCGGCCGTCTGGATTTTTGAGGCGTTCGTCGTCCATCACGAAGCCCTTGAGTAGGAATTCCTTGAGGACGGTGGAGGCCCAGCGTCGGAATTGCACCCCGCGCGGCGAACGCACCCGGTAGCCCACGGCGAGGATGGCGTCGAGGTTGTAGAGCGTGGCGGGGCGCTGGACCTCGCGGGTGCCCTCGATTTGAACTACCGAGGAATCCTCGGTAGTTGCCTCCCGGCTCAACTCCCCGTCCTCGAAGATGTTCTTGAGGTGCAGCCCCACATTGTCCGTGCTCACGTCAAAAAGTTGGGCCATCTCCCGCTGGGACAGCCAGACGGTTTCGTCTTTCGCTCGGAGCTTGATCTGGCTCCGGCCGTCGTCCGTGGTGTAGAGGATCAGATTGTTCATGGCATTGGCATGGCTGGATTGGCTGCTCCGACCATTTTCGTGATGCCACGAAAATGGTTCGATGGGATTCTCCGCGAAATAACCATGCTCAGGCCTCCACCTCCTCAGCGGATAGGAAAAGCTGCTGCATGAGGCCTTTCCTGTGGGTCTTGAGGGCTTCGAGCTTTTGGGTTTCGGCGGTGATCAGGGTGTCGAGGTGGGTGCAAGCGAGGGGGCGGATGGACGTTGAAGGTAACGGGGCTGCTTGGGGGACGGTTGGTGGTTTGGGAGGTTGGGCTTATTCCCAGTCCCATGAGGTGAGGGAGTGGTGGCCGGAGAGGTCGCGGTAGATGAGGGCGTTGGCGGTGCGGGTGCGGCCGGATTCGGAGACGCGGAGCCAGAGGCGGTAGTTCATGCCGGAGACGACCTGCTGGGTGGCTTCGCGGATGGAGAGGAGGTGGACTGTTGAGTTGCCTGGTTGGGCGTTGTGGAGGGAGATGGCGGCTTTGGCGGCGGCGATGATTTCGGGGTCGGAGGAGAGGGCTGGGCGGTAGCTTCCGGGCATGGGGCCGGGCCAGCGGAGGCAGGCGGTGGGGGAGAGGAGGAGGGAAGCGGCGAGGAGGAAGGGGAGGGGCTTCATGGGAGGGAGCGGGAGGGAGGAATGGGTGGAGAAGGTTGGTGTGGAGGGTGGGGGTGGGCAAGCGAGGGGAGGGGGAGTGAATTTCCTGGTTGCCTGATGTAGATTAGTCGTTCAGGGGTGGGTGAATGAAACTGACTAAACGGGGAGAGTATGCGTTGCGCACGCTGATCCGGCTGGGCGTGGCGGCCCGGACGGGGTCGCCGATTGTGTCGGTGTCGCGGTTGGCGGAGCAGGAGAGGATACCGGCGAAGTTTCTGGAGAACATTCTGGCTGATTTGAAGGCGGAGGGGTACGTGGAGGGGATACGGGGGAAGAGTGGGGGAGCGAGGCTGGTGTGTGATCCTGCGGAGACGAAGATGGGGGAGTTGGTGAGGTTTCTGGATGGGAAGCTGGCGCCGATTGGTTGTGCGAGTGAGACGGCGTATGAGCCGTGCACGTGTCCGGATGCGGAGCACTGCGGGTTGAGGATGCTGATGATTGATGTGAGGAATGCGATCGCGGGGATATTGGATCGGTATTCGCTGGGGGATGTGGTGACGGTGACGCTGAGCAAGCTGGAGCGGGACGGGATGGCGCCGGTGGCGGTGGCAGCGCCTGTGAAGGCGAAGGCGAAGTCGGTGAGGAAGCCGCCTGGTCAGCCGAGGCATGCGGATCCTGACGATGGGTTTCTGGCGGGATTGATCAACAACCTGGGGCACCTCAAGCCGGGGAAATGAACAGCTGACCGGAAGACCGGAGTTGAAATGAACATGAGACAACCATGTGTGGATGAGAACCGGACGACCGGGGCAACTGCGCAAACGAGAGACTAACATTATGAACCGCCGCCGATTTCTGACTGTTTCCACGCTGAGTGCTGCCGGGGTGTCGTCCTGTGCGAAGAAGCCGGTGGCTCCGGATGCGCCGGTGAGGTTCGGGCATTTTCCGAATGTGACGCATGTGCAGGCGCTGGTGGCGCATCAGTTGAGCCGATTGGGGAGGGGATGGTATGAGAAGCGATTGGGGGTGCCGGTGGAGTGGTTCACTTATAATGCGGGGCCGTCGGCGACGGAGGCGATATTGGGTGGGGCGCTGGATGTGACGTACATCGGGCCGAGTCCGGTGCTGAATGCGTATGCTCGGACAAAGGGGAAGGATGTGAGGATTCTGGCTGGGGCGGCGAATGGCGGGAGTTCGATTGTGGTGAGGAAGGGCGTAACGGTGGCGGCGGCTGGGGATTTGCGGGGCAAGCGGATTGGGACGCCTCAGTTAGGGAACACGCAGGACGTGCAATTGCGGGCGCTGCTGGCGGCGAACGGGATCAAGGTGACGCAGACGGGTGGGGAGGCGACGATTCTGCCGGTACAGAATGCGGATCTGCTGGCGATGTTCCAGGCGGGGTCGCTGGATGCGGCGTGGGCACCGGAGCCGTTTGCCAGTGTGCTGGAACTGGAGGCTGGGGCGGTGAATTTCCTGAAGGACATGGAGACGAACGTGACGATGCTGGTGTGCGGGGCGGAGTTTCTGAGCGGGCGTGGCGAGCTGGCGGCGAAGCTGGCGGCGGCGCACCGGGAGCTGACGGAATGGATTCAGGCGAATGCGGCGGAGGCGAGGGAATTGATTGTGGCGGAGCTGACGGCGCTGACGACGCGGGCGCCGAAGGCGGCGGTGCTGGACAATGCGCTGTCGCGGGTGGTGCTGACGAATGAAGTGTCGCGGGTGTCGCTGGAGAAGATGGTGGAGAACGCGAAGGCGGCGGGTTTCATCCGGGAGTTTCCGGCGTTGGAGCCGCTGCTGGCAGCCGTCAAATCATCCTGAGTCATGACGATTGAAGATGAACTGCACAATGCGGCGCCGGCGAAGCTGACGGTGGACCGGGTGACGAAAGTGTACCGCGGGAAGCGTCAGGATGTGAAGGCGCTGGATGACGTTAGTCTGACGGTGGGCGAGGGGGAGTTTGTATGTCTGCTGGGGCCGAGTGGTTGCGGGAAGAGCACGCTGCTGAATCTGATCGCGGGGCTGGAGCAACCGGATGCGGGGACGCTGACGGCGGATGGGGAACTGATTGAGGGGCCGGGGCGGCAGCGCGGGGTGATGTTTCAGGAGCACGCGTTGTTTCCGTGGCTGGATGTGACGCAGAATGTGTTATTCGGGTTGAATCTGAAGCCGAATCTGAGTGATGAGGACCGGCGGGGAGTGGCGCGGGCGTTTCTGGAGATTGTGGGGCTGACGCCGTTCGCGAATTCGGGGATTCACGAGCTTTCCGGTGGGATGAAGCAGCGGGTGGCGCTGGCGCGGGCGTTGGCACCGAATCCGCAGGTGCTGTGCATGGATGAGCCGTTTGCGGCCTTGGATGCGATGACGCGGGAGCAGTTGTATGATGATTTGCAGAAGATTCAGCAGCAGAGGAGGAAGACGGTGGTGTTTGTGACACACAACGTGCGGGAGGCGGTGTGTCTGGGGGATCGGGTATTGTTATTCACGCCGAGGCCGGGGAGGATTCGGGCGGAGTTCCGGATTGATCTGCCGCGGCCGAGGAACATCAACGATGTGGCGGTGGCGCAGCTAGCGACGACGATCACGACAGAACTGAAGCGCCTGCTGAAGGCAGAGAACGTATGAAAGGGAGCCTGACAAATACTGGAGCGGCGGTGCGGGCGGGAGCCGGCGGTGGCCGTGATGCGTGGGTGGCGGTGGTGCAGGCCGTGGTGTTTTTCGGGGTGGTGGCGGGAGCGTGGGAGGCTGGGTCGCGGGCTGGGTGGTGGAATCCGGTGCTGATTCCGTCGCCGTCGGACATTTTCCGTTATATCGGGGAGGCGTTGGGGAAGGGGGAATTGCAGAGTGCGTGTTATGTGACGATGAGGCGGCTGGTGTTCGGGTATGCGGTGGGGATTCTGCTGGGGATACCGCTGGGACTGCTGACGGCGCGGTTCCGGTTTGCGGCGAACACGTTAGGGGTGCTGGCGCTGGGGTTGCAGACCCTGCCGAGTGTGTGCTGGGTGCCGCTGTCGATTCTGTGGTTTCACAGTAATCCGGAGGGGGCGATGCTGTTTATTGTGGTGATGGGGACCTTGTGGGCGGTGCTGCTGGCGACGGATCACGGGATCCGGCAGATACCGCCGATTTACCGGAGGGCGGCGGCGACGATGGGGTCGAAGGGGTTTCATCTGCTGTGGCACGTCTTGCTTCCGGCGAGCCTGCCGCATCTGGTGAGTGGGGCGAAGCAGGGATGGGCGTTTGCGTGGCGGTCGCTGATGGCGGCGGAAATTTATGTAGCGATCAGCACGGGGTATGGGCTGGGGCACCTGCTGCATTTCGGGCGTGAGCTGCATGCGATGGACCAGGTGGCGGCGGTGATGCTTGTGATTATTGTGATTGGGTTTGCGGCGGATAAGGCGTTGTTTTCGCCATGGGAGCGGTTTCTGCGGCGGCGTTGGGGGCTGACGGTGTGAACGCGTGGAGCAAAGGAGCTTGGCAGGGTTGAGAGGGTGGAGTATGCCGGGTGGAATCACTGAGACATGCGAATTTCCCGAAAAGCCGAGTATGCCCTGAGAGCCCTGACTGCGATGGCGCGGAAGGGGGCGGCGGCGACGTCGCAGATTGAGGAACTGGCGGCGGCGGAGCGGATTCCTGTGAAGTTTCTTGAGCAGATTCTGCTGACGCTCAAGCGTGCGGGGTTGTTGCGGAGCCGGCGCGGGGTGGGGGGCGGTTATCAACTGGAGCGGCCGCCGCAGGGGATATCGGTGGGGGAGATTGTGACGGCGATTGACGGGCCGTTTGAGCCGATGCCGTGTGCTGGGGAGGCGGTGCGGCGGAGCGGGGTTTGTGCGTGCGGGATTGCTGGCGGGTGCGGAGTTGGGAGGGTGTTCCGGGATCTGCAGACGGCGGTGAATCAGCAGTTGTCAGGGACGAGCCTAGCTGATGTGGTGGCCCGGGAGCCCACTGGCGGGGAGATGGTGTTCGAGATCTGAGGGGTAGGCGACGGAGATGAGGGAGAGACCTGCGGCGGGGGCGAGGTGATGGTTTTTGAGGGCGGCTGGGTTGAGGAGGAGGGATTCGAGCCATGCGAGGGAGGCGCGGCCGGTGGCGACGCGGATGGCGGCTCCGGTGAGGAGACGGACCATGCGGTAGAGGAAGCCGTTGCCGGACCATGTGAGGGAGAGGTCGGGGCCGGAGGTGGAGAGGGAGGCGGAGTGGATGGTGCGGATGGTATCGGCGTCGGAGCGCGGGTCACCGCGGAAGGCGGCGAAGGCAGCGAAGTCGTGGGTGCCGGTGAGGAGACGGGTGGCGGATTCGAGGAGCGAGAGGTCGAGGGTATGTGGGACGTGCCATGCGCGATTGTGCATGAGCGGAGGGAGGACGGGAGCGTTCCAGAGGTGATAGCGGTAGGTTTTGCCGATGGCGTCGAAGCGGGAGTGGAAGGCGGGGGAGGTGGCGGCGGCGGCCATGATGCGGATTTCCGGGGGCAGGTGGACATTGAGGGCGCGGAGCCATGCGGCTGGGTCCATGCGGCAGGAATCGGGGACGTCGAAGTGGGCGACCTGGCCATCGGCGTGGACCCCGGCGTCGGTGCGGCCGCTGCCGTGGATGGAGACTGGTTGGGTGAGGATGGTGGCGGCGGCGGCTTCGAGGATGTCCTGGATGGTGCGGCCGCCGGGTTGGGATTGCCAGCCGCGGAAGGGCGTGCCGTCGTAGGCGATGGTGAGGCGGAGCCGCATCAGGAGCGGGAGTTAGGCTTGAAGAGGTCGCGGACGGCTCCGGGTCTGGTGGCATTGATGTAGAGCCCGGCGATGAGGGCGGCGAGGCCGCAGAACCAGAAGACTTCCTCGGGTGGGCGGTGGAGTGCGCCGAAGACGGCCTGGACGCCAGAGGAGATGAGGATGCCGATCCATGAGACGAGATTGGCGGTGCCCTGGACGGCTCCTTTTTCTGCGGGTGCGGGGCGGTGCTGGAGAACGGCGGCGATGGGGACGATGAAGAGACCGCCGCCGAGGCCGAGGGTGGCGAGGGCGACGGCGAATGGGGTGACGCTGACGCCTGGCCAGCCGAGGACGATGCTGCTGAGGGCCATGATGGCGGCTCCGACGGGGACGAGACCGTATTCGATGCGGCCGCGGCTGAGGTAGCCGGCGGCGCCGCTGCCTGCGGCGATGCCGATGCTGAGGGCCATGCTGAGGTAGCTGATCTGGCGCGGGGAGAAGTGGAAGGCGTGTTCTGCGAAGATGGGGAGGTTGAGGCCGATGAGGGCGGCGACGAACCAGAAGGCGGTGTTGCCCCAGTTGGCGCGCATGAGGTCGCGGTCGCGGGACATGGAGCGGAGCTGACGCCAGAGTTCTGCGAGGAAGTTAGGGTGGAGCGGTTTGGCGGGGTCCGCGGCGGGGACTGGGGAGATGAAGAAGCTGGCGATCCAGCCGGAGACGGCGATGGCGGCGAGGATCCAGCCGGGGGTGGCGTTGCCTGGGCCGAAGGATTCGGCGAGTTCGCCTGCGGCGTAGATGCCGCCGATGATGCCGAGGAAGGTGAGGAGTTCGAGGATACCGTTGCCCCAGCTGAGTTTGTGGGGCGGGAGGATTTCGGGGAGGATGCCGTATTTGGAGGGGCCGAAGATGGCGCTGTGGACGCCCATGAGGCAGATGGCGAAGAGCTGCATGGTGAGCTGCCCGGAGCCGAGGGCCCATGCGGCGATGAGCATGATGATGATTTCGGCCGATTTGACCCACTGCATGACGGAGCGTTTGCTGCAGCGGTCGGCGAGCCAGCCGCCGAACATGCTGAAGAGGATGAAGGGGAGGGCGAAGGCGGCTCCGGCTTTGGCGGAGAGGGCGACTTCCTTGTCGTGGCCGAGCTGGAGGGCGAGGACGAGGTAGATGACGAGTTGTTTGAGGGCGTTGTCGCTGAAGGCACCCTGGGTTTGGGTGAACATGAGGGCCCAGAAGCCGCGTTTCCAGGGCGGGGCTGGGGTGGAGGGGGCGGGAGAAGACATGGTTAGGGAAAGTGGCGGGTGTGGATCAGGCGGCTTTGGGGAAGCGGCGTTTGAGGACGTGGTGGGTGGGGATGTACACCAGACCGGTGAGGGCTGCCAGCCATGTTGCGAGGTAGAGGGTTGGGGGCATGAGGGACTGGGCTTTTTCGTCGCTCATGCCGTAGACGTAGTTGACGTTGCGAGGGGTGAGGTCGCCGGGGGCTGGGGCGGGGGGGGGGAGGAGGAAGAAGGAGATGAGGCAGAGGGCGATGGCGGCGATGGTCCAGCCGCGGAAGGCGCGGTGGTCGTAGCCGGTTCTGGAGAGGAGGAAGATGAGGAGGAAAGGGAGCCAGCCGTGGAAGCCGGAGAGGGCGCGGAGGAAGAGCGGGCGGCTGGAGTCGAACATGTAGGAAGTCATGCCGGTGAGATGGAAGCCGCAGAGTTCAGCGAGGAAGTCGGCGCACCAGAAGAACTGGGGGATGAGGATGCCGACGGCGGGGAGGGAGATGAGGCGTGCGCTTTCGGTCCAGACGCCGACGAGGGTGAGGAGGAGGGCGACGTCGCAGAAGTAGAGGAAGTTGGTGGGGCCGTAGTGGGCCCAGTAGACTGGGATGAGGACGGCCATGAAGGCGGTGTAGGCGATTTTGAGCCAGAGGGGGATGCGGCGAGCTGGGAGGTGCGAATTGGTGTTTTGGTGCATGGCGGCATGTTGGCTGGCGGTGCGGGGGAATCCGAATTGATAAAGGAGAAGGGGTTATTGGCTGCGTCAATGAGCGGCGGGAATACGGTGGACAAGCTGGCGGAAGCCCCGACGGTGGGGGAAACCCTGATGCGCCACCCATGAAACGCCGCCTGCGCCGCCTGTTGACCGGTCTGCTTGTTGTCCTGCTGGTTGCCGGGTTCGGGGTGACGTGGTTGTTGCGGAAGCGGATGTCGCCGGAGGAGCTGGTGCGGCAGCTGGAGGCGACGCGGAATTGCCGGGCGGAGATCGAGGCGACGGAGGTGCATGTGTTTTCGTGGCCGGCGTCGCTGGAGATTCGGGGGTTTCGGATGGTGCCGCGGGATGAAGTGGCGGCGGCGGGGACGGCGCTGGCGGAGCGGAAGCCTGTGCAGGTGGCGGAGACGATGATTGCGGCGGACCGGCTGGTGCTGGAGGTGGATTTGTGGCGATTGCTGGTGGGGGAGCTTGCGGTGAGGCGGCTGGTGCTGGATCGTCCTGACATTCGCGGGGTGCGTGCGAAGAAAGGTGCGAAGTCGCTGGATTTGATGCTAGGCAAGCCGCAGCCGGTGGTGGCGGCGGCGGTGCCGGTGGCGGCAGCGGTGCCCGCGCCTGCGGGCGAGGCGGAGAAGGTGGAGAAGGAAGGGGAGGCGGCGGTACCGGAGGTGCCGTTCAAGGCATCGGATCTGCCGTTTGCGGCGACGCTGGAGGAAGTGAGGGTGCGGAATGGGTCGTGGACATTGAGGAACGACAAGAAGCGGACCTTTACGGAGGTTAGGGATTTCAATGCGGCGGTGACGGGGGTGCGGGTGGATCCGGGGAATCTGGCGGCGGCGAACGAGGCGATGGTGAGTGCGGGCGGGAGGATTGTGATCGACAATCAGCAGCTGAGCGTGCGGACGCTGGATGTGATTCTGACGATGGACGGGAGACTGCAGCCGTTTGATGCGGCGACGGGGACGTGGAATAACGATCTGGTGCTGGAGTGCACGGCGCGGAAGGGGTCGGTGGTGAACCGGATACCGACCCTTGTACGGCTGGCGGAGCGGCTAGAGAAGCTGAAGACGGATATCGGACTGGCGATCGAGCTGCCTGCGGAGGGCGTGCTGACGAAGGACACGCCATTGAAGGCGACGGTGAGTGCGGGGCGGTTAGTGGTGGCGGAGAACGTGCTGTTTCCGTTCGATACCTATCGGATCCGGCTGGACAAGGATTCGTGGCTGGCGTTCGGGGATGAGCAGCATGTGTTTGACGGGAAGCTGCAGGCGAGCACGGAAGTGAGCCGGAAGGCGCTGGAGGGCGTGACGACGTTTTTTACGGGGAAGGATGCGAAGCTGGCGGAGATTGTGAACAAGAACGTGCTGAGCAAGATCCTGACGGACAAGCGGCTGCTATCGATTCCGTTTCAGTCGACGGGTGAGATCGGGCATCCGGATGTTGATTTCAGTCCGAAGTTCCGTGAGTCGCTGAATGGGGCGCTGAAGGATGCGGCGAAGGATCTGCTGCTGGATGCAGCGAGTGGGGGTGATGCGCTGAAGGGGGCGGTGGACACCCTGCTGAACGGGTTTCTGAAGAATGCGAAGAAGGAGAAGGATGCGCCTGCGGAGAAGTCCGGGCGTTGAGGCCGCGGCGGCGGTTACTTGTCCTGTTCGAGCCGTTTGAGGCGGGTGGCGAGATCGTGGAGACGGCGGACCATGACGAGCTGGTGCTGGTATTCCTTCATGGGCTGGGCGGGGGTGCCCATGTAGGTGCCGGGGGTACGGATATTGGCGGTGACGCCGGTTTTGGCGGTGAAGGTGACGCCTGGGCCGCCGATGTCGAGGTGGCCGGCGATGCCGACCTGAGCGGCGACGACGGTGTAGTCGGCGATGCGGGTGCTGCCGGCGATGCCTGCCTGGGCGACGATGATGACGTGTCGGCCGATGACGCAGTTGTGAGCGATCATGACGAGGTTGTCGATTTTGGTGCCTTCGCCGATCCATGTGCGGCCGAAGCGGGCGCGGTCGATGGTGGTATTGGCGCCGATTTCGACATCGTTGTCGATCTGGACGATGCCGACCTGGTCGATTTTCTGGTGGCGGCCGTTGATGAATTCGTAGCCGTAGCCGTCTGCTCCGATGACTGCGCCGGAGTGGATGGCGACGCGGTCGCCGAGGATGCAGCGGTGGTAGATGGTGGCGCGGGCGAAGATGCGGCAGTCTTTGCCGATGCGGGCGTCGGTGCCGATGATGGCACCGGGGCCGATTTCGGAGCCATCGCCGATGACGGCACCGGCTTCGATGACGGCGCAGGGTCCGATGGAGACCTTGGCTGGGTCGAGTTGGGCGGATGGATCGACTGCGGCGCCGGGGTGGATGCCGGGCTGGAAGGCGCGTGGTGGGGGCGTGAAGCGGTGGACGACTGCGGCGAAGGCGGCGGAGGCGTTGGGGCAGGCGATGAGCGCGGTGGGTGAGTCCGGTGGGGCGGGGAAGCCTTCGGGGACGAGGACGGCCGAGGCGCGGGTGCGTCTGAGGTCGTTGATGTAGCGCTCGTTGGCGAAGAAGCTGAGGTCGCCGGGGGAGGCTTCGCGGAGACCGGCGAAGCCGGTCAGCACGGAGTCAGGGGAACCGCAGAGGATGGTGCCGCCGGTGAGTGCGGCGGTTTGAGCGAGAGTGATTTCCACGGCGCGGCCGGGAGTGGCCGGATTAGGGAATTACTTGGTCTTGGTGGGCTTCCCGGCTGGGGCGGCTGGGGCGGCCGGAGCAGCAGGAGCGGCTGGGGTGCCTTCGGCGGGAGCGTCTTTGGAT
This sequence comes from Verrucomicrobiaceae bacterium, assembly GCA_027483175.1. Lineage (GTDB taxonomy): Bacteria > Verrucomicrobiota > Verrucomicrobiia > Verrucomicrobiales > V1-33 > V1-33. The sequence continues at coordinate 140 of JAIXVE010000348.1, read as the reverse complement.
TCCGCGGCTGGGGCGGTGGAACCGGCGGGAGCGCCTTTATTGAGTTCTGCGAGGACCTCGGTGCTGAAGTCGACGGCGTCCTTGCTGTGGAGGAGGAAGGGAACGCCGGAGGGGCTGACGCCGGATTTGTCGAAGACGAG
>JAIXVE010000271.1 GCA_027483175.1 Verrucomicrobiaceae bacterium | reverse complement strand
CTCATGCGTCACGCCACCCACAGCCCCGTCCGCCGCCTGAATCCTCCTTCCCTCCCCACAACCAGTACACACCATCCCCTCGCCCTGCCCACCAGCCTTCGCCCCGCCCCCACTCCGCGTTTGCACTCCCCGGACCAGTGGCCCGTATGTCCGTCATGGATCTCCAACTCAAGGCCGCCCCATGGTCGCCGCCTTCCGTCCAATGGCTCGGCCGCATCTCCTATCAGGACGCCCTCGCCCTCCAGGAATCCACCGCCCGGTCGCTCCTCGACCCGCTCACCCCGGAATCCATCTTCCTCCTCGAGCACGACTCCGTATTCACCATCGGCCGCACCCAGGACCGCTCCAGTCTTGGCGACCCCCAATCCCTCCCCGCCCCGCTCATCGAAATCGGCCGCGGCGGCAAAGCCACATGGCACGGGCCGGGCCAACTCGTCGGCTACCCCATCCTCCGCCTCGCCTCCTACGGCCAGGACCTCCACCGCTACCTCCGCTGCCTCGAACAAGCCCTCATCGACGGCACCCGCGCCCTTGGCATCCCAGCCACCCGCCGCGACAACCTCACCGGGGTCTGGGTCGAGAACCGCAAACTCGCCAGCATCGGCGTCGGCGCACGCCAGTGGATCTCCATGCATGGCTTCGCCATTAACATCGCCGGACCGCTCGACGGCTTCTCCGCCATCACGCCCTGCGGCATCGACGGGGTCACCATCACTTCCCTCGAACGCGAAGGCGCCCCAGACCTGAATGTCGCCGCAGCCGCCACCCACTTCTCTCCGTACCTCCTCCACGCACTCTCCGACCTCCACGCCGGCGCTTCCTTCTCTTGACGCCATTGCGTTTCCTCCAACCCAGCCTTTTCTCCTCTCATCGCCATGACCCCGAAAATCGACCCCGCGCTGCACAAGGACAAGAAACCTTCATGGATCAAGGTCCGCCTCCCCAGCAACCCGGTCTTCTGGTCCACCAAAGCCCTCGTCTCCGATCTCAAACTCCACACGGTCTGCGAGGAAGCTCAGTGCCCCAACCGCTGGGAATGCTGGAGCCAGGGCTCCGCCACCTTCATGATCGCCGGCGATCGCTGCACCCGCGCCTGCGGCTTCTGCGCCGTCAAAACCGCCAAACCCTTCGCCCTCGAAGCCGACGAACCCGACCGCGTCGCCGAAGCCACCAAACGCATGAACCTCAATCATGTCGTCATCACCGCCGTCGCCCGCGACGACCTCCAGGACGGCGGTGCCCTCCACTTCGCACGCACCATCGAAGCCGTTCGCCGCGAAAACCCGGGCATCATCATCGAAATCCTCGTCCCGGACTTCAACGGCCGCGATGACGCCCTCCAGACCGTCATCAACGCCCGCGCCCACATCTTCAATCACAACCTCGAAACCGTCGAGCGCCTCACCCCGCTCGTCCGCAGCCGCGCCCAGTACCACCGCAGTCTCCACGTCCTCAAACGCGCCAAAGAAATGGCCGGCGGCAAGGTCGCCACCAAAAGCGGCATCATGCTCGGCCTCGGCGAAACCGAATCCGAAATCTTCCAGGCCATGGACGACCTCCGCGACTCCGGCGTCACCGTCCTCACCCTCGGCCAGTACCTCCGCCCTTCGGAACAGCACCTCCCCGTCGTCGAATACATCCACCCGGACCAGTTCGCCAACCTCAAGGAAATCGCCGAACGCAAAGGCTTCCGCCACGTCGCCTCAGGTCCCCTCGTCCGCAGTTCCTACCACGCCGCCGACTTCAAGCCGGAACTCGACCTCACCGAAGACTGACCCGCCGTCACCCGGTCCCGGCTCTCCCGCCGCCCCGACCGCTCACAGGATGTTCTCCACGAACCGCCGCGCCTCAAACGCGTCGAAATCCCCCGCGCCCTCGCCCGTCCCGATGAACCGCGCTGGAATCCCCAGCTCGTCCTGAATCGCAATCACACACCCACCCTTCCCGCTCCCATCCAGCTTCGTCACCACCACCCCAGTCAACCGCCCCACCGCCTTCTGAAACTCCTTCGCCTGCTGCAGCGCATTGCTCCCAGTCGTTGCATCCACCACCAGCAGGGTCTCGTGCGGCGCACTCGGATCCTTCTTCCCAATCACCCGCTCAATCTTCGACAACTCCGCCATCAGGTTGTCTCTCGTGTGCAACCGACCCGCCGTGTCGCATAACAAGTACTGAATCCCACGCTTGCTCGCCGCCTCCCAGGCGTCGTGACAGACCGCCGCCGGATCCGCCTTGTACTGCCCCTTCACAATCGGCACGTCCAATCGCTGCGCCCACACATCCAGTTGCTCAATCGCCGCCGCCCGAAACGTGTCCGCAGCCGCCAGCATCACCGTGTTCCCACGACCCTTCAACCAATGCGCCAACCGCGCCGTCGAGGTCGTCTTCCCCGTCCCGTTCACCCCCACCACCAGCACCACGCACGGCTTGTCCGCAAACAACGGCAACCCCGGGTTCTCCGCCGGCAGCAGCGCCAGCATCTCCCTCCGGCACACTTCCACCACTTCCTCAGGATCAAGGCTCCGCCCCATCTCCCGCAGCCGATCCAGAATCCGCTGCGTCATCCGCCACCCCACGTCACCGGTGATCAGCGATTCCTCGAGTTCATCGAGATCAACCTTCCGCCGCGTGAAGCGCTGAATCAGTTTTTTGAAGAAGCCAGCCATGCAAGCCGCAGGGCATAAGGCCGCACGCGCTGATTGCAAGATTCAATCCGCACAGCCGCCACCACCCCGTCCACATCATTTCCGGCTCGCCGCCGTCCGACGACGACGCAGGAACGGCACCGCACCCGCCAACGCCAGCGCCGCACTCCCCGGCTCCGGCACATACGTCAGCGCAATGTCATTCCCATCCGTGCCCGCCAACCCGGATTCCTGATACGTGATCGTCCAGTAATCATCCGGATCCGCCGACCCGCTAGCCGCAAACGTCGATCCTTCCGGCAACCCGGTGAACACGCCCACCACCGAATCCAACGACCCGTCATTCTCCCACAACAGCACCTTCGCCAGCACATCCGGAACGAATCCGCTCGTCAGCGTCACCACCAGATCGCCATTCAGACTCAGTGTCCCAGCCGTCGCCAGCTGCGACAGCCCAGTCGCCGGCGTCAGCCCGCCAACGTCAAACCGGAACACCGTCGCCGCATCCGACGAGAATGAACCAGTCGAGAACCGCCCGATCGGCGTGATGATCCCGCCCGAACTCGTCACCGACCCAGTCGTTCCCGACCCGCTCAGCGTCGCCCCGGAATTCACCGTCACCGCACTGAACGCCGCACTCCCATCCACCCGCAATTCCCCGCCATTCACCACCGTCGCGCCAGTGTATGTCGACACACTCGTCGGAGCCAACCGCATCGTCCCCGCTCCATCCTTCGTCAAACCGCCCGCCGCAGACGAAAAGTCCGCCGACTGATTCAGCAACGGAGTGCTCACCGTCAGATCCGCTCCCGAATTCCCCGTCGCATCCGCAACGTTGAACACCGTGTTCGCTCCAAGGTGGTTCCCCTTCCCATTCCCCGTCTCGATCGACGAGGCCGCCGAACCACCGACCGCCACGCTCCCGCGGAACTGATACCCTTGGTAGCCACCACTGTCCGACGCCGACTGGGTCAGCGTCCCGCCATTCAACTCCACATTCCCCAGCACGTTGTACCGGGTGCTCGTCAGGGTGCCGCCATTCACTGCCGTCGTCGGCAGGTTCGCATTCCCAACCCCGTTCCCGTAGATGTTGTTGCTCGTGAAGCTCAGGATCGCCCCGTTGCCCACTGTGACCCGGCGACCCGCCGCATTCGCCACGCCCAAGGGCCCCGCGCTGCCATTCGCCGCCGCCGCAGAACTCGCCACCAGCGTACCCGCATTCACCGTCACGTTCCCAGTGAAGTTGCTCGCCGCCGCCGCCAGCGTCAGCGACCCCGCACCTTCCTTCACCAGCGCCGTCCGACCGCTGATCGTCCCGTTGAACGCCGTCCCCGGAGTCGTTGCCTGGTTCACAGTGAAGGTCGACAGCTGCCCCGCGTTCGTGTTCGAAATCCCCTTCGTCAGCGTGTTGCCAGTCACCGCCGCCCACTCCAGCCCAGCCACCGTCTGATTGAACCCATTCAGATCCACCGTCGCCGCTTGGTCTCCCGTCTGGCCAATCACCAACCGACCATTCGTCGCCAGTGCGTCATTCGCTCCCAGTCGGATCGTCCCAAACGCCGAGTTCGTCGAACGGAAGTTATTCCCAGTCGAATTCATCACCACCACCGCACCATCCGTCACCGACAACGTCGATCCCGCCGACGGCAGATTCACCGTCCCGTTCACCACATGTGTTCCCGCCCCGCGCAGGAACAAAACGTTCGAAAATGGCGACAACCCGCTCTCCACAAACGCTCCCGGCGTCGTTTCCGAGAAATTCCCGTTATAGGTCGTCACCCCGCCTGCCGCCGCGTTGAACTGCACAATCGTACTCCCCGAAACCGTCACCGGCCCGTTGATCGCCACCGCACCAGACGTGTTCATCCCCGACCGCAAACTCAACGCCGCCGTCGGCAGCGCCGAGGTGAAGTTCAACGTCGTCGCCGCAGGCAGGGTCACCCCTCCGCCCAGCGTCAGATTGTTCGCGTTCCCAGTCGTCACCGACGCCGCCGGAAAATTCACCGTGATCGACCTCGCATTCGGCACCGCCGCCTGATTCGGAATCGTCAGCGTGCTCAGAATGTTGCTCGTCGCATCCACCGAAATATCTCCACTGTACCCCGCATTGCTCCCGCTCAGCGTGTACGTAGTGTTAGAATTCGCAGCCGCCGCCGTTCCCGTCGTGCTGAACCGCAACGCCCCGCTCCCAGTCAAATTGCCGGGAATCGCGTACGTCACCGCAGTCGTCCCACTATGCGCAATCGTCCCGCCTCCCGTCCCCACCGCCACATGACGCGCCGCACCCAGATCAATCGCCGTCGTCCCACTGTACGCCAACCGCCCGCCATTGCTCAACGCAATGCTGTTCCCACCAGCACCGCTCCCAAGGCTGTTCGCATTGCTGATCGCCACCGTGCCCCCGCCAATGCTCGTCACTCCCGTATGCACGTTCGGCCCCACCAAGGTCAGCGTCGAAGCGCCTGTCTTCGCTATCCCAGTCACCCCGGTCAGTTGGTTGTCCGTCGTGCTAGTCAGGGTGTAGTTCGTCGTCTCCGACGTCACCGCCAACGCCGCAGGCGCCAGCTTGCCCGTCAGCGTCACCGACGGATTCGCGCCACCTTCCGCAAACGTCACCCGGTCCAAATTGTAGAACACATCGTCCGCCGGCGTGCTGTTCGTCCAGTTCTTCGCCGCATTCAGGTTCCACACGCCACTCTCCACTCCAGACCAGTTCAGATTCAATCCTGCCGTAATGTCCACATTGATCGCACTGCCCGTATCATTCACCACCGGGGCCGTCCGGAACGTCGCCACATCCGCCACCTCAAACGTCCCACCTCCACTCCGCGTCCCATACTGAATCGCCGCATACGTCCCTGTGCTGGCAGGAACCGCCGTCAGATTCAACACCGTCCGCCCAACCGAATTCAAAACTCCCGTCGTCAGCGCACCCGGCGTCGTCGGGTCAAAATGCAGGGTGTTCACAACCCCAGCCGTCGTCCCGAGGTTCAATGTCGTCACCTGCTGCGGCTCACCAGACAACGCCGCCCCATCCGCCACCGTCATCACACCCGCACCCAGATCACTCGGCACATCCAATCGACCCGCACTCACCGTCACATTCCCCGTAAACCCAGCAAGGCTCCCGGTCAGCGTCGTCGTGCCCGCACCCTGCTTCACCAGATTCGCCGTCGTCCCGGCACTCGCCAGATTCGCCGAAACCGTCTGCGCCGTCGTCGTGCTCAGATTCACCGACCCACCACCCGTCAGACTCAAGGTCCCCGTCCCACGCACGTTCTGGTTCAGCGTAAAGCCGTTCGCTGCTCCGTTCGTGTCCAGCGTCGTCGTCGTGCCCGCCACGGTGTCAATCACCGCATTCAGTGGCACCGTGATCCCCGCACCCGTCCCAGTTCCAGTGCCCGTGTTGTCTACCCGCACCGTGCCACCACCGAAACTCACCGCCGAACTCGCATTCCTCTGAATGATCCCCCAGTTGCTCCGCAGGTTCAGCACACCCCCACTCAGATTATAGCGGTCGATCCCGTCCGGCATGTTCACCCCAGCTCCCGAATCTCCACGGTTATCCAGCACCACCCAGTTCGTCGTCACCGTTCCGCCCGTCTGATTGAAAATCCCCGTCCCATCAATCCCCAGATAAATCCCACCACCGGAAATCACCGCCGTCGCACCACCGGAAATGTTATTGTCACCAGTCGAATTCGCACCACCAGGACCAGCCGTCGACGGCGTCAGCGCAGGCGACGCCCCACTCAGCGTCAACTGACCGCCACTCATGTTGTACACCGATGTGTTCGTCCCGAAATGCCCGACCCGCACCTGTCCGACCACACCCACATCCCCACCACTCTGATTCACCGTCCCACTCATGCCCCCCGCCTCAGAAACCCCAAGGTAGTTCGCACGAATCGTCGCTCCCGGCAGAATGTTCAGCGTCGCATTATTCTGCCCCGACGCCACCGCCAACCGTTCCGCAGTCAGCGTCCCCGTGATCGTGGCCACAGCATTCGCACGCGACTGACCAACCCGCACCGAACCACCTGACGCATGCGCGGCCGCCCCAAGCGTGATCGCATTGCCACCATCATTGAATCCGGAACCAGTGGAATCCAAATCCACAAACGTGTTCGTGAACGTCCCGGCTCCAGTAATCGTCTGCCCAGGTGCCAGCGTGTACCCATTCGAACGGTCAAAACCAATCGCGGCCAGCGCCGCCGAGTCACCGTTCAACGTCACATTACCCAGCCCAAGCGTCCCCGTCGTCCCGCCATTCCCCACATTCAACCGCTGCGTCCCGGACGTCCCGCCGGAATTGATCCACACGTTCCTCAACGGATTCGCCCCGGAACTGTTATCCCCCGTCAGCAGAATGGTTGTGCCCGAACCTCCGCCACCCACCACCAGCAGATCAGCCGCATTCGTCGTGCTGATAGACCCAGAAATCGTCGCCGTGCCGCCATACGACTGAATCTTCGTGTTGCCATTGATTCGGATCCCCCCAGTCAGGGTCGACCCGTTGTCAATCCGCAAGGCCCCGATCCCGCCATACGCCAACCCGGTTCCCGCCGCAGGCGTCCCACCCGCCGTCTCGGAATAGCCAGTCCCGGCGATCGTAAAGTTGTTATTGAACGTGTTGCCGCCCGCCAGCCACACCTGCGCGCCGTTCTCCACAATCACCCCGGCCGAACCAAGGTTCGCCGCCGTCATCTGCGCATTCGTCCGATACGTCCCCAGCGCCCCAGCGACCGATGTCGTGAACCGCCACGTCCCACTGAATCCGGAATTGTTCCCCGTCAGCGACACGTCGCGCACCGCCGTCCCCGCCGCCGTATGCGGATTCACCTCCACCGTTCCAGCCCCGGAAATGCTGCGCGAAAACGCAATGTTCCCATCATCCCGCGTCAATCGCAGCATCGCTCCCGCCGCCACATTCACCCCACTCGTCCCGGACAAGACCACGTTGCCAGTCACGTCGTGATCCAGTTCCAGCGTCCCCGCAGAAACAGTCGTCGCCCCAGTATACGAATTCGCCGTCTGCAGCACCACCGTGCCATCACCACTCTTCGTGAACACACCCGCTCCCGTAATCCCAACCGCGCCCACCCCGGTCAGCGTATACGGCGTCGTCGCCGTGTTCGTGAAAGTCACCGCAGCAGGTGTCACATTCCCAGTCACCGAAATCGCGCTCCCGCCCGCACCCAGCGGGCCGTCCCCGAACACCACCGAATCATATTCAACATACTTCGCCGCTCCCCCGCCAGTCTCCAGCTTCCAGTTCTCCGTCGTGTTGACATCCCACTTCCCATCCACCCCGCCAGTCCACACCACCCGGTCATTGCCAGTCACCTGCAGCGCAAACGACGAACCAGTATCCACAAGATTCCCCGTCACACGCCCAGGCAATGCCGCCACAAACGCCCCAAGCCCTGGACTCGCACCTGTGTAATTCAGCAGCGGATACGTCCCGTTCGCAATCAACCCGCCCGTCTGCGGCACCGCCAGCGTCACCGTCCCGCTCCCCGTCGTCAACGCACCCGCATTGATCGTGTCCTGCACCGCGCCCACCTGCACCCGAACCGTCGCATTGCCAGCTCCAAAACTCAATCCCGGCACGCTCAACGTCCCCGCCTGCCCAATCGAAGACGCCGCCACCGTCCCCGCATTCACACTCAGCGCCCCACTCGACGTCACATTCCTCAACACCAGCGTCCCCGCCCCATCCTTGCTGAAACCCGCATTCGCCGTAATCGCCGCCCCGTTCACCGTCAGATCATCCACCGCTAGGGTGTCCGCGACCGTAAACGACCGGTTCGTCCCGCCAAAGTTAATCGTCCCGCCCACCCCCGCATTGATCGTGTGCGCCGCCACACTCGTCGCCGTCGAAATCGTCGTCACATTGCCGTCAAGGCTCAGCGTCCGGACCCCGAGATTCACCGTGCCCGTGAAGTTGCTTCCAACCCCCGAATTCCCCAAGCTCACGCCAGCCAGCGTCTGATTAAAGCCATTCAAATCCAGCGTCCCGTTCGCCGACCCACCCAGCGCCGGAGCCAATCCCACCGGAATCCCATTGTTCGCCCCCGCCAGCACCGTCCCCGTCACCACGAAGTTCCCCCCAATCGACCCACCACCGCTGAAAATCACCCGGCCATCCCGCTGCGACAAACCAAGCGCAGCTCCGCCATTCACTGCTCCCGCCAGCACCAACTCATTCCCCACCGCCGCCCCACCCACCAATGCCCCGCCAGCCGAAGGCAACGCATTCATCGTCACCGTCCCGTTCACCGTCGCTCGTCCAGTCCCCGTCTGCTGAATCAACCCCTGCCCCACCGATCCTGCCTGCGCAGTCCCGATGACCAGATTGTTCGCAATCGTCACCCCGCCGTTGATGAACAGTCGCCCGCTCCCGGAATTCCCGTACGTAATCGTCCCAGACCCGGCCGCCGTCGCATTGTTCAACTGCAGAACCCCCGCATTCAGATTCACCCCGCCGCTAAAGCTGTTCGCCCCGCCCAGCACCCACGTGCCCGCACCGGACTTCGTCACCGACACCGTCCCAGATCCATTCCCAATCACCCCGGATGCCGTGCTCGCCGTCGTGCTCGTCCCGCCCAGCGTCAGCACCCGAGCCCCCGCCGCGTTCGACGTCACACCGTTCAGCACCGTCAGCGCTCCCGTGTTGTTGTTATTCGCCCACGTCTGATCCGCCGCCAGCAGAATGCTCACATTCTGTCCAGCCGTCGCCGATCCCACCGTGATCGCTCCCGCACCCGACTTAACGATCCCGTCGGCCCCAAGCGTCAGCGCCCGGTTCGTCCCGCCACCCTGCAAGCCCACCGTCGCCCCCGACGTGAAAATCAACCCCAACAACGACCGATCCGCATTCAAATTCACCGTCTGTGCCGCCGTCAGCGACGTCGCATTGAACGTCGCCGTATCCGCCGCCCCAGGAATCGCCCCTGGCGTCGTCCCGCCTCCCACCACCGTCGACCAGTTCGCCGCACCACCCCAGTCATTCGCCGTCCCGCCCACGTTGTCCCACCACAATGGCGCAGCCTTCACCGCCACCGGCCAAGCCGCAATCAATGGAGCCACAAGGGCGGCGAGACGAAAAGGAATCCAACGCTTCAAGGCTGTACGCTTCATACTAGACGGGGGGTCAGTGGCTTAGGGAAAAAGGGAAAATGCAATGTGAAATCGGCAGATCTCATCCGGCAGCGGGGGGCACCAAGATTAAAATCCGTATTTCCGGGCCGTTCCTATCCATCCCTCACCAACCAGTCAAGCCCACTTTGCAAACTTTCATCAATCTTTTCCCCAACCGCTCCGTCCCACCACCCTGGTTCCTGGGTCTCTCCCCCCCCGGAATCATGACAACTCCCACGCCCCCATCACGTTTCTTGCTCGCCGCTTCATCACCATGCCGTCACGCCACGCCCTCTCTCTCCTCCCTCTCCTCGCGCTCCCCATCGCCGCCGAGGAAATCGACTTCGCGCGCGAAATCCGCCCCATTCTCTCCGAACACTGCTTCACCTGCCACGGCCCCGATTCCAATAAACGCAAAGGCGACCTCCGCCTCGACATCAAGGAATCCGCCTTCGGCAAAGCCAAATCCGGCAACTCCGCCATCGTCCCCGGCGACCCCGAACACAGCGAACTCCTCCGCCGCATCACCACCCATGACGCCGACGACGTCATGCCCCCGCCAGACGAACCCAAACAACTCACCGCCGCCCACAAGGACCTCCTCAAACGCTGGATCCAGAACGGCGCCACATGGACCGGCCACTGGGCCTTCCAACCCGTCAAACCCGTCGCCGTCCCTCAAGTCGCCGACGCCCCCACTCCCATCGACGCCTTCATCCGCGCCCGGCTCGCCGCCGCCGGTCTCCAGCACTCCCCGGAAGAAGATCCCGCACGTCTCCTCCGCCGCGTCTCCCTCGATCTCACCGGTCTCCCCCCAAGCATCGCAGAAGTCGACGCCTTCATCGCCGATTCCGCCAAAGACCGTTCCGCCGCCCTCTCCGCAGCCGTCGACCGTCTCCTCGCCTCCCCTCACTTCGGCGAACGCATGGCCGTCCCATGGCTCGACCTCGCACGCTACGGCGACACCAGCGGCTACCACAACGACTCCCTCCGCGACATGTGGCTCTGGCGCGAATGGGTCATCAAATCCTTCAACTCAGGCATGCCCTTCGATCAGTTCACCACCGAACAACTCGCCGGTGACCTCATCCCCAACGCCTCCATCGACCAGAAAGTAGCCTCCGGCTTCCACCGCAACGTCATGACCAGCGACGAAGGCGGTCTCATCGAACAGGAATACCTCAACCTCTACGTCGTCGACCGCGTCGCCACCACCGGCGTCACATGGCTCGGCATGACCGTCGCCTGCGCCCAGTGCCACGACCACAAATACGACCCCATCACCCAGAAGGACTTCTACCAAGTCTACGCCTTCTTCCACAACGTCCCCGAAAACGGCAAGGACGGGGTCCGCGACCGCAATCCCCAACCGTTCCTCAAGGTCCCCTCCGCCGAACAATCCGCTGAACTCCAGCGCCTCGACGCCGCCATCGCCGCCGCTGAACAAAAAGGCACCGCACTCGACGCCACCCTCCCAGCCCGCCAGGCCGCATGGGAACAAACCCTCACCGCCAGCGGCCCACCACCCGCCCCCGCTGGCCCCTTCGTCCACTTCCCGCTCGACGCCTCAGGCAACGGCTCCAGCGACTCTAACCAACCCACCCCGGGCACCGCGAAAGGCGAATCCTCCTTCGCCGAAGCCTCCGTCGCCTCCGGTCTCGTCCTCGACCAGAAGGGCTGGATCGAATACGGCGACGCCTTCGGCTTCGAAAAAGATCAACCCTTCACGGTCTCCGCATGGCTCAAAATCAACGCCAAAGGCGGTTCACCCTTCGGCCGCATGGAAAATGCCGCCGCCACCCGCGGCTGGGACGTCGAATTCCACGGCACCAAACCCAGCTTCCACCTCATCAGCACATGGCCATCCAATGCCATTCATGTCCAATGCCAGCGCGATCTCCCTGCCGATTCCCTCCTCCACTTCTCCGTCTCCTACGACGGCTCCGGTAAAGCCGCAGGGGTCCAGTTCTTCGTCAACGGCCAACCCGAAAAGGTCAACATCGTCGTCGATTCCCTCACCGATACCATCCGCACCCCGGAACCATTCAGCATCGGCCGCCGCGGTGCCTCCGGTCCACTCTTCGCCGGCACCATCGACGACGTCCGCATCTTCTCCCGCGCCCTCCCACCCGCTGAAATCGCCCAACTCGGCGCTGCCACCACCCTGGCCATCGCCGCCATCCCCGCCGACACCCGCTCTCCTCAGCAGAAGGAAGCCCTCCAGAAGCTCTTCCGCGAAACCCAAGTCCCCGAAATCGCCGCCATCCAGAAGGAAATCGCCGACCTCCGCCAGACCCGCACAAACACCGACAACGCCATCCCTAACACCATGGTCATGTCGGAAATGGAAAAACCCCGCGACACGTTCATCAAGGTCCGCGGCCAGTACGATCAAAACGGCGAAAAAGTCGCCGCCGCCGTCCCAGCCTTCCTACCGCAGATCCCTCCCTCCGCAGACGGCAAACCACTAAACCGTCTCGACTTCGCCCGCTGGCTCGTCTCCCGCGACCACCCGCTCACGTCCCGCGTCACCATCAATCGCTTCTGGGCCATCCTTTTCGGCACCGGCCTCGTCAAAACCGTCAACGACTTCGGCTCACAAGGCGAATGGCCTAGCCACCCGGATCTCCTCGACTGGCTCGCCGCCGACTTCATGTCAGACTGGAACACCAAGCGCGTCATCAAACAGATCGTCATGAGCGCCACCTACCGCCAGTCGTCCCGTGTCGCCCCCGACCTCCTCGCCCGCGACTCCGAAAACCGACTGCTCGCCCGCGGCCCGCGCCAGCGTCTCGACGCCGAAATGATCCGCGACAACGCCCTCGCCATCGCCGGCATCCTCAACCCCCAACTCGGCGGCCGCTCCATCAAACCGGAACAACCTCCCGGCACATGGGAAATCAACGAAATGGGCGGCTACGGCTACGACAAATCCAAAGGCGCTGACCTCTACCGCCGCGGTCTCTACGTCTACTGGCGTCGCTCCACGGTCTATCCTTCCTTCGTCACCCTCGACGCCCCCACCCGCGAATTCTGCAGCGCCCAGCGCGCCAAAACCAGCACGCCACTCCAGTCCCTCGTGCTCATGAATGACCCGGTCTTCGTCGAAGCCGCCCGCGCCTTCGCCCTCCGCATCCTCCGCGAGGGCGGCCCGGACGTCCCCTCACGCACGCGCTTCGCATGGCGCACCGCCCTCGGCCGCATCCCCGACGAGCGCGAATCCGCCATCCTCGAACGCTCCATCACCACCCAGCTCGCCACCTACCAGCAGGACCCGGCCGCCGCCGCCGATCTCATCAGAATCGGCGACTACCCCAACCCGGAGGGCATCAATCCCCAGGAACTCGCCGCATGGACCACCCTCGCCAACGTCCTCCTCAATCTCAACGAAACCATCTCCAACTGAGCCCCCATGCACTCTCCTCTCCAGCTCCAGCAGGGTCTCGCCCGCCGCACGTTCCTCAAGCAGAGCAGCACCGGCCTCGGCGCACTCGCCCTCACTTCCCTCCTCAATCCTAACCTCTTCGCCGCGGACGAATCCGCCGGCCCGGCCGTCCCCGGTGCCCTCGGCCATCTCCACTTCGCCCCCAAAGCCAAACGCATCATCTATCTCTTCATGTCAGGGGCCCCGTCCCATCTCGATCTCTTCGACCCCAAGCCGAAGCTCATCGAAATGACCGGCAAGGACCTCCCCGACAGTGTCCGCAAAGGCCAGCGGATCACCACAATGACCAGCGGCCAGAAAAACCTCCTCTGCGTCGGCTCCCCATTCAAATTCCAGAAGTTCGGCTCCTCCCAGATGGACCTATCCGAACTCCTCCCTCACCTCTCCAAGGTCGTCGACGACTGCACGTTCGTCCGCTCCATCCACACCGACCCCATCAACCACGACCCCGCCGTCACATTCTTCGCCTCCGGCCATCAGCAACCCGGCCGCCCCGTCATGGGCGCATGGCTCGCCTACGGTCTCGGCTCCAGCAACAAGGACCTCCCCTCGTTCGTCGTCCTAACCAGCGGCGGCGGCGGCCAGACGCTCCAAGCCCGCTACTGGGGCAGCGGCTTCCTCCCAGCACAGTACGGCGGGGTCCAGTTCCGCAACGCCGGCGACCCAGTCCTCTACGTCTCTAACCCAAAAGGCATCTCCAGTCAGACCCGACGCAGTCTCCTCGACTCCACCAACGAACTCAACCGGCTCGCCCTCGGCCAGCTCGGCGACCCAGCCATCGCCGCTCAGATCGAAAACTACGAACTCGCCTTCCGCATGCAGGCCAGTGTCCCCGAACTAACCGATCTCTCCAGGGAACCTCAGTCAGTCCTCGACGCCTACGGCGCCAAACAAGGCGAACCCAGCTTCGCTAACAACTGCCTGCTCGCCCGCCGTCTCGCCGAACGCGGGGTCCGCTTCATCCAGCTCTGCCACCGCGACTGGGACCACCACGGCGGTCTCCCCGGCGGCATCCGCCAGAAATGCGCAGAAACCGATCAGGGCGCCGCCGCCCTCGTCGCCGACCTCAAACAACGCGGGCTCCTCGACGAAACCCTCGTCGTCTGGGGCGGCGAATTCGGCCGCACCGCCTACAGTCAGGGCGATATCTCCAAAGACAACTTCGGCCGCGACCACCACCCGCGCTGCTTCACCATGTGGATGGCCGGCGGCGGTCTCAAGAAAGGCCTCGTCTACGGCGAAACCGACGAGTTCGGCTACAACATCGTCCGCGACCCCGTCCACGTCCACGACCTCCACGCCACCCTCCTCCACGCCATGGGCGTCGATCACAAACG